>JAHHQX010000009.1 GCA_020026155.1 Actinobacillus sp. | reverse complement strand
GAGCAGTAGACTTTTAATCTATTGGTCGAAAGTTCGAATCTTTCACGACCCACCAATTTATGAAAACCTATAAGCGGGTCGTTAGCTCAGTCGGTAGAGCAGTAGACTTTTAATCTATTGGTCGAAAGTTCGAATCTTTCACGACCCACCACTTATAGCCAAGTTTGAAACCTTTCATTGGGCCGTTAGCTCAGTTGGTAGAGCAGTAGACTCTTAATCTATTGGTCGAAGGTTCGAACCCTTCACGACCCACCAACTTATCTTAATTATTCCTTTGTCTGTAAATATCCTTTTATAGGATTTTTTTTATTTCTAAAATAATCACTTTTTAGCATTTTTTATCTTAATTTTGCGATCTTACACGCAAATTTAGTACAAATTTGATCTAGATTATCCCTTTTCCTTCTATTCTCTTCCTATGTTCGTTTTCTCAATTTAATTTTTTATATGCCTTTTTCAATTAAATCTGCATTCTCAACGTTAGAGTTATTAATTGTCCTTTCGCTAATGAGTGGATTAAGCTTTATCGGTCTTTCTATGTGGAAAAATTTTGATGACAACGCTCATCTCATGCGTGAAAGCCAACAAGTGAGCGCTTTTATTGCACAAATTAAACAGCAAGCTGTGGATTATCAAAATAAATGGGAACTCTGGGGATATAAAGGGCAATATGCCAAGGACTGGTGCCTGTTAGCGAAGCCTAGCCAATCTTCGTGGATACCTACGACTTGTCATTGTTCGGGGGCGGAGTGTAAAGATTTCCTTATCTATACGCCGTTTGAAAATGGCGAGTTAATTATTCCTAAAAACGATGCTTTTTATTTAATTACACTATTCAATGGGCTTCGTGGGCGCAGTAAATCCAATCATTTTGCTCTCGCTTTGAAACAACAATGCCAGAAATTTATTTTTAATGATCGTTTAACGATGCGTGTTGAAAAAGGTAAATGTTGAGATGTTATATCGAGGACAAACCCTATTAAGTTTAATGGTCGCAATGGTGCTTTCTATTACGTTACTCTTTGTTTTAATTAAATTTTTTACGCAAATTCAATCTCAAAATACACAGCAAATCTCCTATCTGTATTTACAACAAACCCTTGAAAGTCGCTTAGACCAAATGGTACGCGATATTCGCCGAACAGGATTTCATGCGCCTAATGATCGCGTGATGGCAAGCAATTTTAGCTATTTTCAGCAAGCAAATATTTGGAAAGCGTTGCGCATTAGTGCGGAATTAGGCGAGGTTGCTCAAAGTTGTATTTTATTTTTTTACGATTTGGATCAAAGTGGTTGTTTAGGCGGAAAGAATAATCGTGGCAATGCAGATGACAAAAAAACATATTGTGTGCGTAATGGGCATAATGTGATGGCGAATATTGAAAATGAATTATTTGGCTATCGTTTATATCAAGGGATGCTCCAAACTAGAAGCCTACAGAAGAAAGATGTAGATAGTTATTGTGAGGAGAAAACGTGTCGGAATTATATGTCTGCGGATCAATGTAATCAGGGGAAGTGGGAGAGCCTATTTGATAAAAATGCAATCCGTATTCTATCCCTACATTTTAAACCAATAGCAGATAATCGTGGCGTGCTTATTCAATTAAGTGGGCAACTTATCCATAAACCCAATATTCAATATCAAACTCAAGCCGTTGTCCCGCTAATTAACTTATGAAAGGATGAGAATGCAATTACGTCACGGTTTCATTAGCTTAACGATTTTATTTTTATTACTTCCGCTGGCTATCCTGACATTATGGGGAAGTCAGACGTTATTAACACGCTATGCTAAAATTCATTTTAACCATAAAAAGGCTCAGCAAAGCCACTGGAAGTTGGAGCAGGAAAGTACCGATTTCCAAAAGCTGAAACAGCAATGCGCTGAGATAAAACGGGACGATCATCAGCCTTTTCGCATAAATTTTTCCGAAAATCTGGGCGTGGCAAAATTACAATTTGGGAGCTTTTGTCGTTATTTCCCTTTATTGGGAGCTGTCCCGAAGAAAAATCTTTTATTGGAGCAATGGCACGACTACGTTCATGAAGATTTATTGACCGAGTTGCATATTTTCCCCTACGTACAACCACTAGTCTTAACGAAAAAGATGCCGTTGTCTGTTTATTATCTGGATAAAGCTGAAAATGAAATTGTGGTGCAAGGCACGGTGTATGCCCTTATCCTCGCTAAAGGGAATTTACATATTCGCGGAAAAGGGACTCTGCGAGGGATGATTATCACGCAAGGACAACTTTACGGCTTACAGCGCAATCGCTATGGGGCATGGGTAGAAGACACACAACGATGTACAACTAAAATCACCTCACGGTGTAAAGATAAAATCCGCTTGGTGTATGACAAAAACATACCGATTTTATTACATCAATTAGGTAAATGGGCGTGGCAGAAAGGGAGTTGGTATGATTATCAATACACCTATTAAAATATCGCGTGGGATTTCGCTTTTGGGCGTATTGGTGACATTAATGAGTTTTAGCCTTGTATCTATTATTTTTTTCAAATGGCAAACTCAACAAGCTCGGCAAGCAAAAACGATTTTCCAACAGGTACAAATTCAGCGAATTATTGATAATCAACACCAGCGACAGTGGTTGCATTTAGAGTGTGAACAGGAAGTCTACCAAAATCAACGACGTTTTTTTATTCAATGTGATAATGGGGATGTAAAGGTTCGTGCTAAAATAAGATGATCAACATTTTATGAGGGCTCGCGGGTGTTTTACATTTACTATTCCAACCTACTCGAAACGCAAAAAGATATTTTATTACATTTAATTCAATCTCGTCCTTTAACAAATCCGTTCCAAAAGGAAACGATTTTAGTACAAAGTCCAGGGATGGAGCAGTGGTTAAATTGGCAAATAGCGGAGAGTATGGGAATTGCGAGTAATATTGCTTACCCTATGCCTGCAAGTTTTATTTGGCAACTTTATGTTGATAACCTGCCGAATGTTGAGGAACAAAGCCTTTTTAAGAAAGATAGTTTAGTATGGCGGTTAATGCGTTTGTTACCTCACTATTTAGATACGCCTGAATTTTCTCCGTTACGTTATTATCTCGCCACTTCGCAGGAAATGGCACAACAGAAATGTTATCAACTTTCTTATAAAATCGCCGATCTGTTCGACCAATATCTTGTGTATCGTCCTCATTGGATTAACGCTTGGGAAGAAAAACGAGATGACGAGATCTCACAAGAAATTCTACGTTATGTCCAAGAAAAAGCACCACATCTTGCTACCCAAATTCAACAGGATATTGCATGGCAAGGGATTTTGTGGCGAGCGATTGTGGATGATATTAAAGCTGAAACACAAAGTACCCAAGTACACCACCGTGCGAGTTTACATCATCAATTTCTCGAATTTTTAAGTCAGCAAGCGCCAAAAAATTTATCTGAGCGTTTATTTATCTTTGGGATCTCGGCATTACCGCGCACTCATTTAGAAACGTTACAGGCATTAAGTCAATATTGTGAGATCCATTTATTTTTTACCAGTGGTTGTAAGGAATATTGGGGAGATGTATTAGATCCGAAGATCTGGAAAAAAGATCAATTACGACAACGTCTACATTATCTTCATCAACAGCCTTTAGAAAGTTATCCACAGGCACCTTGGATTTCAGAAACGCAACAACAAAATATCGCTCAGCAACCGCATATGACGACCAGTTATGCGGAAGAACTTGCAGTTGGGCATCCTTTGCTTGCAGCATGGGGAAAAATGGGGCGTGATTTTTTATATTTGCTTACTGAACTTGCTTCACAAGATACCGTTCCCGTCCACGAGATTGAGGCTTATGTAGAAAGCCACGGAGGCACGTTATTAAATCAAATCCAGCAACGTATTTTAGATTTTACCCCCTCTCAAAAGGGAAGTTTGCAATTTAACCAAGATGATCAATCTTTAACAATCCATTCATGCTATAGCCCAATGCGTGAGGTGGAAGTGTTGCAGGATTATTTATTACACCTTTTTAATGCTCATCCTGATATTGAGCCAAAAGATGTGGTGGTGATGGTGGCGAATATTGATAGTTATACGCCGTATATTCAAGCGGTATTCGGGCAAAGCGAACCTTATATACCATTCGCCATTTCAGATAATAAATTGACAGAAAGTGATGTGCTAGTGGCAAGTTTCTTAAAATTACTCCAGTTGAAAAATAGTCAATTTAGTGCTGAAGATGTTCTGGAATTTTTAGATATTCCGATGATTCGCCAGCGGTTTGAGATTGAATTACAAGACTTAGAGCTTATCCGAAATTGGGTGAAAACAGCGGGTATTCGTTTTGGATTAGAAAAAGAACCCGTCACCAATCATGAAACGAGCGCAGAAACAGCCCTGAAGAATTACAATGCATGGCAAGCGGGCTTAGAGCGTATTTTATTGGGTTACAGTTTGCGTGAAGAAAATGGGATTTGGCAAGATAGTTTAGCTTTAGATGGAACCTCGGGCTTACAAGGACAACTCGCTGGGAAATTGGTTGAATTTATTGAGGCACTATGGGCATGGCAACGTATTCTCCGTGAGCCACAAATTATCAGCGTGTGGCATGAAAGCTTAACCGAATTAATTACTCGCTTTTTTGATGCGAATCAGCAGAACCAGATTTGGTGTTATCTCAAAGAGGCGATTGATAAATTACAGGAAAATGTCGAAAAAGGAGATTATCCTTTACCGATTGATAGCGAAGTGATTACGCAAAGTTTACAAGAACGTTTGCAAGAACATCAAAATAGTTATCGCTTTACACTCGGCAAAATGAATTTTTGTACTCTATTACCAATGCGATCGATCCCATTTAAAGTAGTCTGCTTACTCGGGATGAACGATAGCGATTACCCACGGATCCAAGATCCAAATAGTTTTGACTTAATGCAATTTCATCACCAAAAAGGTGATCGTTTCCGCCGCGATGATGATCGCTATTTATTCTTGGAAGCGTTGCTTTCCGCACAACAGTACTTTTATATCAGTTATGTTGGGCGATCAGTGAATGATGATACAGTAAAAGAACCATCGGTATTGGTAAATCAATTAATGGATTATCTTAAAGAAAATACTGATGGCGATACAGATGAAATCCAACATTATCTTTGGAAGCAGCACGCATTAAATGCCTTTTCGGCTCAAAATTTTATGGGAAAATCGCCCTCGTTCGCGCGAAAATGGTTGCTTATGGCAAAGGGGGAATATGGCAGTGAAGGGCAACGTTTTATTGCACCACTTTCTTCAAAAAATGTTATTGAAACGATAGAAATTGAGGATTTAATTGGTTTTATTGTCAATCCTGTACGCTATTGTTTTGAAAAACAACTTGGAGTTTATTTCCGTCAAGAGTTAGAAACCATTGAAGATCGAGAAAATTTTCAATTAGACAATTTACAAAGTTATCTTATCAATAACCAGCTTTTGCAGCATACACCTGATGAATTTACTCAAGAATGGCAAAAATGGGAATTGAAGGGAATTCTCCCGCGTGCAAAATTTGCAGAGATCGAAGCGAGGAAATTTTTTGAAAAATTAGCCGAATTTCGTGAGCAATTAATGCAATATCTTCCTCATGAAAATGGTCAAATACCTCAAGAAGAAAGTGAGTGGCGTCAATGTGACTTTCCCGATATCGGGGTGAAACTCCAAGGTAATATTGGGCATTTATACCGAAATAAACAACAAATTATCCATTTTAGATTAGCAAAAGTTAATGAGAAAGATCTTATTAGCACATGGCTTTATACACTTTTTTTATGGGCAAGTGGTAGTGATAAAATGGCATATTTACCGAGTTACTATATTGGAAATGACAGTGCATGGGAGTTGGGTAAATATTTAACACGCGAAATGGCGCGAACACAATTACGCGGGTATATTGACGACTTTATTCTTGCACAAACGCAGATTTTTCTATTACCTTCAAAAGGGCTTTTGGATTTCCTTAAAGCGATATTTAAAAATGAAAATGTCGACCCAGAATTTATTCTTAATTTCATTAAAGATACGCTTGCACAAGATGAAAATTGGCGAGTAGACGCTTACTGGAAACGCCTCGCCAGTCAACAAGATTTTGAGTCTTATTTAGAATCGAAAGCAGAAGAGATATTTTTGACTTATCAAAAATGGTTCATGTTGCTTGCACAGAATGCAAAAAAATTGATAGAAAAATAAAAAAGACGCCTCAAAAATCGAAAAAATTTATGATTTTTGGGGCGTAAAATTTATAAAGAATTAACGAAAATATTATAACTATCCCCATTATTTTAAGATTTTTTATTTTAAGCTTCACCTATTATAGAAATTGTAGCTAATTTTTTTAAATGTGGTAGATTTTAACCAGTAAGGTAAAACTTAATGAACGAAATGTTCAAAAATTAAGGGGAGTCGTTATGTTAAAAACCAGATTTTATTTGCCTTTCATCGCACTTTTTCTAAGTGCCCATGCTTTTGCGGAAGCGCCCAAAATGGTATCAAGCCCGTCCCACATTGCCAGTGTGTCCGAGCCGGCTAATTCTACTAATTTCTATGTTTCAAGCTTCAGTTCAAGTTATATTGAATCAGTCACTCAAGGCGATAAAGTCACTCAACAAGGTGAAGCCTCTGTGGCCAATATGCTTTGTAGCAAATATGACTTTAATACGACCATTACGCGCTTAGAGAAAGCCTTTGCCGAAAAACGGTTACCACTTTCTAAAAAAATTGAGAATCCGATAGATAAAAAAGAGAAAGGCATAGAGCGTTCCGTAACGTTAATGTTTGGACGGCTCCAATCCCAAATGGCACAAACCCCATTCTTCGCCTTAAAATTGCCACTAAAAGTGGTAGTGACGCAAACTGAATATGGCGTTAAGGTAAGTTTTAATAGCACCCAGTCGCTTGTGAAAGAGAGTAAATTAACTCAACAAGATGTGGTGAATAACCTCATTAAAGCAGAAATGCTCATCACGAAAACCATTGCTCAATAAGGAGATATTTATGTCTAATGTATGTACAACAAAATTAAACACTTATCTTGCTAACCTCATGGTATGGACCGTGAAATTACATAATTACCATTGGAATGTGCAAGGTTCTATGTTTGTGGCTTTACATCACCACACAGAAGAAGTGTACACTCAAGCATTTGAAAATTTTGATGAAGTGGCAGAAATTTTAAAAATGCGCGGTGAAATGCCATTAGCCACAATGAAAGAATATTTAGCCGTTGCTACGATGCAAGAAACGCCAACTAAAGCCTATAGTTGCTGTGAAGTTCTTTGTATGTTGGAAGCTGATGCAGAACTCATGTTGGCAGCTGCGACAGATATTCGTAATGATGCCTGTGCAAATGATGATTTCCAAGTTCAGGCACTATTTGAAGGCTATGTAAGTCATTTCCAAAAACAACTTTGGTTCTTAAAAGCGATGAAACAGCCAGATACCAAATGTTGCTAATCCGATATAAAAGAAATTAAGAGACGTACGGTACGCCCCGATTTTCGGGGCGTTACCATTTTAGAAATCATTTAAAATCAAAGCTACGTCTTGGCGACATTGTTTAAGCCATTGGCGTGCCGACGGTTTTAAATAAGATTTTTTGTCATGAAGAAAGTCCTTCACTAATGGCAAATGTTGTGGATATTGTTTTAACAACCGTATTAGTGCCGGCAAGCTCGTGATAAAAGGGCGATGTGCGTAAGCAAAATCAGCAAGGGCAGTTTTATCAATATCAGTTAACGCCATGTGTTTTTTTGAAAGCACTAAATCTTCAGATTGGCTCCGTCTAAGTTGATTTTCCAAAGGGTAATGCGATAAAGCAAAATTCCGCTGAAAATTATTGATAAGACTTTTACAAAATGCTTCCCCAGCCGGAGTAAGAGGCAACACCCCAACCGCGGAATAACAGCCACTGGATGCAGTTTGTTGGTGACTGAGATAGACAAGCTGAAAGCCTGCTTTATGCCAGAAATACGCGAGCTTCTCATCATATCCAAAACTGACTGAAAGATAATCAATATTACCTTTTTCAAGTAATTGTTGCTGGAACGCTGTTAACAATTTTTGTCCAAGACCTTGATTCTGTAGCGCAGGATGGACTGCGATGCGCGAGATGCGTACAGAACGCAGTTGCCCCGCGCGTAAATCAAGATGATTTTGGAGCAGTAATTGGGCGACTAAATTTCCATTTGGACGACGTTCTCCACGGCGAATAGCGACTAGTAACGCTTCATCGTGCATATCACCTTCTTCCAAACCCCAAATACCACTTTGTAAACGGTTTCCTTCATCATAACCGGCAAAAAATTGCTGGCGTGGTGCGTCGAGTAAACGGCGTAAATCGAGGGGAGTGGTACGATAATGCGCTAATTTTAGTAATTGATAAAAATCAGTAAGATCAGTGTTTTTATCTAATTGTACTTGGCGTAAAAAGCGGTAGGTACTATTGGAATTTTGCGGTTTATTAAGTGAATTTGGTGCGACAAGAAGTAAATCCTCAATAAATTTTTCAATAGGATCATTCTGTTGCCAACGCAGTGGCGTATCTAAACTAAGTGCATGAAAATTTTTTGCCGTACTCTGCATGAATTTTAGGCTAAAACCTTGCCCCGTCCCCTCGTAGCTTTCAATGGTCGTTGTGCATAATACTTTTTCAAATGCCGAGCAAAGGGTTTGCAACATAGGAAGCGGTAACATGGCGGCTTCATCAATAAAAAGCCATTTTCTTTGTTGGCGAATGGCATCTAAATTTTCTAGTAAGGCATCTGGCGCACAAAAAGGGATCGGCAGATGGCAAAATTGCTGAAGTTTTTGAACCGCCTTTTTATTTGCTGCCGTAAGCAATAGTTGCTGTGGATCTTCTTTTAATAATAACTCTGCCAAAAATCCTGCTAGAGCCGATTTGCCACGTCCTCGTTTGGCGGTGAGGATAAAGCGTTGCATGGGATGCGTTTTAATTTTATTTAAAAGCCCTTCTTGTTCTACTGTTGGACCAAGGGGAAGTGGTTCAATATCAGCACTTTGCACAGGATAAAAGGGGATAGCCTGTGGCTGAGTGAACAGCGGGAAACCTGCATTTTTAACAGTATCTTGAAAAATTTTCCGAAAATGGGGGCATGATTGAATTATTCCGTCAGCCCAACGAAGACTATCGAGATCTCTTTCCGATTGAAAACTTTCCCAATCATTGATCCAAAGATAAAGTGTTCCACCTGCGAGCAGTGTGCCACTGGCAATAGCGAGTGCCTCTAAATGCAATGCCTTTCGGCAATCAAATAAGATCGTCTGCCATTCTTGACCAAGGGCATTTTTAGCTTTGGAAAATGGGAAGATATCCGCATTTAAATGGGGCAGACCAGCCTGCGTATCATGGCAAAAGATCGCTAAAGATTGGCTGAGGTTGGAAGTAAATTGGGTGCTGAATTGGGCATCGAGCCACTCTTCAGCACCCGCAACGAGGATTAATCGGCGTGGTTGCATGTGTCTTCTTTTTCACAAGCATAAGGGTCAGCAAAGCCAAGATTTTGCATAATCTGCGTTTCTAAGCTTTCCATGATTTCAGCCTCATCATCTTCAATGTGGTCGTAGCCTTGTAAATGGAGGCAACCATGTACAATCATATGCGCCCAATGGGAATCTAAGGTAATTTGTTGTTCTTGCGCCTCGCGTTCTACAACTTGGCGGCAGATAATTAGATCACCGAGTAAAGGAATCTCCACTTCGGGTGGGCATTCGAATGGAAAAGAAAGCACATTAGTTGGGCGATCTTTACCACGATAAGTCAGGTTTAATTCATGACTTTCTGCTTCATCTACAATACGGACAGTGATTTCATTTGCTGTGGTATTGGGTTGAATCGCAGCACTTGCCCAAGTTTGTAATTGTGCTTCTGTAGGTAAATTATCCGTATTTTCACACGCTAATTGAAGGTCAATAATTGCCTCAGTTGTTGTCATAGTTTTTCCTTAAAAATGATAATAAGTAAAGGTTGCCCATAAGGTTAGAGAGGCACTTAAAATAAGTAAAATTAATAAAATGAGATAATCCAATTTCTTTTCAAAGAAAAGAACTGCGCTAATAATAACCAGTAATAGAAGATGAATAGCAAAATAAAGAATCCATGCAATTTGGTTTGGAAATTCTACGCTATGGAGATAGCAATAACCTAATAACCCAAAAATAACGACCGCATTTATGAATAATGCAACGAGCATGGTCATAGGTAGTAATGCCATAAAGTTATGTAAACGATTTTTAGCAGAGATGAGCATGAGATTTAATAAAATCGTTCCCACCAACAACTGAGCAAATGGATTAAAAATTGGAAGATAAATGAATGGGGTATTCATAAACATCATTAAATAAACCAAAATTGCCACAGCACCAATACCGAGCCCCATGTAAATAAATGGAAGACGATCTTGATGTTTTTTAGGTTGGAGCCAAATCGCAACGGTCATGCCAATCCCACACATGCTGACTAAGTCTGTGATGAGATAGTTGTAATTAGAAAAACCACTTACACATAACCACACGATCCAGAAAAGTAATAACCCTTTATTCGCATTGATTAAGCGTCCGCGTTGACCGGGGCACATATCTGCCTTAAGGAAGAGCCATAAGCTTAACATTTGTGCTGTAACGACAGCCAAAGATAAATGCGAAATTGCATAGGATTGGGGTTGTAAATAGAGGGTAAATAAGTCTATTACAAGTAAAATAATCGATGGTAATAGCGCATATGTTACCTGACTAATTTTAGAATTTTCAGTAGACATATTCAGTAAATCCTTTAATGATAAAAAGTAATTTTATTATCCAATAATTTTATATTGGTGCAATGAATTTATAAGAAAGCTGATATTTTTTAGTGTTTTTAGGTAGTATTTTTATTCGCGCACTACTAGAATAGGGGATTAATTTTATTTTCTTAAAAATTAGGAAATGGAAAATGTAATAAATATGACTAATTTTCCATTAATGCATCATAACAAGAATTAAGGACAGAGATTATGCCCCTTCTTTCCGTAGCAAAATTTGGCGGAACAAGTGTCGCTGATTTTCCCTCTATGCAGGCTTGTGCAGACATTTTAGCTGCCGATCCCCATTCACGTGTTGTTGTTCTTTCTGCATCTGCTGGTGTGACTAACTTACTTGTTGCACTTGCAAATGGATGTGGGCAGGATAAGCGTGAGAAGTTGTTTGCGGAAGTGGTGCGTATTCAAGAAAATATTTTAACAGAATTATCGCATGCAGATACCATTCGACCTCATGTTGAAGAACACTTAACCAAAATTAAAGAACTGGCTGATGTCATTGCAGACAGTGCACCTTCGTTGATGTTGACCGATGAGCTTATCAGCCGGGGCGAAATGATGTCTTCTCTTATTTTTGTGCATTTATTACGTGAGCGTGGGGTAGATGCCGAATGGGTGGATGTACGCACAATTGTGAGAACAAATAACCATTTTGGAAAAGCTATTCCAGATGAAATTGTGACAAAAACAAATGTAGAAACCCATATTAATCCATTGCTTCAAGTTGGAAAAATTGTTGTTACGCAAGGTTTTATTGGGCGAGATAAAGAAGGGCATACAACTACGTTAGGTCGTGGAGGGAGTGACTATTCCGCTGCCTTATTAGCTGGAGTATTAGGGGCGAAAGATGTACTGATTTGGACAGATGTGGCTGGTATCTATACCACAGATCCAAGAATTGTCCCCTTAGCTTACCGTATTGATAGCTTAACTTTCGAAGAAGCGGCAGAGATGGCAACATTTGGAGCAAAAGTGCTGCATCCAGCAACTTTACGTCCCGCTGTACGTAGCAATATTCCCGTGTATGTTGGATCAAGTAAAGCACCCACTGCAGGTGGCACATGGGTAACGAAAGAAACGACACATACCCCCACCTTCCGAGCCATCGCTGTAAGACATGATCAAACGTTGTTGACGCTTTCCCGACTAAATATGTCACAAGAGGCAGGGTTTCTAAATAAAATATTATCGATTTTAGAAAAATATAATATCGTGGTAGACACGGTGAATGCCTCTGATTTAAGTGTGACTTTAGTATTAGATAAAATTGGTGCAGGTTGCAGTTGTTCTCAGCAAGCGACGTTTTCTGAAAAACTTCTTGCTGATTTAAACGCGATTGCCAACGTAAAAGTTGATACGGGGCTATCCCTCGTTGCGCTGGTGGGGAATAAACTTGATAACCATCCTGGTTTAGCGAAAGATATTTTCAATGTCCTTGCCGATTTTAATATTCGTATGATTAGCTATGGAACAAGTACGAATAATATTTGCTTATTAGTACAAACAGAGCAAGCAACGGATATCGTCCGTGCATTACATAAAAACTTATTTGAAAATTAAAAGGTTACTTTTTTTATTTATCATGCACCGATTATGAAGTTATTCACATCGGTGCTTTCTATTTTTATATGTGAAATAAAATGGGTGAAGACGTAGTCAAAGCACGCCGGCTTTTTCTTTAAATCTTTGTGCTTTTGTGCTTATAATACGGCTCATTTTTATTGACACAGATAATATGAATTGGAATTAACTCATGACAGATCAAACTACAGATTATAAAAACACGCTGAATCTGCCGCAAACAGATTTCCCAATGCGTGGTAATTTGGCACAGCGCGAGCCAAAAATGTTACAGAATTGGTATGATAAAAATCTTTACCAAAAAATTCGTCAATCTTCAAAAGGCAAAAAATCTTTCATTTTGCATGATGGTCCTCCATATGCAAACGGTAATATTCATATTGGTCATGCTGTTAATAAAATTTTAAAAGATATTATTATTAAATCAAAAACTGCATTCGGTTACGATTGCCCATACATCCCAGGTTGGGACTGTCATGGTCTTCCTATCGAATTGAAAGTAGAAGGTTTAGTTGGAAAACCAAACCAAAAAATTTCAGCGGCAGAATTCCGCGAAGAATGCCGTAAATATGCAAAAACGCAAGTTGAAGGTCAGAAAAAGGACTTCATTCGTCTTGGTGTGTTAGGGGACTGGGATCATCCATACCTTACTATGAATTTTGACACCGAAGCGAACATCATTCGTACATTTGCGAAAGTGATCAAAAATGGTCACCTTTATAAAGGTTACAAACCTGTTCATTGGTGTTTAGACTGTGCGTCTTCATTAGCGGAAGCGGAAGTAGAATATGAAGATAAAACTTCACCATCTATCTATGTTGCATTCAAAGCAGCGGATAACGCAGAAGTTGCAAAACGTTTTGGTTTAACTGATGCAGGTGAAATTGAAGCCGTTATTTGGACCACTACCCCTTGGACAATTCCATCAAACCGTGCAATCTCTTTACACGGCGATTTAGAATATCAAGTGGTAAAAGTTGGCGATCGCCAATTTATCCTTGCTGAAGCATTAGTTGAAAGCGTTGCGAAAACAATGGGCTGGGAAAACTATGAAATTCTTGGCACAACCAAAGGTGAAAACCTTAACGGCTTAATGTTCCATCACCCATTCTATGCGTATGATGTACCATTTATTCTTGGAGAACACGTCACAACTGAAGGTGGTACAGGGTTAGTACACACTGCACCAGACCACGGTTTAGATGACTTTAATGTTTCTCAAGCAAATGGCGTAACTTTAGTTGGTTTAATTAATAACGACGGTATCTTCACAGATAAAGCCGAATTCTTCGCAGGCAAAAAAGTCTTTGAAGCGAACCCACTTGTTATCGAAAAATTACAAGAAGTGGGCGCGTTATTAAAAGTTGAAAAAATCCGTCATAGCTATCCACATTGCTGGCGCCATAAAACACCAATTATCTTCCGTGCCACTCCACAATGGTTCATCGGTATGGATAACCACGGATTACGTGAAAAAGCATTAGGCGAAATCAAATCTGTACGTTGGATTCCAGATTGGGGTCAAGCGCGTATTGAAAAAATGGTTGAAAACCGCCCAGACTGGTGTATCTCGCGTCAACGTACTTGGGGCGTACCAGTAACATTATTCATTCATAAAGATACTGAAGAACTTCACCCACGCAGTGTTGAAATTGCAGAAGAAGTAGCAAAACTTGTTGAAAAACAAGGTATTCAAGCATGGTGGGATTTAGATCCTAAATCTGTATTAGGTGATGAAGCCGATCAATACCGCAAAGTAATGGATACCTTGGACGTATGGTTCGACTCAGGATCAACTTACGCATCAGTGGTACAAAGCCGTCCAGAATTTAACGGTGCGGACATTGATTTATACTTAGAAGGTTCAGATCAACATCGTGGTTGGTTCATGTCATCTTTAATGCTTTCAACCGCCACAGATAACAAAGCACCTTACAAACAAGTATTAACTCACGGTTTCACCGTAGATGGACAAGGACGTAAAATGTCTAAATCTATCGGTAACATCGTAACACCTCAAGAAGTGATGGATAAATTCGGTGGTGATATCTTACGTTTATGGGTAGCATCAACAGACTATACGGGTGAAATGACCGTATCTGATGAAATTTTAAAACGTGCTGCAGATAGCTATCGTCGTATTCGTAATACCGCGCGCTTCTTGCTTGCTAACTTAAATGGTTTCAATCCAGAAACTGATCTTGTTGCACCGCAAGATATGTTACCACTTGATCGCTGGGCTGTAGATTGTGCGTTACAAGCGCAAAATGATATTGAAGCTGACTATGAAAATTACCAATTCCACTCAGTAGTACAACGTTTAATGCGTTTCTGCTCAGTAGAAATGGGATCATTCTATCTTGATATCATTAAAGACCGTCAATACACCACAAAAGCCGACAGCCTTGCACGTCGTAGTTGCCAAACTGCATTATGGCACATCGCTGAAGCATTAGTACGTTGGATTGCGCCAATCCTTTCATTCACAGCAGATGAAATCTGGCAAGCCCTTCCAGGTACGCGTAGTGAATTTGTCTTCACTGAAGAATTCTACAAAGATTTATTCGCATTAGACGATAACGAAAAAATGAGCGATGCATACTGGCAACAAATTCAAGTATTACGTAACGAAGTAAACCGTGTACTTGAACAAGCTCGTAATGATAAAGTTATCGGTGGTGGTTTAGAAGCAGAAGTAACGCTTTATGCAAATGAAGAATACTTACCGCTTTTAGAAGCGCTTGGCGATGAATTACGCTTCGTTTTAATTACCTCAAAAGCAACTGTGAAATCACTTGCTGACGCAGATGTTGCTGAAGGCGAAGTGAAAGGTCTTGCAGTGAAAGTAGAACGCTCACAAGCAGAAAAATGCCCACGTTGTTGGCATTATTCCGATACTATCGGTCAAAATGCGGAACATCCAACTCTTTGCGCACGTTGTGTTGAAAACGTGGCTGGCGAAGGTGAAGTGCGTCATTTTGCTTAATTGATAGTGTAATAAATCAAGCCTCTGAAGGTGATGAGCTTTCAGAGGCTTTTTATTAAAAGTAAGATAAGAAATAACAAAAATTTTGGCGAAAATCGGGGCGTATATTTTTTAAGAGTCGTGCAGAAAAATCGTGCTATACTGCACACTTTACATAAATGATTTAGGAAAGTAGCAAATGAAAAAATCTGGCATCGTTTTTACCTGGCTTATCATAGCGGTAATTTGTTTAGATATGTTTACTAAGTTTTTGATTGTAGAACATTTTTCATTGTATGAAAGTGTGAGTATTTTACCTATATTCAATCTCACTTATGTGAGAAATTTTGGCGCTGCCTTTAGTTTTCTTGCCGATCATTCTGGCTGGCAGAAATTTTTATTCGAGGGGTTAGCTGTCGTTATTTCACTTTTCCTATTCGTTTTAATGGTACGCAATAAACGGACCCAAATTTTACAAAACTCAGGCTACGCCTTAATTATTGGCGGAGCACTTTCCAATGCCTATGATCGTTTTACACGAGGTTATGTAGTCGATTTTTTCGACTTTCATTATCACCAATGGCATTACCCTGTATTTAATGTTGCAGATATTGCAATTTGTATCGGTGCGGGGTTATTGATTTTAGATACAGTGAGAAGAGATAAAAAAGCGAAAGCGGGGAATAAATGAGAATTATACTAGCAAATCCACGAGGCTTTTGTGCGGGGGTTGATCGCGCTATTAGTATCGTTGAATTAGCATTAGAACTGTATGGTAGTCCGATTTATGTACGCCATGAAGTGGTACATAATCGTTTTGTTGTAAATGGCTTACGCGAACGCGGTGCAATTTTTGTAGAAGAATTATCTGAGGTGCCAGATGGGGCAATCGTAATTTTCTCTGCACATGGGGTTTCGCAAGCTGTGCGTCAAGAAGCGAAAGATCGTGGTTTACGTGTTTTTGATGCAACCTGTCCACTAGTCACGAAAGTACATATGCAAGTAGCCCGTGCAAGTCGTCGCGGGACTAAAGCAATTTTAATTGGACACCAAGGGCATGCAGAAGTTGAAGGAACAATGGGGCAGTATGACAATGCAGAAGGTGGCATCTTCCTTATCGAAGATGTTGAAGACGTTGCTAACTTACCATTACGTGCTGATGAAGATTTAACTTTCATGACGCAAACGACACTTTCGATTGATGATACGCATGATGTAATTGAAGCGCTAAAAGCAAAATATCCAGCAATTCAGGGACCGCGTAAAAACGATATTTGTTATGCTACAACGAATCGTCAACAAGCAGTACGTGATTTAGCCACACAATCTGATTTTGTGGTAGTAGTGGGCTCAAAAAACTCATCAAATTCTAATCGCTTGGCAGAGCTTGCCGTGAGAATGGGAGTTCCCGCTAAACTTGTAGACGATGCCAATGATCTTGATCCAAGTTGGTTTGAAAACATCAAAACAATTGGGGTCACCGCTGGTGCATCTGCACCAGAAGTTCTTGTTCAATCAGTGATTGAACGCTTACAAACTTTCGGACCTAGAACTGTAGAAGAACTTCAAGGCTGCCAAGAAGATACTGTATTTGAAGTCCCACGTGAATTACGTGTAAATGTAAAAGAAGTAGAATAAAAAAAATGCCGAAAGTCGAGTGCTTTCGGCATTTTAACCTTGTGAGTTAATGATTTACCAACCCACTTTGAATTCTAATTGATTAGGTTCAACTACAATTGCTTTGGCAAATTTTTTGATAACACGTTGCATGAATTTGTCATCATTTAAACGATAAATCGGTGTGTCTTTTAATAAATCCGCCATGCTGTTGTTTAACCAAGGCAATACTTTTTCAACGTCATCCATATATTTTTGTGGGGTGACATCTGTTTTTATAATGTGGAAGTCTTTTAGATAAACTGCCCCTGTAGCTGGGTCGTAGTAAGGCAATGCACTAAATTCAATTTGGATTTGGGTTTGCAATTGGTCTTGCTTTAACAGTGAAAAATTTCCCGTTAATGTCGCTGACATATTAATACGGTTAGGTTCTTGTCCAATATTTGCTTTCATATTGGAAATATTATAATCAAAAGTAAAAAATCCTGGAAAACCAAAGGATTGGTTGAGTTTCACTTTTTGTAACAAATACTGATTTACGTCTTGATTATTGAGGCTATACGGAAATGTAAACTCAAAAGCCGAGGCTTGAGTTGAGCAAAAAATTGCCACAAAGCTAATCAAAATAAGAAAGGGCTTTCTTAAAAACATAGGCTTTTCCTGTAAAAGAGAGTTTATAATAGGTAACCCATATAGAATACTCAATCTTTAGATGAGGCTCAAACGAGTTTTAAAATTTTAAACGAATAAAAAAACTAATATGGAAAAACAATTTCAACATTTTTTAAGCGCCGTTGCTAATGAGCTTGTTGCGCACAAAGGTACTCGCATTCACTCTTTTTACTTTCAAGATAAAAAATACTGGCTTAAACAACCAGAACAACTTGAAGGTATAGAACGTTTTTTGAAACCAAGTCCTAAAAGGGCATTTCAAAAAGAATTAGATAATCTACGTTTTTTAACCACCAATGGTGCGCCCGTTGCTAAACTAATGTGTTATGGTGATGACTACATGGTTTTAGAAGATGCAGGACGAAGCGCAAGTAGCTACATCGAAAGTCGAGAACAGGCGGATGATTTTATCAATCAAATGCTTGCAACTTGTGGCTCAACACTGGCTAATCTTCATCGTCAAAATTTAACTCATGGTCGTCCCGCGTTACGCGATATGGTTTACAAAGATGGGAAAGTCTGTTTCGTTGATTTTGAAAATGGTAAAATAGGAAAAAATATGATGCGCCAAAAAGTACGCGATAGTTTGCTGTACATACATAGTTTAGGGCGTGCTGAATTCTTAAAGCCTAATCAGATGGCGGCTGCCATTGCGCATTATCATAGTGTATGTGATAAAGATGAATGGCAGGCGATGGTAGATTTTCTTGATAAATATCGACCACTTTATCGTTTTTTATGTTTATTCAAAAAGGTAGCCCGTACGGATTTACAGGCAATTTACCGTTTGTTTGAACACATGGATGCGTTTCGAGCGAAACAAAATCAGCAATAAGTGATACGAAGATGAAAAAATATGTGCTCGTAATGATGATAATTTCGACTTTAAGTGCTTGCTCTTTAGGTTATGGGGGCGGAATTGGGGTAGCAGGCGGTTCAAATAGCACCCCTGCAGTAAATTTAGGGCTTAATTTTGGCACGAATTTTGATTTATAAATAATCAAAAGATAAAATACATTACCTTTTTAGTCAAAAATTATACAAAAACTGCTTGCAAAATTTTTCTAGAAAACTATAATACGGAACATATTTTTTCGGACGCGGGGTGGAGCAGCTTGGTAGCTCGTCGGGCTCATAACCCGAAGGTCGTTGGTTCAAATCCAGCCCCCGCAACCAATTACAAAGTTCAGTAAGAAGGACCCCTCAACGATGGGGTTTTTTTATACGAGAAATTCAGGATTTGTGCTGTTTTTTGTACAAATAAAAGTAAAACTGGGCGGGGTCGCCCTTTTTTTACGCCTTCAATTTAATGAGGAGTTGAAATGGCAACCTTAGAAGAAAAATTACAAAATTTATTACAGCCAGTCGTAGAAGATTTTGGTTGTGAACTATGGGGTATTGAAACCCAACGTGTTGGACGTTTCTTAACCTTACGTATTTTTATTGATAAACCAGAAACTGGTGTAACTATTGACGATTGTGCAGATGTGAGTCGTCAAGTGAGTGCATTATTAGATGTAGAAGATCCAATCGCGGATAAATATAATCTTGAAGTTTCTTCTCCAGGAATGGATCGCCCATTATTTACTTTGGCACAATTTAGTCGCTATATTGGTCAAGAAGTTGTCGTACATTTACGTATTCCGATGTTAAATCGTCGTAAATGGCAAGGTAAACTTGTTGATGTACAAAATGATATGATTTCTCTTGAAGTAGATGGGGAAGTACAACAATTTGCTTTTGGTAATATTCAAAAAGCTCATATCGTGCCACAATTTTAAGAAATATTAAGGATTTATAAAATGAGTAAAGAAATTCTACTAGCAGCTGAAGCTGTTTCAAATGAAAAATTATTGCCACGTGAAAAAATTTTTGAAGCTTTAGAAAGCGCTATCGCTCTTTCTACCAAAAAGAAATATGACCAAGACATCGATGTGCGTGTTGTTATCGATCCAAAAACAGGTGAGTTTGATACTTTCCGTCGTTGGATGGTGGTTGAACATGTTACTCACCCAACTAAAGAAATGACCCTTGAAGCGGCACGCTTAGATGATGAAAACATCCAAGTGGGTGATTTTGTTGAAGATCAAATTGAATCTATCGCATTTGACCGTATTGCAATGCAAACAGCACGTCAAGTGATTAGCACTAAAATCCGTGAAGCAGAACGTGCGAAAGTGGTTGAACAATTTGTTGATCACGAAGGTGAAATCGTTACTGGTACTGTTAAAAAAGTAAATCGTGATAGTGTAATTTTAGATTTAGGTAACAAAGCAGACGCCATTATTTTACGTGAAGATTTATTACCACGTGAAAATTTCCGTCCAGGTGACCGTGTACGTGGCGTATTATATAAAGTTGCGCCAGAAAGCAAAGGTGCTCAACTTTTTGTTACCCGTGCAAAACCGGAAATGCTCATCGAATTATTCCGTATTGAAGTGCCAGAAATTGGCGAAGAGATGATTGAAATTAAAGGTGCTTCTCGTGATCCAGGTTTACGTGCAAAAATCGCTGTAAAATCAAACGATAAACGTATTGATCCAGTGGGTGCATGTGTGGGTATGCGCGGTTCACGTGTTCAAGCAGTGATGAACGAATTAGGTGGTGAACGTGTTGATATCGTTCTTTGGGATGAAAACCCAGCACAATTCGTTATTAATGCAATGGCACCAGCGGAAGTGAGTGCGATTGTTGTAGATGAAGACAACCACTCAATGGATATTGCTGTTGATTCTGCAAACCTTGCGAAAGCGATTGGTCGTAATGGTCAAAATGTACGTTTAACTAACCAATTAACTGGTTGGGCAATTAACGTAATGACTAACGAAGAATTAAATGCAAAACACCAAGCTGAAGATAAAAAAATTATTCAACGTTTCATGGATGCATTAGACATTGATGAAGAATTTGCTCAACTTCTTGTAAATGAAGGATTTGAAAGTCTTGAAGAAGTTGCTTATATTGCGGTAAATGAATTAACTGCAATTGATGGGCTTGAAGACGAAGATCTCGTTGAAGAATTACAAGCAAAAGCAAAAGATGCGTTAACTAAAGCTGCATTAGCGGAAGAAGAAGCATTAAAACAAGCTGATATTGAAGATCGCTTGTTAGCATTAGAAGGCATGGATCGTCACATTGCTTTGAAATTAGCAGAAAAACATATCACTACCCTTGAAGAACTTGCAGAACAAGGTGTAGATGACTTAGCAGATATTGAAGAATTAGATCCGCAACTTGCGGCAGACTTAATTATGGCTGCACGTAATATTTGTTGGTTTAATGAGGCTTAATGCTTAAGGAGGAACAATGACCGATAAAAAAGTGGCAGCCGACAAAGCTGACATGCCGAAGAAAATGACGTTGAAGCGTCGTGTAGAAACGACCGTTACTGGTACGACTACCGCGGGTAAAGCGAAAGAAGTAAAGGTAGAGGTTCGTAAAAAACGTACAGTAGAAACTGATGCGGCTAAACAAGCAGCAAAAAAGGCAGCTGAAGAAGCAAAACAAGCTGCCTTAGCGAAAGCAAAAGCTGAAAAAGAAGCTGCAGAAAAAGCGGCAGCAGAAAAAGCTGCTGTAGAAGAAAAAGCGAAAAAAGAAGCGGAATTAAAAGCAAAACAAGCTGCAGAGGCGCAAGCTAAAAAAGATGCAGAAAAAGCGACAAAAAAAGTCGATGCTGAAAAAGCAAAACGTTTAGCGGAAGAAGAAGCTTTCCATCGTAAAGCAGATGAAATGGCAAAACAAAAAGCAGAAGAAGCAGCTCAAAAAGCAACCGAAGATGCGAAACGTTTTGCAGATTATGAAACGAAACAAGATATGAACGAAGATTATACGGATTATAATTTAACTTCTCGTTATGCACAGGATGCAGAAGATGAAGAAAGCCGTCGTAACGAAAATGGTCGTGGACGCGGCAAAAACAAAATTGCTAAAGTAAAAAAAGGTCGTGAAGAAATCGGTACTAAACGTGACCGTCAAGCCGATCGTCGTCAAAAAGATACTCGAGTGAAAGGGAAAGGTAAAAATGCAAAACGTGGTAGCGCATTGCAACAAGAATTTACCAAACCTGCAGCGCCAGTAAGTCGCGATGTTGTTATCGGTGAAACCATTACCGTTAAAGAACTTGCTGATAAAATGGCAGTTAAAGCGACTGAAATCATCAAAATTATGATGAAAATGGGCGAAATGGTAACGATTAACCAAGTATTAGACCAAGAAACTGCACAGCTTGTTGCGGAAGAAATGGGACACAAAGTTATCTTACGTAAAGAAAACGAATTAGAAGAAGCAATTCTTGGCGATCGTGATCTTGAAACCGAAAAAGTAACTCGTGCACCAGTTGTTACCATCATGGGTCACGTTGACCATGGTAAAACGTCATTACTTGACTACATCCGTAAAGCAAAAGTTGCTGCAGGTGAAGCGGGCGGTATTACTCAGCACATCGGTGCTTACCACGTAGAAACGAATGGTAAAATGATTACCTTCTTGGATACTCCAGGACATGCTGCATTTACCTCAATGCGTGCACGTGGTGCGAAATCTACGGATATCGTTGTACTTGTTGTTGCAGCAGATGATGGTGTGATGCCACAAACTATCGAAGCGATTCAACACGCAAAAGCTGCGGGTGTACCATTAGTTGTTGCGGTAAACAAAATTGATAAACCAGAAGCGAATCCAGATCGTGTAGAACAAGAACTATTACAATATGATGTAATTAGTGAAAAATTTGGTGGTGAAGTGCAATTTGTACCAGTATCTGCAAAAGCGGGTATGGGTATTGATGACCTTCTTGATGCAATCTTATTACAATCAGAAGTTTTAGAACTTACTGCTGTAAAAGAAGGGATGGCAACAGGGGTTGTAATTGAATCTTACCTTGATAAAGGTCGTGGTCCTGTTGCAACTATTCTTGTTCAATCTGGTACTTTACGTAAAGGCGATATCGTACTTTGTGGTTTTGAATATGGTAAAGTTCGTGCAATGCGCGATGAAAATGGTAAAACCGTTGAAGAAGCGGGTCCATCAATTCCAGTAGAAGTTCTTGGACTTTCAGGTGTACCAGCAGCGGGTGATGAAGTAACCGTTGTACGTGATGAGAAAAAAGCACGTGAAGTTGCGCTTTATCGTCAAGGTAAATTCCGTGAAGTGAAACTTGCTCGTCAACAAAAAGCGAAACTTGAAAACATGTTTAGTAACATGGCAGAAGGCGATGTGGCTGAACTTAACGTTATTGTTAAAGCTGACGTACAAGGTTCTGTTGAAGCTATCGTTCAAGCATTACAAGAACTTTCAACTGATGAAGTGAAAGTGAAAGTAGTAGGTTCTGGTGTAGGTGGTATCACTGAAACTGACGCAACTTTAGCGGCAGCCTCAAATGCGATTATTCTTGGATTCAACGTACGTGCCGATGCAACAGCACGCCGTGTTATTGAAACTGAAAATATTGATTTACGTTACTATTCAATCATTTATGAATTATTAAATGAAATCAAAGCAGCGATGAGCGGTATGCTTGCACCTGAATTCAAGCAAGAAATTATTGGTCTTGCAGAAGTACGTGATGTATTCCGTCACCCTAAATTTGGTGCAATCGCAGGCTGTATGGTAACCGAAGGCGTAGTTAAACGTAATAACCCAATCCGCGTTTTACGTGATAACGTAGTTATCTTTGAAGGCGAACTTGAATCTCTACGTCGTTTCAAAGATGACGTAAGCGAAGTTCGTAACGGTATGGAATGCGGTATCGGCGTTAAGAACTACAACGATGTGAAAGTGGGAGACCAAATCGAAGTATTTGAAGTTGTTGAAATTAAACGTTCAATCTAATTTCTTACTTTTCATCTAAATTTCACACGCCTCGATTTCCGTAAAAATTTTCACGAAAATCGGGGCGTGTTTACTCATAAGGAAAAATAAAATGGCAAGAGAATTTAAACGTGCAGACCGTGTCGCACAAGAATTACAAAAAGAAATCGCCGTTATCTTACAACGTGAAGTGAAAGATCCTCGCATTGGTATGGTAACGGTTTCTGACGTTGAAGTGACTCGTGATCTTGCTTATGCAAAAGTTTTCGTCACTTTCCTATTCGACAATGATCAACAATATATTGATCAGGCGATGAAAGGGCTAGAAAAAGCTGCCCCTTATATTCGTACATTAGTTGGTAAAGCGATGCGTCTACGTATTGTGCCAGAATTACGTTTCGTATATGACAATACGTTGATCGAAGGGATGCGTATGTCTAATCTTGTTTCTAGCGTTGTACGCGAAGACGAAAAACGTCACCAAGAAGACGACAAGGCAGAATAATGGCAAGAAAGAAAAAAGGACGCGATATTCATGGCGTTTTCCTTTTAGATAAAGATCAAGGCATGAGTTCAAATGGCATTATGCAACGCGTTAAGCGTTTGTTTAATGCCAATAAAGCAGGGCATACTGGTGCATTGGATCCCCTTGCAACAGGAATGTTACCAATTTGCTTAGGTGAGGCAACAAAGTTTTCACAATTTTTGCTGGATGCGGATAAACGCTATGTGGTTACCGCTAAATTAGGCGAGCGTACAGATAGTTCGGATGCAGATGGACAAATTGTTGAAACTCGTCCAATTACTTGTAGTCTGGATGATATTCTTGATGCATTGAATGATTTTCGTGGCGATATTCTTCAAGTTCCAACAATGTTTTCCGCATTGAAATATCAAGGAAAACCGCTTTACGAATATGCTCGCCAAGGCATTACTGTTGAACGTGAGGCTCGTCCAATCACAATTTTCGAGCTCAAATTTATTGAATGGCAACCGCCTTATTTAACCTTGGAAGTGCATTGTTCTAAAGGTACCTATATTCGTACTCTTGTAGACGATTTAGGCGAAAAATTAGGGTGTGGTGCGCATGTCACTATGCTAAGACGTTTGGCCGTTGCTGATTTTCCTGCAGAAAAAATGATGACATTATCTGATTTAGAGGCGTTATCGGAACAAGCAGCAGGCGATTTTTCTACGTTAGATGCACTGTTGTTGCCAATGGATAGTAGTGTATCACGCTTACCACGATTGGACCTTACCGCAGAACAGGCGGAGGGAGTACGTTTTGGGCGTCGCGTGCGTTTTGATAATCCTACTGAATTAAATGGTCAAGTAAGAATATTTGATGAAGCTGACCATTTTATGGGAATTGCTGAAATTGATGGGCAAATTATTCGCCCGCAGAGATTAGTGGTTTATTAAGAAAAAGCATCACGAAAGTGATGCTTTTTTTATTATCTAAAAAAGATAAAAGTTATGGATAAAAATGATTTTTTTTATAGAAGTGAATAAAAAACATACATTTTTGTACTAAAAATAGCCATGAAAAACGTGATAAAGATCACAAAATTAAAATAAAAAATTTACCAAAATTGACCAAAAAATATAAAAAACCGTATTAAAAACAAGACAATTTAAATGGTAATGAGAATAATTAAAAATCCTTTAAAATCATATTGTTACACAAAAATAGAACAAAAAAGCCCTATTTTTGTAAAGGAATTGTTATCAAAATTTTAATGAAAATAGTAGCGTAACTTGTTGTTTTATAAGGGGTTTACGGGTTTACAAAAAAGTTCCCAGTATATTGACAAAACTTTTTATAGCAATATAGAATGCTGACTATAGAAATACAGGACAAGGTGTATTTCTTCAATTTTCTTACATGGTGTTTACATAAAGATTGAAGTCCTTTATGCAAACAGAAAATAAACCTTTTAAAGGGTATTAATTATGAAAAAAACTCTCGTCGCTTTAACTGTTGCTGCAATCGCTGCGTCTAGTGCAAATGCTGCAACTCTTTTCAATCAAAATGGTTCTAAATTAGACGTGACTGGTTCTGCACGTGTTATGTTAGTGAATACCACTGGTAGCCGTACAGATTTACAAAATGATGGTTCACGCATCAATTTTAAATTTAGTCAAAAAATCAGCGATGATTTATCTGCATTAGGTCACATTGAAATTCGTCCAAGTGGGAATGATTTTAAAGGTGATATCAAAACTAAATATGTTTATGCTGGATTAAAATCTCAAAGCGTTGGTGAATTAAGCTTTGGTAAACGTAAAACTGCAGGGGATAACTTCCTTTTAGCAGATCCATCTGAACAATTTACCAATATTAAAGGCGGTTTAGATATCTTTGATAAAGGTAGTAAAGTAATTAACTTTGCTTCAGCAGATTTCCTTGGCTTTGGTTTACAAGGTAGCTATATGTTTGCTGATAATGGTGCACGTAGCGTACCAGTTATTAATTCAACAACTGATAAACCGTTAAAAGATGCAAATGGAAATGTAATTACAACTCGTAATGGTGATGCTAACGGCTGGCAAACCCTTTTAACTTATAATGCAGATATTAGCGATAATGTAAATATCCAAGCAAATACTTACTACTCAGTTAAAAAACAGAATAATACATTAGATAAATCAAACACTACATCTCACCAAGTATGGGGTGTGTCTGGTGCGATTAATTTCTTTGGTGCGGGTTTAGCCGTTGACTATGCACAAGCACGTCAAAATGGACACCGCCAATGGAGCTACGATAATAACCCTGCATATCCATCAACAGCAGGTAAAGCACACGGTATCCAAGTTGCAGCAACTTACCAACTTACTGATCCAATGGATATCTACACAGCTTACCACAGCTTTACTTATGGTGAAGCACAAGGTGCTGGTACAGGTTCTGCACACGTTCGTGGTGTGGTAGTAGGTTCACATTACCAAATCAATAAAAATGTATTAACTTACATTGAATACGATACAGATAAAGGTAATAACGGCGCACGTCGTAATAACTCATACTACGCAGGTTTACGCGTATTCTTCTAATGTTTAGTTAGAAAATATGGATAAAATCCCTACCATTATGGTGGGGATTTTTTATTTTATGATCTGAAAAGATGCTCTAAAAACAGAGATCTTTTGTAGAAATATTTTACGATATCCACAGTTCTTATAAATAGAAAATAATAACGAATAGGTATAAATTTTATAAAAAATTCTACCAAAATAGAAAAAATAAAAGACGTGTATTTACAATAAATTAGATATAAAAAATATCGATAATAAATAAAAAATACTTATTTTTAGTTGCAATGCGATGGCAATGTAATCAAATTAAGATTTGTTTTTGTGCACAGAGTTATCCACACCCTTATGCACAAAAATTTAGCGATTTTTTCGATGGGCACGTGGGTGTGCTTTATCGTAGGTTGCGGCGAGATGTTGGAAATCTAAATGGGTATAGATTTGTGTTGTGGAAAGATTACTATGCCCAAGTAATTCTTGTACGCCACGTAGATCTGCACTATTTTCCAATAAATGTGTAGCGAATGAGTGGCGGAGTTTATGTGGATTTAAGTGCGTGTCTAACCCTTGCTGAATTGCCCATTTTTCCATACGTTGTTCAATCGCACGTTGTGTAAGACGTGTTCCCATTTTATTGACAAAAACAGCATTATCTTTAGGCTCAAAACGGGGACGGATCTCTAACCATTTTAATAACGCCTCTTTCGCATAGTGTCCAAATGGCACAATGCGTTCTTTATTCCCTTTCCCTAAAATACGCAATTCCTGATCGTCCCATTGAATATCGGCAAGATTAAGATTACGAAGTTCAGATAAACGCAATCCAGAACTATACATTAATTCAATCATCGTACGATCACGGACGTCAAAGATATCATTACTATCATTAGCCAGGAGTTTTTGCACCTGTTCGTTATTTAAATGTTTGGGCAAATGTTTAGGTAATTTAGGAGGGGAGATGCCTAGAGCTGGATTAGCAGAAATGACACCTTGTTGAATAAGATAGGTAAAGAAACTGCGTAATGCCGATAGACGTAACGCAAGACTACGCGAGTGCAAACCTGCTTTTTTGCCCTCTGCGAGCATGAAGCGAATCAGACTTGGCGTGACGTCTGGCCAAGTTAAGATGCCATTTTGTGTAAAAAGTTTATGGATTTCATTAAGTTGGCGTTGATAATTTTGGCGAGTCACTGCGCTTAATTGACGCTCAATACGCAGATACGCATCATATTTTGCCATCCATTGCTGCATTTCAGTTATCTCGGTCATAGTCGAATTACTCCATCATAAACATGTGTTGCTTCGCCAGTCATATAAAGTGGACTCTCGCCACCTTGCCATTCGATATCTAGGCTTCCACCGGGTAAATCAACGCGGACTTTAGACGCTAAAACACCTTGCATAATCCCCACTGCAACGGCACCACAAGCGCCGCTCCCACACGCCTGAGTTTCACCACAACCTCGTTCATAAACGCGTAATTTGATATGGTGCGGATTGAGGACTTGCATAAAGCCCACATTAGTTTTTTCAGGAAAACGTTCATGTTTTTCCAAAAGACGACCGAGTGGGGCGATATCCATATTATCAACATCATCCACTTGTACCACGCAATGTGGATTTCCCATAGATACCACGCCACAAATTACCGTTTTAATTTCAGTCATGAGAAGATAATTTTTCTCAAATTTTTTTGCCGTGAAAGGAATTTTATTGGGTTGCCAAATTGGTGTGCCCATGTTTACGCGCACTAAGTCTTTTTCTAAAAGCTGTAATTCAAGTTTTCCTTTAGCAGTGCTCACGAGAATATCTTTTTTATTGGTTAAATGTTTGAGATGAACAAAACGTGCAAAACACCGCGCGCCATTGCCACACATTGCAACTTCACTACCATCCGCATTAAAAATACGATAATGGAAATCTAATTCAGGATCGTAGGGCGGTTCAACAATTAATAATTGATCAAAACCAACACCTAAATGGCGTGAAGCAAGGCGTTGAATAGTTTCGGGTGTGAAATAGACGTTCTGGGTTACGCCATCCACGACCATAAAATCGTTGCCTAAACCATGCATTTTAGAAAAGTACATAATAATCACTAAGTTGCGTAAATGATGAATAACTTATTATAGTCAGGTGGCGAGGAATTCTCAAAGTACCATGGTGATTTTTTGTGAAAAATAAAAGTTTTGAATAAAAAACACGCCTCAATTTTCGTTAAAATTTATGCAAATTACATAATTTTTTGAGAAAAATGAGGCGTGTTTTATTAAGTGTTACGCTTTTTTACAGAGTGTCATTTTTTGCAGACCTAGCAGTAAAATCACGGTAGTGAAGTAGAACATATTGCCAATTCGGTGGCGCATTAAAACATCAGTTAATCCACACCCCATGACTGTAATGATGAATGAAATTCCCATAATGCCAAAGACTTGAGAAAGGGGATTATTTAGCGCTGCTTTGATATTTTTACCAAAAATCCACACAGGTACGAGGAATACACTGAGTAAAGAGAGAAGTCCTAAAATACCAAACTTACTCCCTTGTTCTAAGAAAATGTTATGCGCATGGGTGTAGGTTCCTGCTAAATGAGAAATAAACCCTTCTTTCGCTTGTTGTTGACGCATTACATTAGTGCCGCCTACGCCCCAGCCAAGAATTGGTTTTTCTTCCATTCCGCGTAACGCACTTTTATAAAGTTGTAAGCGGATACCGATACTTGTATCGCAGTGTGAACTATCTACGCATTGTGCAATTTCGCCATCGACGAGATTCCAACGACTTTGCGCAACTTTATAGGCGACGGCCCCCGATGCGATAGCAACAATGACGAAAAAGGCGATAAGCTTTTTAGAGAGTAAATCACGGTTTAACCAAAGGACGGCAACGAAACCTAAAGCAAATCCAACAAGTGCACCGCGGTTCATGCAAAGTAAACTTGCCATAAATGCAGAAATGAAAGCAAGAGAACTAATTAAAGTTAGACCTTTTTGTTTTATGCGATAGTAATAAATTGCCAAACTGAAAGCTAAAATCGCGATACCCATTGCCACATTACCTGCAGTAATGCGGTTATATTTCATAAAAGGATCAGCCCAATGTAAATAGAATTTTTCGATAACTGCGCCTGCACCAATACTAAAACAGGCAACGAAAAGTAATCCAATAAAGTAATGGATATTAAGTTTTACACGGGTAAAGATAGCGAGGATAGGGAGTAATAGGAATGCTTTCGAAGGAATATCAAGAAAGGATAGACGACCATGATATTCAAACATGGAGAGCATTGGCACAATCAAATAGCTAGCAAAAGCCAGTATTAATATTTTAGTTGAGGCATCCATCTGCGTGCGATGTTGCTTGATATTAAGCCCCATATAATACAGACCAAAAAGAAGCAAAATGCCTGGAATGATGTAGTAACTTGTTTGTGAGAAAAGCGGGAAAATGAAGAACATTCCCATTAAACAGGACAATAAGATTGCCATTTTAGACGACTTTAGCGTTTCCATGCGACCTCAAAATTGCTAAATAGCGTAGTTATGAAAAAGGCATATCTCCTCGTGGAAATATGCCTATGGAAAGATAAATTAAATATCTAAGTTTGCGCGTAATGCGTTGCTTTCAATGAAGTCGCGACGTGGCTCAACATCATCACCCATTAATGTGGTAAAGAGTTGATCCGCTTCTACGGCATCTTTAATAGATACTTTAAGCATTGTACGAGAATTTGGATCCATGGTAGTTTCCCAAAGTTGTTTAGGATTCATTTCACCTAATCCTTTATAACGTTGGATTGTCAAACCACGACGGGATTCTTTGATTAACCAGGATACGGCATGATCGAAAGAATCTACGGCTTGTCGGCGTTCACCACGTTCAACATACGCCCCAACTTCAAGCAAGCCTTGAAGCTGTTCGCCTAAATGAGTAATTTGTGCGTATTCATGCCCTGATACAAATTCAGTATTTAAAACATAATCCTGCTCAATACCGTGTTGGCGAACGGCAATAAGGATGTCATAAACGCCACGTTCTGCATTGAATTCGACTTTAGCACGGTAGCTACTACCATTGGTTTCAATGTTATTTAAGCGCGCAATAAAACTTTCTGCCCAATCAGTAGTGAGCGTTTCGTTACTTAGCATGTCGATAGTGAGTTTTGGTTGATACACTAAGCTATCTAATAAATGCATTGGATAGTAACGACTATAACGTTGGATCATACGGCGAACTTGGTGATATTCGCTAAGAAGTTTTTCTAAGCTATCGCCACGCATTGCAGGCGCATTTTCGTTTACATATAAACTTGCTTCTTCAAGCGCAAGATTTAATTCGTATTGCGCCATAGCCTCATCATCTTTGATGTAAAGCTCATTTTTCCCTTTTTTCACTTTATAAAGTGGTGGTTGAGCAATATATACATATCCACGTTCAATGAGTTCTGGCATTTGACGATAGAAGAAAGTCAGTAACAACGTACGGATGTGTGAACCATCTACGTCCGCATCGGTCATGATAACGATGCTGTGATAACGGAGTTTATCTGGATTGTATTCATCACGACCAATACCGCAACCAAGTGCAGTAATAAGCGTACCGACTTCTTGAGAAGACAACATCTTATCGAAACGTGCTTTTTCAACGTTAAGAATTTTTCCTTTTAACGGTAGAATTGCTTGGTTTTTACGGTTACGACCTTGTTTCGCACTACCACCCGCAGAGTCCCCTTCCACGAGGTAAAGTTCTGAAAGAGCTGGATCGCGTTCTTGACAGTCAGCGAGTTTTCCAGGAAGCCCTGCAATGTCTAACGCACCTTTACGGCGAGTCATTTCACGCGCCTTACGCGCAGCTTCACGTGCGCGTGCGGCTTCTAAAATTTTAGACACGATAATTTTTGCATCCGTTGGATTTTCGTCTAAATATTCTTGAAGGCGTTCGTTCATCACAGATTCAACGGCACTTTTCACTTCAGATGAAACGAGTTTATCTTTCGTTTGAGAAGAGAATTTTGGATCAGGCACTTTTACAGAAATAACTGCGACTAAGCCTTCACGTGCATCATCACCTTGCGTATTGATGGCTTTTTTATCTTTTTTGTTTGCGTTTTCTTCTGCATATTTATTTAAAACACGCGTCAATGCACCGCGGAAGCCTGAAAGGTGAGTACCACCGTCACGTTGTGGAATGTTATTGGTAAAGCAATAAACATTTTCTTGGTAGCCATCATTCCACTGTAAAGCCACTTCAATACCAATACCATCTTTTTCAGTAGCAATATAAAACGGTTTAGTATGAATTGGATTTTTATTATGGTTTAAATATTCAACGAATGCTTGAATCCCACCTTCGTAGTGGAAATGTTCTTCTAGACCATCACGTTGATCAATTAAACGAATTGATACACCGGAGTTTAAGAATGAAAGTTCACGTAAACGTTTTTTCAAAATATTGTATTCAAACACAGTGTTCGCAAAAATTGATGGACTAGGCCAGAAACGAACTTCTGTTCCTGTTTTATCCGTTTCACCAATAACTTTTAATGGTGCTTCAGGTTCACCTAGATGATAAATTTGTTCGTGAACATGACCTTGACGGCGAATAGTCAGCTGTAGTTTATCGGAAAGTGCGTTTACAACCGAAACCCCCACGCCGTGAAGCCCACCTGAAACTTTATAAGAGTTGGCGTCAAATTTTCCCCCAGCATGAAGAACGGTCATAATCACTTCTGCCGCAGAAATACCTTCTTCTGGGTGAATATCAACAGGGATACCACGACCGTTATCACGAACGGAAACAGAGTTATCAGAATGAATGGTAACGACGATATCTGTACAATAGCCTGCAAGTGCTTCATCAATTGCATTATCTACAACCTCGAACACCATGTGATGTAAGCCTGTGCCGTCATCAGTATCACCAATATACATCCCTGGGCGAGTACGTACAGCTTCTAAACCTTTTAATACGCGAATACTCTCCGCACCATAACTTTCTTTAGCATTATCTGACATAAAAATTTCTCTTTTTTTCATTCAAAAATTGTTACGGATTATAGCAAAATTTTGCTCAAAACGCCCGATATTTAACAGGAAATTTACCAAGAATAAAGTAAATTTATCACGCCCACATTTTCGAAAAAAATTATGCGGATTCTGATGTCATTTTCTGGCAATTTGGGCAGAAAAAGCTATTGCGTTGACCAATAACGAGGCTCTCAATAGGAGTACGACATTCAGGACATGCTTGACCTTTTTTCCCATAAATTAGTAACTCTTGAGCAAAATAACCAGGTTTACCATCAGGTTGCTGGAAGTCCTTTAAGGTTGTACCGCCTTGTTGGATAGATTTTTCTAACACAGACTTAATGGTTCTGGCCAAAGTATGGCATTCGGCTAAACTTAATTGATTTGCTGGGCGTTGAGGATGGATATGGCAAAGGAAAAGTGTTTCATTGGCATAGATATTACCAACGCCCACGACAACGGCATTATGCATGAGAAAACTTTTTACTGGCATTTTGCGTCGACGGCTTTGTTCAAATAGGTAATGACCATTAAAACTATCCTCTAAAGGTTCAGGACCAAGGTTTTTGAAAACAGAAAGGGTTTCAGCTTTTTCAGCCCATAACCATGCGCCAAAACGACGAGGATCGTTGTAGCGTAAAATTTTACCGTTGCTTAATAGAAAATCTACGTGATCATGTTTGCTAGGCGGTAATTCTTTATCCACCACTCGGAGGGAACCAGACATGCCGAGATGCCCAATGATATCGCCATTCTCAGTGTGAATAATGAGATATTTTGCACGGCGGGAAAGCCCTTTTACTTTGATGTTATGAAAATTTTTTAGAATTTCAGGAACCATCCAACGTAGTTTTGGTTGTCTTATAATAATTTGTTGAATTGTCTGATTAAGAAGATAGGGGGTAATACCACGCTTAGTGGTTTCGACTTCTGGTAATTCTGGCATAATTGTTCCTTAAAAAATAAAGCTACTAAGAATCATCTTAATAGCTTTATAAAATATGAAAATAAACTTATTGGATTATTTAAAAAGCCCTGAATGAGCTTTGATTTCCGCTTCGCCGACTTTCTCTTTCAGTGCTTTATTGCCTTGCGCTTCTAAGCGGTTAGCATCTGCTTCGGATTGAACTTTATCAATTTTAGCTTTCGCGTGAGCAAGCTCGGCATCAACAAATTCATCAGCACGATTAGCGCGTGCCTCTTTCATTTTAATATCAAGTTCTTTATCTTTCAGTTGTAAAGCACGAAGTTTGTCTTCGTAATCTTGATCACGTTTTTTATCTGCCATTTGGATGGCCACTTGGCGATTGCGTTCTGCACGGATAGCCGCTGCACGGGCTGCGGCTCTCGCTCTTGCTTTCGCCGCATTCTGAGCTTTAGCATTTTCCTGTGCTTGATAAGCGACAGAAACATTGCTGATATCGGTAGTTAAATCTGCAAAAGCCAAGGGAGCCGTCAGTAAAGTTGTTAAAGTAATAACTGCGACAGACGTTGTTTTAAGTAAGCGCATAGACATTTCCTTTAATTATTTTTTCGGACACACCGCATTTGGTTGGATACGTGTTTCGTTAGAGTTGCCCATACCAGTAATCATCAATGCTTGTCCACGATGGAATTGGCATGGTTGACCAGCTTGAGTTGAATTATACACGTGGTTAGTGCCTTGAACGCGATAAGAAATACTTACGCCAGGGACGAGGGTAGTCCCTTTAACCATAGAACCTGCAAGTGCTCCCGTTGTACCGCCTGCTACTGCGCCAGCAGCTGCACCAGCACCACTATATTGATAACCAACAATTCCCCCCACAACAGCACCTAATAAAGTACCAGCAGTTTGAGCAAGTTGTCTTTCATCACTATTATTTATACGCACTTTTGCGGGCAAAACTGCCAGAATAGTGACAGGTTTTACTTCTTGTTGAGTGTTTAATTGATTAGCACCAAAAACGTTAGCTTCGAGGTCTTGTCCAGTAGGTGCGCACCCAGCAAGTGCAATGCCTGACATGAGGACTGCAACAAGTGTCTTTTTCATATGGATCATCCTTTGTTAATTTTGTGGCGATACATTAAGTCGGAATAATGTTATGTTATTCCGCTAATAAATTAGGGTTATTCTAAATGTTGTTAAAAAAATGAGCAACTATTAAATAACGATTTAGCGGAGAGGAATTATAGCAAAGATAGGAAAATCTAGAGATAAAAAAACCCGAATTAAATTCGGGTTTTCTTGAACATAAAAGCAAATTATTTGATTTTTGCTTCTTTGTAGATAACGTGTTGGCGGATAGTTGGATCAAATTTTTTGATTTCCATTTTGCCAGGCATGTTACGTTTGTTTTTAGTTGTAGTATAGAAGTGACCAGTGTTTGCACTTGATACTAAACGGATTTTATCACGAGCACCTTTAGCTGCCATTTTTTAGCTCCTTAGATTTTCTCGCCACGGGCACGCATGTCAGCTAATACTGCATCGATACCTTTTTTGTCAATAATACGCATACCTTTCGCTGTTAAGCGTAAAGTAACGAAACGTTTTTCACTTTCAACCCAGAAACGGTGAGTGTGAAGGTTTGGTAGGAAGCGACGACGAGTCGCGTTCAAAGCGTGTGAACGGTTGTTACCAGTCACTGGACGCTTGCCTGTTACTTGACAGACTCTAGACATATTCTTCTCCGATAAATATATAAGCTCGAGCTTGGGTTCGATTGACACGGTTTACACGGCGTGAAACCCTGTACTAAACCTTGCCGGCCTCGTCAGGCCGTATACCGACCCATCCAATATTAAAGGTCGGCAATTATACGAGTTTTATGTCGTTTTATCAAGCATAAAACTCAGTGACTTAGCATAAAATGACGCTTGCTTAATCCTTTATACTCAATTTGTTTAAAAAAAGAACGTTGATTTTTAGGGCATAAATTTCTAGATTTTTTTAAAGACAACCATTCTCCGCAAAGGAAAAATAACAGCCCTTTCCAATGATAAAATGATCTAATACACGAATATTCATAAATTTTGCCACTTTTTGAATATCTTGAGTAATACTTCGATCGGCATTACTCGGCTCAGCCAACCCAGAGGGATGATTATGAGCAAGAATAAGTGCGGCTGCATTACAATAGAGAGCCGTTTTAATAATTTCTCGCGGGTAGACCATGGCGCAATTTACGGTACCTAAAAACATTTCTTCGCTTTTAATCAGGCGGTGTTGATTATCTAAAAATAGGACAAAAAAGACTTCGCGTTCGCGATGAGAAAGTTCGCTTTGGAGGTAAAGTCTAGCGACTTTGGCTTCGGTAAATACCTGCTGAGCACGCATCTCTTGCTCAAGATAACGCTTGGTCATTTCAGTTGTTGCTTGGAGTTGGATAAACTGGGTAATGCCTAGCCCTTTTAAACTGCAGAAGGTTTTTTTATCTGCGCAGATAAGTTCACGTAAAGAGCCAAATTCAGCTAACACATTATGCGCAAGTTGTAGAACAGGACAATTTTTGATGCCAGTGCGTAGGAAAATAGCCAGTAATTCCTCGTCAGTCAAAGCACTAGCACCAAAGGTTAAGAGTTTTTCACGGGGCATTAATGATGAACACATAACAGATTTCCTTTTTTAGGCAATAGAGTAAGCAATTTCGGAGATCTGGATAGTATTGTGTGGAGATTTTTCGATATCGATCGCAAAAGAACAGTTTTTATCTGCCATATTTTCAGTAAAATAGTGAAAGTATGAATTAAATCTAATGAGCGGATGAAATGGAAAACTTGCAAAATAAAAATATTGTTATTGGGATTACAGGTGGCATTGCTGCATATAAAACAATTGAATTAATTAGACTTTTAAAAAAAGCGCAAGCGAATGTACGCGTTGTTTTAACGCCTGCAGCAAAAGCGTTTGTTACGCCACTGACATTGCAGGCTATTTCAGGTAATCACGTTTCAGAAAGCTTGTTAGATCCCAGTGCTGAATTGGCAATGGGGCATATTGAATTAGCAAAATGGGCCGATTTAGTGGTGATTGCGCCAGCGTCGGCAGATTTTATTGCCCGTTTGCGCGTAGGTATGGCAAATGATTTACTTTCGACACTTTGTTTAGCTACCAGCGCACCGATTTTATTGGCACCAGCGATGAATCAACAAATGTATCATCAAGCGATTACCCAAGAGAATTTAGCTACATTACAAACCCGTGGCGTACGTTGTATTGGACCTAATGCGGGAGAGCAAGCGTGTGGTGATGTCGGGAAAGGCCGGATGAGCGAACCGGTAGAAATTTATCAGGCGATTCAACAGTCTTTTGTTAAACCTGATTGTGAGGGATTATCGGTAGTCATCACGGCAGGGGCAACGCGTGAGGCACTCGATCCTGTTCGCTTTTTAAGTAATCATAGTTCAGGCAAAATGGGTTTTGCATTAGCGGAAGATTTTGCGAAACGTGGTGCGAAAGTAACGGTCATTGCAGGATCGGTGAATTTACCGACTCCACAAGGCGTAGAACGCATTAATATTGTGAGTGCCGAAGATATGCTTGAGGCTGCGAAAAAAATTGCTCCTCATCACGATATTTTCATTGCGTGTGCAGCGGTTGCGGATTTTAGACCTGCCGAAGTGTGTACGCAGAAAATGAAAAAAGATCCTAAACTGGAAACAGAAACCATGACATTAACATTGGTTAAAAATCCTGACATTGTTGCTACGATTGCATCTATGCAAGAGAATCGTCCATTTGTGGTAGGGTTTGCAGCAGAAACACAAAATGTTGCGGAGTATGCGAAAGATAAGCTTGTACGTAAAAACCTAGATATGATTTGTGCAAATGATGTTTCAGAGGGCAAAGGGTTCAATCAAGAACAAAATGCGATTCAATTATTTTGGAAAGTAGGCAAGACCATTCAAGAAAAAGCTTTACCACTTGCAAGCAAGTTACAGCTTGGTAATGAAATTATTGATGCCATTTTGACGCAATTTAGAAAATAAGAAGATAAAATCACGCCCCGATTTTCGTATAAATTTTTATGAAAATCGGGGCGTCTTTTTATTTATTATGTGTCGCTATTTTTTAGTTGAAGCGGGGGTTTTTTCACCCGGATAAGGATCGTTAAGCAATGTATCGTAAGGTACATTTTTTTCAAGATTAAATACTTCAATATTTTTATCAGGAATATCACTCCAGAAATGATAGTTTTGATCTAAATCTGGGGTAGAAATGCCAAGCCATTCGGCAAACCCCTGAATAAAATGATGTGCACTACGTGGAACATGTACCATTGTGTGAGCGGTGTCATCACTTGATAATTTAATAAAGGGTACTTGGTAGTCTTGTTTAAATTTACCATTATGTACCATTGAGGAATCTTTTTGTTGTGAAGCACTAAGCGACACGTAGTGTGGTAACGAAACCGTCGCTACGTTATCAACATCTGCCACGGCGTTTGCTGAATAAGAGTTTGCTAGACCATGATCGCTAAAATAAATAAGCGAATAGGATTGATGTTGCGCTTTGAGTAAATCTACCACTTGTTCAATAAAATGATCAGTCAAGTGAATCGTGTCTACATAGCAAGAGAGATTACGATTTTTAAAATGGAAAATTTTCTCTTTATCACTATTCAAACGTGAGCAAAAGTCTGGGTGGGAGCCCATTAAATGGAAAATAAAGAGGCGAGGTTTGCTATCTTTTGTGTGTTTTTCTAAAGCATTTTTGAAATATGGAAGTAATTGTAAATCACTAATATTTTCAGTGTTATAGCCGCCTTTGTGTGTAAAGTATTTTTGATTAGCCATTGCACCAAGACGGGAGGCGACAGTATCAAAGCGTCCGATTGAGCCTTGGTTAGACATCCAAATTGTTTTATATCCTGCAGCTTTTGCTAGGGTAATAATATTGTAAGCGTAGCTTAAATGCCCGTTAATTGCTCTTTCTTGATAAAGCGTTTTGATCAAAGAATGATAAGTAGCAGGGGCAGCAGAAATATAAGCCGAGTTAAAATAACCCTTAGTTTTATCTAGGAATGGCGTATCGTCCAGCGGGAAACCGAAGACATGATGATAGTCACGACGAGCAGATTCTCCGATGATTAAGACATAATTTTGATACTTAGGTTTTACGGAAGTAATAACCCATGGATCTTTAATTTTAGAGGCCTCTTCTAGTGCTTTTTTATCTGAAAAGTAGTTTTTAGTGCTATCAACAAGGTTCGCATAGAAACGCAGGATATTATTATTAGAATAAGTTAAAGACCATGCGGGTGCGAGTGTTTGCACGTCAAGCGGATCATTTTTATGTTCAAAATAATATTTAATCGGTAAAGCAATCGAACCCAGTACGCCACCTAATAGCAAAATACCCATTAAAATTTTGCGATTTTTGGTTTCTTTTGGTGATGTATCTTGTGGTTTTGGTTGCGCATAGGCTAAGCGCAATGTGAAGTACAAGCAAATTGCGTAAAAAATTGGGAAATAGAAATCCTCTAAAGAGAAATTCTTTAAAAAGGCGAAGGATTCTTCAACATTGGTTTCAAAAAAAGCGGCTACGACCCCTGAATTTAAATCCGAATAATGGAGACTTACTGGATAGTACAATAAGGGGAATAAGCTTACAAAGAAAAGTGTATAAGCAAAGAATCTACGGTTAAGTAAAAATAGACCACAGTAGAAGAAATAAATCGTGAAAAGTCCTATCGTATTGGCTCTATCTGGTACGATAAGCATGGAAAGGAAACTAAAAAAAAAAAGCCAAATATAAAAAAAACGGGATTTAAAGTACGAAAAAATTCTTTTTAGCATTTGGCGCTTCCTTTTATTTCAATGAGTTAGTTCAAATTTGTTGCTTCCTATCTTGCGCCGCGTACAACAATGGTTTTCCCATGGGCTGATATAAGGTTATCATTTTCCAACATTTTTAGGATTCTGCCAACTGTTTCTCGAGAACAACCCACCATCTGACCGATTTCTTGACGTGTAATTTTAATTTGCATACCGTCGGGATGTGTAAGGGCATCTGGCATTTTGGCGAGGTTCATCAAGGTTTGGGCAATACGACCTGTAACATCTAGGAATGCAAGATTACTTGCTTGTTTTGATGTGTTATGAAGGCGATGGGAAAGTTGACCCGCAAGATACATTAAAATTTGCGGATTAATATTCACAAGTTGTAAGAATTTACGATAAGAAATTTCAGCAATTTGGCAAGAGGTTCGGGTTTTTACCCAAGCATTACGTACTGAATTTTTATCAAAAAGCCCTGATTCTCCAAAAAATTCGTTATCGCTAAGATAGGTGAGGATCATTTCTTTTCCTTCTTCATCTTTTACCATAACGACAACGGTTCCGCGGATAACATAATAAAGCGTATCCGCTTTTTCACCAGCATGAATGAGAGTACTTTTTTCTGGATATTTACGAATATGGCAATGTGAAAGAAACCAATCTAAAGTTGGGTCGATTTGTTTCATTTTTTCTTTTACGTCAGATTGTTGTGTTTGTTCGGCATTTGGAAATGCTGATTTTACATAGAGATTCGACATAAGATTTCCTATTTATCAATGTAAGTATGAGGTTTTATATCAAAGGTTTCATGTAATTCAGACCAGAAAATGACAGCCTTCCCTTGCTTTATCTGCTGTAATAAATTTTCTCTTTTTTCACTGAGTGAGAGTTCTTCCGCTCCGTAATCTGTTCCTTCCCGAAGGATAAAACTTTCAATTAAATTAATGAGGGTTTCCTCTTTTAAACTTTGCCAAGGAATGATCATCTTATTTGCTCCGCATTACGCTTTACCTGAATGACCAAAACCTCCAGTACCGCGTTCACTTTCCTCAAAGTGATCTACTACGTTAAAGGTTGCTTGAACAACAGGTAAAAAAACGAGTTGCGCCACACGATCTCCTACAGAAATTTTAAACGGTTCATTGCTACGATTCCAAAGTGGCATCATAAGTGGACCTTGGTAGTCAGAGTCAATCAAACCCACTAAGTTGCCGAGTACAATACCATGTTTAGATCCTAAGCCTGAACGTGGTAAAATCGTGGCACAAAGCGATGGATCACGAATATAAATCGCAATTCCAGCAGGGATAAGTCGAGTTTCTTGTGGCTGTAAGATGATATCCTCTTCAATCATCGCTCGAAGATCTAAGCCTGCAGAACCAGGAGTTGCGTATGCTGGTAATGGAAATTCTGTCCCCAAACGTTTATCTAAAATTTTAATATCAATACTTTTCATTATCATACTGCCTTTTGATTTAGTGAGAATTTTACTTTTTATATGGTAAAAACTGACTGATTCTAGCATACGAGAAAAGGGGATAATAGGGGGGACTACTTTTTCTTTAGGGAATTACGTAGTCCATTATACGTTTACATTTTTAATTTATTGGTTAACTTTTTGATTTCATTTAGTGAAAGTTCTCGATATTTACCCGTGGTTATATCGTCTAAGGTCATACCTCCTATGCTATAACGAATCAAACGTAATGTTGGATTTCCAACATGTGCCGTCATTCTTCTGACTTGTCGATTACGACCTTCTGTGATTTCTAAACGCAACCAAGTTGTTGGAATATTTTTACGTTCTCGAATTGGTGGAATACGTTCCCACAGAAGGAAGGGAGGTGCCATACGATCTGCCTTAGCGGGAAGGGTTTTGCCGTCTTTTAATATAACACCTTGACGCAGGGCGTGCAGAGCTTCTTCCGATACCTCTCCTTCAACTTGCACAAAATACACTTTAGGTAATTTAAATTTAGGGTTAGCAAGATGATGTTGAATTTCTCCGTTGTTGGTTAACAATAAAAGTCCCTCGCTATCGCGATCAAGACGACCTGCAGCATAAACTTCAGGAATCGGAATAAAGTCTTTTAGTGTTTTTCGACCACTCTCATCGCTAAATTGGGTTAATACATCAAAAGGTTTATTAAAAAGGACGACTTTGGTTTCTTCTAGTGTTTTCTTTGCAGGAGATTTCTTGGCTGTGGATATTTTCCTGGATTTTTGGGGACTTTTATGAAAACGGGTGGTATGTGTGTGGAATGTTCTTTTTTGCATACGTTGAGATTGAGTTAAATTGAAATGCTACGAAGTGTAGCATTTTTTATGTTATTTTCCTTTTAAAAGTAGCGAAAAATCGCCTTCTAATGTAAAGACTGTAAAAGCAACTGAAATATCGCTAAAATACATCTTCTAACCTGTTTATAAACCCATATCAAAAAGGATCTAAAAATATGGCTGCTCCCCGTTTTGTTCATTTACGAGTACATAGTGATTTCTCCATGATCGATGGTTTACCTAAAGTAAAACCATTGGTAAAACAAGCAGCGAAACAAGAAATGGTTGCGTTGGGTTTAACCGATTTTATGAATTTCTGTGGACTCGTAAAGTTTTACGGGGAATGTTTAGCCTCAGGAATTAAACCGATTATTGGTGCAGACTTTAAAGTAAAAAGTGATCTATTAGGTGAAGACTTTTTTGATTTGACACTTTATGCAAATAACAATGCAGGTTATCAAAATATTACGTTATTACTTTCCAAAGCGTATCAGCGTGGTTATATGGATTTTCCATATATCGACCAAGAATGGCTTATTGAACATGCAGAAGGGGTGATTATCCTCTCTGGTGGGAAAGGGGGTGATATTGGACAATTATTATTACGTGCTCGTCCTGAACCTGAATTACTTGAGCAGGCTGTCAGTTTCTATCAAACGCACTTTGCAGATCGTTTTTATTTAAGTTTAAGTCGAACAGGTAAAAATGATGAGGAACGTTATATTCAAGCAGCAGTTGCGCTGGCGAAAGAGCAAAACTTACCCGTGGTGGCAGTGAATGATGTTTGTTTTTTAGAGGCAAATGATTTTGAAGCGCATGAAATTCGTGTGGCCATTCATGATGGTTACACCTTAGATGATTCAAGACGCCCTAAAAATTATACTCGTCAACAATATTTCCGTACTGAAGCTGAAATGTGCGAGCTTTTTGCCGATATCCCAAGCGCTTTGGAAAATAGCGTTAAAATCGCAGAGCGTTGTACAGCAACGTTGCACCTTGGTGAATATTTTCTCCCGCAATTCCCAACAGGGGAGATGAGTACAGAAGATTTCTTAGTCCAAAAAGCACATAGTGGCTTAGAAGAGCGTCTAAAAGTTTTATTTCCTGATGAAGAAGTTAGAGCAAAGGAACGTGGAAAATATGATGAACGCTTAGAGGTTGAACTAGGTGTAATTAACCAAATGGGATTCCCTGGCTATTTCCTTATCGTGATGGAATTTATCCAGTGGTCTAAAGATAACGATATTCCTGTGGGGCCTGGACGTGGATCCGGCGCAGGATCGCTTGTTGCTTATGCGTTAAAGATTACTGATCTAGATCCGTTAGAATTTGATCTGCTTTTTGAACGGTTCTTAAATCCTGAACGTGTATCTATGCCCGATTTTGATGTGGATTTCTGTATGGATGGACGCGATCGTGTTATTGAACACGTTGCGGAAACTTATGGACGTGGCGCGGTTTCACAGATTATTACCTTTGGTACGATGGCAGCCAAAGCAGTTATCCGTGATGTGGGGCGTGTACTTGGACATCCGTATAATTTTGTGGACAAAATTTCTAAGTTAATCCCAACAGAGCCTGGCATGACTTTAGAAAAGGCTTTCGCTGCCGAACCTGCGTTGACCGAGTACTATGAACGTGATGAGGAAGTGAAAGCGCTCATCGATATGGCTCGTCGCCTAGAAGGGGTAACGCGTAATGCGGGAAAACATGCGGGGGGCGTGGTTATTGCACCACACCTAATTACTGATTTTGCGCCACTTTATTGCGACAGTGAAGGGAAACACCCTGTTACCCATTTTGATAAAAGTGACGTGGAATATGCAGGATTAGTGAAATTTGACTTCTTAGGATTGCGTACGTTAACCATTATTAAATGGGCATTAGATATGATTAATCCTCGTCTGATTGCGCAAGGCAAACCGCCTATTGATATTAACCATATCCCACTTGATGATCCGAAAGCATTTGAGCTTCTTCTCAAAGCAGAAACCACCGCCGTATTCCAGTTAGAATCACGCGGAATGAAGGATCTGATTAAACGCCTACGTCCAGACTGTTTTGAAGATATCATCGCGTTGGTGGCACTATTCCGACCTGGTCCGTTGCAATCAGGGATGGTGGATAACTTTATTCGTCGGAAACACGGTGAGGAAGAAATTTCTTACCCCGATGCGGAATATCAACACATTTCCTTAAAACCAATTCTTGAGCCAACCTACGGCATTATCTTATATCAAGAACAAGTGATGCAAATTGCTCAAGTTTTAGCAGGTTACACCTTGGGTGGTGCGGATTTATTGCGCCGTGCGATGGGTAAGAAAAAACCTGAAGAAATGGCAAAACAACGTAGCGTCTTTAAAGCGGGAGCAGAGAAAAATAATATTGATGGCGAACTTGCCATGAAGATTTTCGACTTGGTAGAAAAATTTGCGGGCTATGGTTTCAATAAATCTCACTCTGCCGCGTATGCCTTAGTTTCTTACCAAACCCTTTGGCTAAAAGCCCATTATCCAGCGGAATTTATGGCAGCCGTAATGACATCAGAAATGGATAATACCGATAAGATTGTTGGGCTTTATGATGAATGTCTGCGTATGGGATTAACCGTGGTTCCCCCAGATATCAATACCGGGAAACATCAATTTACCGTTAATGATAAAGGGGAAATTGTATACGGCATTGGGGCAATTAAAGGCGTTGGTGAAGCGCCAATTGGTGCAATTGTAGAAGCACGAAAAGAAGGTGGTTTCTTTAAAGATTTATTTGATTTGTGTGCTCGCGTTGATTTAAAACGCGTAAACCGTCGTACTTTCGAAAGCCTGATTAAATCAGGGGCTTTTGATAAACTCGGCCCTCATCGTGCAGCCCTTGCAAAAAACCTTGAAGATGCGCTAAAAGCCGCAGATCAACATGCGAAAGATGAGGATATTGGGCAAGGGGATATGTTTGGCGTACTCACTGATCGTCCGGAAGATGTAGAAACGAAATATGCGAATACACCAAGATGGACGGAACATCAAATTTTGGAAGGTGAGCGTGAAACATTAGGGCTTTATTTAAGCGGACATCCGATTAGCCGTTATCTACCCGAATTAGAGCATTATGCAAGTACCCGTTTAAAAGACTTAACCCCAAGTCGTCGTGGGCAGATGAGTGTTGCTTGCGGGTTGGTGGTCAATTTCCGAGTTGCAACGACGAAAAAAGGAAACCGCATAGGTATTGCAACGTTAGACGATCGTTCCGGGCGACTAGATGTGACTTTATTTGGTGAGGCGTTAGATAAGAATATCGATAAAATTGCAAAAGATAATATTATCGTATGTAGCGGGCAGATCAGTTTTGATGACTTTAGCCAAGGATTAAGAATGAATGTGCGCGATGTGATGTCATTGGAGGAAGCGCGTGTGCATCGCGCTAACCATCTTGCGATTAGCCTTGCACAAGATAAGATTACGCCTACATTATTGCGTCGCTTAAAAGAGATTATTGAGCCATATAGTGGCGGTGCATTACCAATCCAGCTTTACTATCAAAGTCCGCAGGGGAATGCATTAGTACGATTTGGCGCACAGTGGGCGGTCAATCCGCAGGATACACTTTTAAATAATTTAATGGAATTTTTAGGCAGCGATGCGGTCGAATTAGTTTTTAGAAATTAGACACGCCTCATTTTTCGATAAAATTTATGGGATTTAACGAGTTTGTTAGATAACAGAATGGACAATTGGCAGCGAGCATTTGTGCTTCATCGTAAACCGTATGGTGAAAGTAGCTTGCTTGTGGATATTTTCACTGAAGAATCGGGGCGTCTTACCTTATTAGCGAAAGGTGCTCGTGGAAAACGCTCACCTTGGAAAAGCGTTTTACAGCCTTTTACGCCATTATTAGTGCGCTGGTCAGGAAAGGGTGCCCTAAAAATTTTAACACGAGCAGAGGCAGCTTCTATTTCGTTACCTTTGCAAAATGCTGCTTTGTATAGTGGCTTTTATGTGAATGAAATCATGATTCGGCTTTTAGAAAAAGAGACAGCCTATCCAGCACTTTTTCAAGATTATTTAATGTGTTTAACGGGGCTTACTCAATATCCAGACAACTTAGAAGCCACATTGCGGACTTTTGAATTTAAGTTACTAGATTATCTTGGCTATGGTATAGATTTTTGCCATTGTATCGGGACTGGGAAACCAGTCGATGAAAATATGACATATCAATATCGTGCAGAACGTGGTTTTATTGCATCAATTGCTAAAGATAATATGACATTTTATGGAAAAGAATTATTGGCTTTTGCTGTACGAGATTTTTCCGATCCGCAAGTAAAGGCTGCTGCAAAACGTTTTATGCGCGTAGTGTTAAAAAATTATCTAGGAGACAAACCGCTCAAAAGTCGCGAACTTTTTGCGCAGGTTTATTTAGGGAAAAATAATCTAAAACTTTACTAGGAGTGGTAGAGTTTGTTATATAACACTATGTATTTTGAAGAAAAATTATTAAGAAAAGATACAATAAATATGCATTTATTGTGAAATATTTCCCCAAAGTTGGCAAAAAGGGGGTAGAATACTTCCGCCTTTTTACCGTAGATAGGAAAAAAATATGGTTGCAATTCGAGGAACTCATTTATTAAATCCAGATAGTTTTGATTTAAAAAAATGGAGCACGACCCTAAACGTCCCTGCTGAGGTTGAAGCAGATTTGGAACAAGCCTGGAATTTTGCTTGTGAAAAAGTGATGGCGAGGGAGCTCGATAAAGCACCTATTTATTACCTTCTAGCAGGTCCAGAAATGGTAGAAATTCTGCACAGCTTAAATATGGATGCAGAAAGCCTTATCACTGCTATGTTATTTCCTGTCCTTACTAAAGGTGGGGACGATCCTGTCCTTGATGAAATTGAAGAAGTCTTTGGTGTAAAAATCCGTAAGTTGCTAAAAGGTGTTGCGGATATGGACAACCTCCGTCAAATTAACACCGCGAATTCAAGCAATACCACACAAATTGATAACGTGCGGCGCATGCTTTTAGCAATGGTAGAAGATTTCCGTTGTGTGATTATTAAGCTTGCTGAACGGATCATTTTCTTACGCGATGATGCACACAACCACACACAAGAAGAACGTGAACTTGCCGCAAAAGAATGCAGCAATATTTATGCCCCGCTTGCCAATCGCTTAGGTATTGGGCAATTAAAATGGGAATTAGAAGACTATTGCTTTCGCGTTTTACATCCCGAGAATTACCGAATTATTGCGAAACTTCTGGGCGAACGTCGTTTAGACCGTGAACAATATCTTGACGATTTTGTCCGTGAATTGCGCCAATATCTCAAAGATAATTTATACGCAGTTGAAGTTTATGGTCGCCCCAAACACATTTATAGCATTTGGAAAAAAATGCAGAAAAAGCATTTAGAATTTGATCAGCTTTATGATGTGCGCGCGGTGCGAATCATTGTTAAAGAGTTACAGGATTGCTATGCCGTTTTGGGGCTAGTGCATACTCATTTTAAACATTTACCTGATCAATTTGATGATTACGTTGCTAACCCAAAACCTAATGGGTATCAGTCAATTCATACTGTTGTGCTCGGTAAAGGAAATAAGCCAGTTGAAATCCAAATTCGTACTCAAGAGATGCATGATAATGCCGAGTTAGGCGTCGCAGCTCATTGGAAATATAAAGAAGGGATTGTTGGTGGGAAAACTGACTATGAAGAAAAAATTGCATGGCTTAGAAAACTTTTAGCGTGGCAAGCAGATATTGTGGATTCTGGTGATATTCTCGCAGAAATACGTTCACAAGTATTTGATGATCGCGTTTATGTTTTTACTCCGCGCGGCGAAGTGGTAGATTTACCAACAGGTTCAACCCCCTTGGATTTTGCGTATGCGATTCATAGCCAAATTGGTCACCGTTGTATTGGTGCAAAAGTAGGGGGGCGTATTGTACCTTTTACTTACCAATTACAGATGGGAGATCAAGTTGATATTCTGACTCAGAAGAATCCAAATCCGAGTCGGGATTGGGTTAATCCAAGTTTAGGATTCACCCGCACACCAAAAGCGCGTAGCCGAATTAACGCTTTTTTCAAAAAACTTGATCGTGAAAAAGATATCCCTCTAGGCAAGGAACAATTTGAACATGAAGTTAACGCATTAGGATTGAATTTAAAGCAAGCCGAAAAAAATGCCTTAACACGGTATAATTTAAAGCATCTTGATGACTTGTATGCGGGGATTGGTTCTGGCGATATTCGTTTACAACATCTTATGAATTATCTGCAAAATAAAAAGGGCAAAGCTACAGCAGAGCAGGCTGATGCAGATATTTTACGTCAGGTCGCAAACCGTACGCCAGCTATCAATAAAGACGAGAGAAACCAACTGGTTACTGTTGATGGTGTCGGGAACTTATTACATTATATGGCAGGATGTTGTCAGCCAATCTATGGCGATGAGATTGCAGGCTATATTACTCTTGGACGTGGAATTTCTATTCACCGTGTGGATTGCGAGCAGTTTATTGAGATGCAAAATAGTCATCCCGAGCGAGTCGTTGGCGCCCACTGGGGACAAAAACATTCGCAAGACTTTCGGATTAGCATTCAGATTGTGGCGGGTGATCGCCATGGATTATTGCGTGATATCACGACTGTTTTAGCCAATCATAAAGTAGATGTCTTGTCGGTATCTACCCATACGGAAAGCAAAAAACAATTAGCGATTATTCAGATGGATATTAAATTAAGTGGAGTTGATAGCCTAAGTAAAGTCTTACTCGGATTGGCTCAAATTCCAGATATTATTGAAGCAAAACGTTTATAACTAAGAGAAAATTATGCAACAAACGAAAGGATTAACGCATCTTATCAATTCAACACGTTATTCAATTAAAGGACTTAAAGCCGCGCTAACGGAAACTGCATTTCGTCAGGAATTAATTCTTACTGCAATTTTGGTACCTCTCGCTTTATGGCTTGGAAAAAATAAAATCGAATGTATCTTATTAATTTGTTCGGTATTGTTAGTGCTTGTAGTTGAACTCTTAAATACAGGCATCGAAGCGGTTGTGAATCGAATAGGTACGGAATATCATGAATTATCAGGTCGTGCTAAAGATCTTGGCTCTGCGGCAGTATTTGTGGCGTTGGTGATTTTATTTGTGACTTGGGTAGGAATTTTATTATTCTAAAAGTAGAAACATGCCTCCATTTTCATGAAAATTTATGGGGTAAACGAGATTCGTAAAGGAATATTGTTTTATTAAAGGGCGTATTGAATTTAAAGTATCGCGAACACTAATAAGATAAGAAAAATCTTGATATGGTTGCTTTATTGCAATCCTGTGAACTGGTAAACTAGCGCTACTTTTTTATATCGAATTAAGGAATTAAATATAATGCGAGCAAGTAAATATCTTTTTTCAACATTGAAAGAAACACCAAATGATGCTCAGGTTGTGAGTCACCAACTTATGTTACGTGCAGGGATGGTACGTCCTCTAGCATCAGGGCTTTATACATGGTTACCAACCGGCTTGCGTGTACTTAAAAAAGTTGAAAACATCGTTCGTGATGAAATGTCTAGAACCAGCGCATTAGAAATTGAGATGCCAGTTGTTCAACCAGCAGAATTATGGCAAGAATCTAAACGTTGGGAACAATATGGTCCTGAATTACTGCGTTTTGTTGATCGTGGTAATCGTGATTTTGTACTTGGACCAACTCATGAAGAAGTTGTTACTGATTTAGTTCGTCGTGAAATTACCTCATACCGTCAATTACCGCTTGCATTATATCAAATTCAAACTAAATTCCGTGATGAAGTACGTCCGCGTTTTGGGATTATGCGTAGCCGTGAATTTTTAATGCAAGATGGTTATTCTTTCCATTTAAGTCATGAGTCTCTTCAAGAAACTTATGAAGAAATGTATCGTGCTTATAGCAATATTTTCTTACGTTTAGGCTTAGATTTCCGTGCGGTACATGCAGATACAGGCTCTATTGGTGGGAATGCTTCTCATGAATTCCAAGTTTTAGCAGACAGTGGGGAAGACGATATCGTATTCTCAACTGAATCTGATTATGCGGCAAATATTGAGCTTGCAGAAGCGATTGCAGTCGGTGAACGTCAAGCCCCAACAGCAGAAATGGTTTTGGTTGATACGCCAAATGCAAAAACCATTGATGAGTTAGTACGCGAGCACGGATTAAAAGCAGAACAAATTGCGAAAACCCTTATCGTAAAAGGGGCAACTGAAGATGCACCTTTAGTTGCATTAATGGTACGTGGTGATCATGAATTAAATGAAATCAAAGCACAGAAACATTCACTTGTTGCTGATCCACTTGAATTTGCAACCGATGAAGAAATTCGTGCCGTAGTCGGTGCGGGTACAGGTTCGCTTGGTGCATTAGAATTAAATATGCCAATTATCGTTGACCGTAGCGTTGCGATTATGAGTGATTTTGCGATGGGTGCAAACCAAGATGGTAAACATTATTTCAATGTAAACTGGGAACGTGATTTACCAATGGCAGAAGTTGCAGATATCCGTAATGTTGTAGCAGGTGATGTCAGTCCAGATGGTAAAGGTACACTTCATATCAAACGTGGTATTGAAGTTGCACATATTTTCCAACTTGGTAAAAAATACTCTGAAGCGATGAATGCAACTGTTCAAGGTGAAGATGGTCGCCCACAAGTGATGACAATGGGTTGCTATGGTATTGGTGTAAGTCGTGTTGTGGCTGCTGCGATTGAACAAAGCCATGACGATCGCGGTATCATTTGGCCAACTGATGAAATTGCACCATTCAAAATGGCGATCGTTCCAATGAATATGCATAAGTCAGAAGTGGTGAAAGAATTTGCAGAGCAACTTTACGATGATTTACGTTTCAAAGGTGTAGAAGTTATTCTTGATGACCGTAATGAACGTCCAGGTGTAATGTTTGCCGATATGGAATTAATCGGTGTACCTCATATGATTGTGATTGGTGAGAAAAACCTTAACAATGGTCAAATTGAATATAAAAACCGTAAAACAGGTGAGAAATTATTAATTTCTAAAGATGAGTTAATGACTTTCTTGTCTTCTCTTTAATTCATTTTTCATAAAAGAAAATGCCTGCAGTTGCAGGCATTTTTTATATATTATTGTTTTTTATTTTTCGTTAAAACTTTTCCTTGATACTCCCCAGTTAAAGATTCTAAGAAAGCTTTTATATCAGCAATTTGCGCTGGTGTGAGATCGGTTCCGCTTTGGTAATGCGCCATAATTTTAATTGCTTCTCCTAGATCTGCTACACTACCATCATGGAAATAAGGTGCGGTTAGAGCAACATTCCGGAGCGTTGGAACTTTAAATCTATGTAGATCGGCTGAGTTTTGGGTTTGCGAGAAACGACCTTTATCCGCATCGGTTTGTGGCTGTTTACGATTAGCAAAATAATTATCGTGTATGCCGAATAATTCATAAGATTGTCCACCCAGTGCTACACCCACATGGCAAGTGCTACATTTATTTTCGATAAATAATTGATATCCCTTAACGGCACTTGGGCTAAGAGCTTTTTTATCACCCTTGAGATATTTATCGAATGCGCTGTTTGGTGTAATTAATGTTTTTTCAAATTCAGCAATGGCGTTTGTAATGTTTTCTGGCGTAATCGCTGGATAAAGTGCGAGAAATTGTTTTTTGAGTGCCTCATCCTGAGAAAGTTTATGGATAATTTCATTCCAGTTTTTTGAGCCCATTTCAACTGGATTGAGCGGTGGTCCCCCCGCTTGTGTGGCAAGATCTTTAGCCCGTCCATCCCAGAATTGAGCTTTATTAAAGGCGGCATTAAATACTGTCGGTGCATTGATCCCTCCTTTTTGTCCTTTGATACCTGTTGAAGTAACAAGACCATCTACACCACCATTATTCAACTGATGGCAAGTGTGGCAGGATACGCTATTATCACCAGAAAGACGAACATCGTGGTATAAAATATTCCCAAGGGCAGCCTTTTGAGCATTAATAGGAAGGGTATTAGGAATAGGCTGGACACTACGTTTTGCATCAGTGCCTTGTGTATCCTGTGGTAAAAATTTTTGTCGGCGCTGTTCATAAATCCAATCGAGTAACAGGTTATTTTCTTTTTGTGTTAAACCGCTTCCCCAGTGGATCATTTTAAAACGTAGCGGAGGCATGCTGTTATCTTTTAAGACATGTTCTAGTTTAGCGAGATCAACTTCCGAAATTTTATTTGGATCTTTTAATCCCTCTAAAAAATTATTCAAATTAAATAATTGATTACCTCGCATAATATCTAGCTCAACAAGTTTATTTAAACCAGGAATATGTGCATAGAAAGGGAGAGTAGGATTGGAAGTGTGGCAACTTTGACACCCACTTTCGTGCAAAATATTCGCAATTTGTTGGTTTTTACCAGGATAATGCTGTTTTAATAAAATCTCATTTTGAGATTTATCGAATAGATAAATATACCCTACTGTCCCAAGATAGGTCGCAAGCCCTAGACATCCACACCCTAAAATAAATTTTTTCATAAAAACTCCAAGAGATAAGTATAGTGAATAGAATTGATGAAAAATTATTATATTTGGGAAAGGATGAATAAAAATTGAGCTCGATCAAAAGATAAAATCGAACAATACCTATAAATTTAATAGATAAAAAATATCAAAGGCGTAATTAAATGTACTTACGCCTTATAAAAAATTATTCGGCTTTTAATAGCGCCAAATAGTCATCTGGCGTGTCAATATCCTTAAAGATTCCGGTTGATTCAGGAAGATTCAAATAGTGGTAACAGAATGTGCCTAAGATTGATTTCATTTTACTATTTCGCTTTGGGGCTTGGCGAATCAATGGAATCGCAGCCTTGGGTAAAAGGACAGGGTGGCCAGTATGTTCTTTATTCCCTGGAAAAACGATCGTATTTTTTTCAACTGGATGATGGATCAATGTTTCAAAGACATTTGGATCGATACAGGGCATATCGCCATGTGTAATAAAAAAACGATCGCCTTTTACATATTCCACGCCATGTTGGATCGATGAAAACATTCCTTGTTGGAAATCAGGATTGTAAACAGTAATGACATTGGGATTATTTGCATATTTTTGTTGCAATATTTCATGACGAAATCCAGTCACTAAGATAATTTTTTTGCAGACCTTTAATGCATTTTGAATAGCATGATCGAGGATCGTTTTGCCTTTATAAGGAAGATCTTGTTTCCAATCATTCATACGGCTTGATAAACCGGCACTAAGAATAATACATTCCATATTTTAGATTCTCTTTAAAATAATTTTATTTTTAGTTGCAATTAAATCGGCCATAATCGCAATCGCAATCTCAAATGGAGTTCGACTACCAATATCTAAGCCAATTGGTCCGTGCAAGCGAGAAATCGTTACATCATCATACTCTCCAATTCGTTTTAAGCGTTCTAAACGTTTAGCATTTGTTCGTGTTGAGCCGAGTGCACCAACATAAAATGCGTCTGATTCTAATCCAGCCATCATCGCTAAATCATCAACGCGTGGATCGTGTGCAAGCGCAAGGACGGCAGTTTTAGGTGTTACATTTTTTTCTACAAAATTATCTGGCGACTGCCATTCTACTTCAATACCACCTTTATCAATGCCCCAATGCCAACTGTTACGGTATTCTTCGCGAGTATCGCAAATACGGACAGTGAAATTACCTTTATGTGCAAGGCGCGCTAATTCCTCACTGACTTGACTTATTCCGATAAGAAGAAGCTGATATTTTTGTTGATAATTTTGAATCACCCAATCATCCGTTCTATTTTTAGGTGCAGATGAAAAAATTTCTCTTTCACCAGTTTTTAAATTGATAAGGCGCGCAAAGTCCTGATCTGCTTTCGCATATTCAAGCCAAAGTTGAATATTAGCGAGATGGACAGGACGCAATTTTTCAATCAGAAGTTGGATGTGTCCTCCACAAGGTAGCTCATAATTACCTGGTTCAGTGGCAATATGGGAACCATAATCGAAGGTTCGCTGGCTATTCGTTAATTTATCTTCCTTTATTAATTTAACAAAGGCGTCTTCAACACAGCCACCTGAAATTGACCCAAAACGAACATCTCCATCAGTCGCAAAAAGTGAACCCACGGGACGAGGGGCAGACCCATAAGTGGATAAAACACTGCACAAATAAATTGATTTTCCGCTTTCTAGCCATTTACAAACTTGAGCAAGAACGTCTTGGTCTAATGCATTCATAACGTCTCCTAATAACACATCATCATAAATAGGCTCCTCATAAGAGGAGCCCAAATTAACAGCAATTATAATTAATTATTAATTTTATTGATAACTGTTTGTACATCATTTGTAGTGGTCGCTGGCGTATTTGAGGTTGCAAGCGATTTATGCAAGAAATTAATCAAATCAGTCATTTGTTGTGCGTTAATTCTGCCTTTATAACTTGGCATTGCATAATAAGATTTGAGATGGTTATAAGTTTCTACTGGAATACCATTCATAATTACTTCAACAGTATTGTAGATATTCGGATTACTAATGGTTGCGTTATGGAAAAGCGGTGGCGCAACATTTGGTGTACCTTCTCCATGATTACCATGACACCCCGCACAACGTGCCATATAAATTCCATACCCTGGCATTGCCATGTCTTCTTTTGTAAATGTCGTTAAGGTGTTGACAGATTTTACCTGATTATCGCCATCAAGTAAGTAAGTAACAATTGCATCAACATCCGCTTGTTTAGCATGAGTGAGGCTATGTTTTTCAACAATAAACATTTCATCAAAAGAGGTACCAGCAGGAGAAACCCCATCTTTTAGGAATTTAGCAAGATTATCTTTATTCCAACCCTCTTGTTTTAAACGAGCGGTAGTGAGATCTGGCGCATTTACGCCATCAACGACAGCACCTTGCAATGCTTTGTTATTTTCACTACCCATAATGAAATTACGTGGAGTATGACATTCTCCACAGTGCCCCAAACCTTCCACAAGATAACGACCACGATTCCAAGTTGCTGATTTTTTAGGATCATTTTGGAATGGTTGATCTTTAAATTCCAACATATTCCAGAATTTTAATCCGAAACGAATATCTGCTGGGAAGGTAAGATCATTTTCACGATTGGCTTGATCGACTGGTTTTGTATGCATGAAGTAGGCATACAAAGCTTTCATGTCTTCTGGCGTGAGTTTGGAATAGGATACATAAGGCATTGCAGGATAAAGATTACCAATTGGTGCAACCCCTTTTTGTACGGCATTAACAAAGTCCTCATACGTATAATTACCGATACCATGCTTTTTACTACTACTAATATTCGTAGAGTAGATGGTACCCATTGGTGTTTTAAATGCACGTCCGCCACCATATACTTGTCCATTCGCTACTGTATGGCAACCTTCACAATCGCCTAAGTCAGCTAGATAAGCACCACGCTGAATAAGTTTTAGGTTATTCATATCGGTATTTGAATTGTCTGTTGCAAAAGTGGTTTGAGATAAACCTGCTAATCCAAGAGCGATTAGCGTTAATGCTGATTTTTTCATTTGATAAGCCCCCCTTGCGATAAGATAAGATCGCGTAGACCGACATAATATTTACGGTAGCCTGTACAGCGACAAATATGGGTTTTTAAAGTGTCTTCAATCACTTGCTCGACATCTTCTTTTGCGATTGGATTTTTCTTTAATTTTTCAACGAGTACAGTAGACTCATTCACGAATCCAGATGTACACCAACCACATTGGAAAGAAAAATGATCAACAAAGGTTTGTTGGACAGGGCTTAAAGAAACAATTTGTCCCATTGGATTGCGTTTTGCATGACCTTCTACAGTACGTAATGTTTTTCCATTAAACGCTCCCACACCATTGATACATGTACGTTCAGTATGAGAAGTTCCATCAGGTTCATCGACAATGATAACGCAGGCGTGACAAACCCCAATGCCACAACCAAATTTTGTACCTGTAAGATTTACGTATTCATGTAGAAAGTCGATCATTTTCAATGATTCATCGACTTCAAAAGGACCTACTTTTTTATTATTAATAGTCATCTGTACAGTAATCATAGGAAAGTCTCCTTAATATCTTGTGGCGTTACAGGTAAATGATAGAAACGTTTATTTGTAATTTGGTAAAGGGCTTCCATAATTGCAGGAACAATTGGAATCATTACAACTTCAGCAATACCTTTACGTTGATCATGATTACCTGTTGGTGGAAGAATAGTGTGTTCCATATTCCACACCCCAACTTGGTTCGCGAGAGGTACGTGGTAGCGGTTTAAATTCCATGTCCCATTACCTGGACCTTCGGTTCCACCTGGTAAATATTCATGGAGAGCGTAACCAATACCCATAACAAGACCACCTTCAATTTGACCTTCTACGAGCTCTTTAACGATAACTTTACCCGCATCTAACCAGGTATGAGTGCGGATAATTTCTACGGTACCTGAACCAGGCTCTACAGCAAGATCTACAACGGTTGCACAAGGTGCATAGTACACCACCATAGCATTATTTAGATCAGTACTTGGATAACGGACATTTTGACGATCTAAGAGTTGCCAACCATCATTAGTCATGAGCGCTTTTTTATTCGCATTTGCACCCTTACCATATTTGATCGCAAGCGCATCAATTTGATAACGTTTGGTTTCACCATCAATCGTAAAATCTGCCTCAACCCATGCCCAACGGTTAAAGGAGTGAACCATTGCAGAAGTTACAAAACCATGTTGGTGGGCATACTCGGCAAGTGTTGGTAAATCAAGTGGAATGAAGCCTTTAGTAGTGAGCTTGCCCTCTACCCAAGTTGCATCTTCTGGCGCACCAAAATCAATATCGGCATATTTAGTGCCGTCTGAATAATATAGTTTTGCCCAAATCGCTTTAGCAGCTGGCCATAAACCGTAATTAAAAATAATTTGGGCAGCATTTTCAGTAGCCTTACTTTGGAAATAAGCAGAGTTTGAAGCAGAGGATGCCATTTCAATGGTTGGAGTCCAGCGAGGGTCTTGAGCCATTTTGGTTTGATAATTTTCAGACATGAGGAATGAAGATTGAGTTTCAACTAATTTTAATGGATCCCAGACATTTACACCGGCAAGGTTGACAGTATCAGCAGCACGTCCAAAGAATGGTGCAATAACGGCGCCTTGAGAAGTTTGAGAACCCGTACCAATCTCAACAGCTGCAACGCCCATGACAATATTACCTTTTTCATCTAATTCAATATAAGAGGCAGGGGAGTCATTACCAGTACCGTAGTCTTTAGTACAAATTGCAAAACCAGTAGCAAATTTTTTATTTGGATTTTTTGCTTCAAATTCTTTTTTTACGTTTTAGACGATCGGTCCAAATTTCGTGATGTTGTACTTGATCAAGAATTTCTTGATAGTGTTCGGTACTAGATGGGATCGCACCTTGAGTATTTGCTTGCCCGATCTTGATCGCATTTTTTTTGCGGATCTCAATTGGATCCATGTTAAGAATTTGAGCGACTTCGTTGACCATCATTTCCATAGCAGACATACTTTGCAAAGTCCCAAAACCACGCATAGAACCTGCAGTTACATTGTCAGAAACATAAGCATTCGCCATTAAGTCGTTCTTCGGTAGATAATAGATAGATTGGATAGCACTTGCACCCACGGAGGCTACGGCTGAACTAAAGTTAGCGCGACCACCACCATCGAGTTCCATAGTGCTGATTAATCCTTTGAATAATCCTGTTTTTTTGTCAACTGCAAGTTGATTATGCATATCAAATGGGTGACGTTTCATACCTGATTGGAATTGTTGGAAACGGTCATTCGCCATACGGACAGGTTTATCGCAATACATAGCTGCAAGTAAACCATAATATGGGAGGATAGAGTGATCTTTACCACCGAAACCACCCCCGATGTAAGGCGAATGAATTACAAGATTCTTAATTTTTCCAGCAAGAGGACCAGTTGCTAACATTTCACTTGCATTTTTATGAATATCAGCGGGCGACTGAGAAGTCGGAATTGCATGCATAGTTTGTGTTTTTGCATCATACCAACCATTGAAACATTCAGGCTCCATAAACATAGGATCAATAAATTGGGTTTGGTAATGGCGATCTAATACAAAATAATCAGGATTTTTGAAATCTTCGGCAATTTCAGCAGCGATTGCCATTTGTTTTTCAAGTGGCGTACCAGCTGCATTTGGCGCAGGCCATGATGGTTTGTGATCAACATACGGAGGAAAATTAACGCCATTTTGTAAAGCACTATATTTATCAGGAAGTACGCCTTGTGGATTACCTTCGACACGGGTAATACGCCATGTTCCCCAAGGATTCTGACTGTCTGCCCAAAGTGGTGCGGTTTCACCAAGTTTTATGACATCTTTATTAAATTGAATCATGTTTTTAGCACGATCAAATTTAGAGAATGTATCGAAAATTAATAAAGCGACGGTTTGACCAATATAATCTGGAACACGACCTTTAGAAACTAACATATCTACGCCATAAAAGGTTGGAAGATGCACATTATCCGCTTTTAAATTTTCTGCAGTAATGACTTTAACAGGTTTAATATTGTCAGGAAGAAAGTCTAAATTAATTCCTTCGAAAATACGATCAGCGCGATCAACACGAATGTAGTAGGCCCAATATTGTTCGTTTGGCCAACCATCAATATCAATAGCACGAAGATCACGACCATAAATTTTTTCACCTGTTACTTTAGCAACAGCATCGACACGGTGATTAACATGTCCATCATTTTGCCAACTTTCGGCAAGCTCAGGAGAAATGAGAGAACTTGAACCATTCAGATTCAGTTTAAAGCGAGCCAATACAGGAACTGTATATAACGTAATACCTGCAAGGACACCTTGTTTAATGAAATGACGTCTGGAAAGATCGTAAGGCATATGACCCCCTGTATAAGGATTAATGTCGTTATAAATAAAAAATTGATAAAGCATTTAAAATGCTCATCATTGCGTATTTTACACTTAAATAGAGTTATGTAAATATTATTTTTTTGTTAAAAATTATACAAATAAATACTAAGATATTGTTATCGGTTTCAAAAAGGTTAAAGTATATAAAGGCGATAATTTCACGTTACTTTTTGCAACAATAGATAAAAGAATGAGTATTTCAGGGTATAGTGAACACTTCTTTATTGGAAGAATGAATAAATGAACAAAATATATACTATTATTTTTTATTTCTTATGTGTTTGCGTTAGTAGTCAAACATTTTCAGCACAGGATTCCACAATTAAATTTGCCAACCTTACTTGGGAAAGTGGACAGTTCACAACCGCAGTATTAAGACAGCTGATTGAAAAGGGTTATGGCTATCCTACAGCATTAGTATCTGGCGCAGATGTTGCGTTAGAAAGTGGTCTTATTCAAAATGATCTCCAGGTTATTGGTGAGGTTTGGATGGGGCGATCGCCTGTTCTTGCTAAGGGAATTGCAGAGAAAAAAGTAGAGCTTGTTGGCGATACCTTGAAAGGTGGTACGGTACAAGGATGGTACATTCCGATGTATATACATGAGCAATATCCCCAGTTAAAGACAGTTCAAGACTTAGCTAAATTTGCAAAAGATTTTCCTGATCCGCAAAATCCTCAAAAAGGGCGTTTTTTAAATTGTCCAACGGGATGGACGTGTGAAATTTTTAATAGTCATCTCCTCAAGAACTTCCATCTAGACAAATTATTTACTAATCAACACCCTGGTACGGGTGCGGCGATGGATAGTGAGATTGCCTCTTATTACGCACAGAAAAAGCCGATTCTTTTTTATTATTGGCAACCTTCGGGATTAATGGCAAATTACGATGTTTATCCCTTAAAATTTCCGCCGTATGATGCAAAATGTTGGCAAGAAATGCTTAATCCTAATAGTAAAAGCAGCTGTATTTCTGATTTTCCTGTTTCGCAATTAGCGGTAGGGGTGTCGACCCAATTTGCAAAAAATTATCCGAATTTGCTGGCGTTGATGAGTAAAGTGCAATTCAATTTGCATGAGATGAATCAGCAAATTTATGAAATGACGAAATATCATCGTACTGGAGAAGAACAAGCGATTCTATTTTTGAAAAAATATCCTACTCAATGGCAAAAGTGGGTACCTCATCCTATTGCCCAACGAATTGAAGAACAGCTAGGCATGGAACAAAAAGTTGAAAGTCATTTTTTTCCACAATGGTCATTGCAAAGTGATTTTAACCAGGGATTACAAGATGTGGTAAAACGTTATGGTAGTGTTTTTCGAGAATTAAGCCGTTTTTTACAACAAGATATCTTAAATCCGGTAAGCCATACCTTGTTAAAAATTCCCGCGTGGTTGGTAATTGTATTTACCATGATTTTGGGGTGGCATAGCACGAAACGTATTGTGTTCGCCTTATTTTCAGCTATCGGGTTATATTTAATTGGTGGTTTTGGCTTATGGCAGGCCTCCATGCAAACTATTGCGCTAATGTTTGTATCCATTGGATTAACAGTACTCATTGGTATACCGTTAGGTATCTTATTTGCCCGTACACCTCGACTTTACCGCATAATATTGCCACTTTTAGATGTCGCACAGACGATGCCAAGTTTTGTATACCTCATTCCAGTCTTAATGCTTTTCGGCTTAGGTGAAGTACCGGCAATTTTTGCCTGTCTTGTGTATGCAATTGTGCCACTTATCCGTTTAACTGTATTAGGCATTCGCGATATTCCCAAGGAACTCCTAGAAGCAGGATATGCCTTCGGAAGCTCTTCTTGGCAAATGTTAAAATGGGTTATTTTACCAACGGCTAGACCTCAAATTATGGCGGGTTTAAATCAGACAGTAATGATGTCGTTATCAATGGTGGTGGTCGCTTCAATGATTGGTGCTTCAGGGCTTGGGCAAATTATTCTACAAGCTATTCAAACACTTAACGTAGGACTAGGGTTACAAGCAGGAGGGGCAATTGTTATTTTGGCAATTATTGTTGATCGCATTACGCAAGGCTATGGTGCCCAATATGCCCCATTACTAAATCAAGAAGAACAACGTATGGAGATGCCGAATGCAACAAATAGAGTTTAAAGATGTCACGAAAATATTTGGGAAAACCGTTGCATTAGATCATATTAGCTGTACGTTACCGTCCCAGCAGATTCATTGTATTATGGGATTATCTGGTTCGGGAAAATCCACGTTATTGCGTCATATCAATCGCTTACTAGAACCGACCTCAGGTGAAGTCTGGGTAAACGATAAAAATATTGCGTTGCTAGATAAAAAATCGTTGCAACATTTTAGACAAACTCAGGTAAGCATGGTGTTCCAGCATTTTGCACTTTTCCCTCACTTAAATGTTTTAGAAAACATTGCTTATGGGCTTAAAGTGATGGGGGAACAGAAAAATGTACGCTTGGAGAAAGCGCGCCATTGGTTAGATGAGGTCGGATTAAGCGACTATGGCTTACGGTTACCGGCCGAACTTTCTGGCGGTCAACAACAACGGGTAGGGATTGCCCGCGCTTTTGCATGCGATACGCCCATTTTATTAATGGATGAACCTTTTTCAGCACTCGATCCAATTAATCGTCGTAGCTTACAAGATCTTTTATTACAACTGCAAAATAAGTGGCAAAAGAATGTCGTATTTGTCACACATGATCTTGATGAAGCGGAATATTTAAGCGATAGTGTTATTTTAATGAAAGCAGGAAGGATTGAGCAACAGGGAGATTTTCAATCTCTTAAAGAACATCCAGCTACCCCCTATGTAAAAGAATTTATGCAAAATCATCTTCGTTAAGAGCGATCACGCCCCGATTTTCGTAAAAATTTTTCAGAAAATCGGGGCGTGATTTATTTAGATTTGATATTTGCTTTTATCACCAATATCAAAGTGAAGCGGCATACGCCATTTTTGGATAGTTAAAATCAGTAAAAGCACTGTCACAATAACAGTAAGGATATAACTGATTACATGCCAATGTAAGGCGAGTGATAACCACAATAACGCCATAAAAATGGGTTGATAATTTAATCCAAACACTCTGAAACAGAAGTACTCTTTAAAGCATAATCCACCAATCACAAAGAAAGCTGCACCGAGTGCCAACCAATGGTGATGAGTAACGGCAAGAATAAGCCCCACCCACATCGCATATTGGAAAAGAATACGATAATTTTTAAGGTATAGATGAACACTAGAGGCAAGCATTGTTGCTGCGATCAGTACGCCAACGTAGTATGGATGCGAATGTTTAACCAGTAACAGCGGAACCATAATCGTTGCTAATACATAACCAAGACGATAAATGATAACCGTAAGATAATCTAAACTATCCATTGGTGATTTTACTTGTGGATCGGCCATAAGGAACTCCTATTTCATAAAAAGATTAGAGGGTTTCAAGTAATGCTAACACCATTTTTGAAGATTGTTTTGCGGCAATTGGTAAAAATTCTTCAAAAGAGATATTCGCTTCGCCATTGCCCGCATCAGAAATAGCACGAACAACCACAAAAGGTACTGCAAAAGCGCCACAAACTTGGGCAATTGCCGCCGCTTCCATTTCTACTGCTAGAACTTCAGGGAAGTCACGTTTAATTTGCATAAGTGCATCGCCACCTTGAATAAAGCTATCACCAGATGCAATCAATCCAAACTTAATATGCTGACCTTGTGCTTCTGCAACTGTGGCGATTTGTTTTACTAAATTTTCATCCGATGTAAAGCGAGCAGGGCATCCAGGGAGTTGACCTTTCGCATAGCCGAATGCAGTTACGTCCGCATCGTGGTGAACGGTTTCGGTAGAAATTACCACATCACCAACCGCTAAGCCTTCACCCACGCCACCTGCTGAACCCGTATTTAAGACTAAATCTGGTTTCGCAATATTTAACAGAAGGGTCGTGCCCATTGCTGCAGCCACTTTACCGATGCCAGATTGCATTAATGCAATGTCTTTATTGCCAATTTTCCCTTGATAAAGGGTGCAATTAGCAATTTTAGTTACGGTTTTGTCTTCTAAAAGACCAGCTAAAATCTCAACTTCTTGTGGCATTGCGCCGATAATTCCAATTTTCATAAATAATTTTCCTTGTTAGTGAAGGGGTTCGATATGCTCGATAAGGAGCTGCAGATTACGTTGCCCACGAAATTCGTTAATACTTAATTTATAGACAAGACGGACTTCTTTCAATGATAAATCTGGATAAAGGTTACGATCAACGTTAAAAGCAATGGCATCAAGCAACGGCCCCCCATTTTTAGGCTCGACCATTAATTTTAAATGCGCATCTTTTAATAGGCGTTGTTGTAATATTTTAAATTCACCTTCGAAAACAGGTTCGGGAAAGGCTTGTCCCCAAGGACCTGCTTGATTGATTAATTCCGCTGTAGCAATTGAAAGTAAATCCGTAGGGAGTTCACCGTCCGTCCAAACAATACCTTGCATTGAATCATCTTTTACCCAATCTTTTACGACTTGATTGAATGCTTTTTGAAATTCAGATAAATATTCTGTTTTCAAACTTAAGCCAGCTGCCATAGCATGCCCACCAAATTTAACGAGCATATCAGGGTAAAGTGAGTTTACACGTTCTAAAATATCACGGATATGGATGCCTTCGATAGAGCGTGCAGACCCTCGTAAAATTCCCTCTTTTTCTTCGGCAAAAGCAATCGTTGGACGATGATATTTATCTTTAATACGAGAGGCTAAAATACCAAGCACACCTTGATGCCAATCCGCTTGATAAAGTGCAATAGCATACGGTAAATCTTGTTCAAAGTTAGGCATATTTTGGCAAAGTTTAAGCGCTTCTTCTTTCATGCCACTTTCTATTTCACGACGTGCTTGATTTAATGCATCTAGGTCATAAGCCAATGCACGTGCTTTTTCCATCTCTTTACATAGTAAAAGTTCAACCCCTGCAGACATGTTATCTAATCGTCCTGCAGCATTTAAGCGAGGAGCAATCGCAAATCCTAAATCTGCTGCGGTGAGTTTTTCACGATTGCGATGTGCGACTTCAATAAGGGCTTGAATTCCTGGACGACAATGTCCTTTTTTGATTTGACCTAATCCTTGGAAGGCAAGAATACGATTATTTTGATCAAGTGGAACCACATCAGCAATTGTCCCTAGGGCGACCAGATCGAGTAGATCAAGAAAATGCGGTTGAGATTGTTGGTCGAATTTTTTTAATTCTCGTAATTTCGCGCGCACTGCCAGCATTAAATAAAATGCCACACCAACGCCTGCTAAGGCCTTAGATGGAAAAGTAGAATCCTGAAGATTGGGATTAATAATACAGTCAGCGATGGGAAGATTTTCACCAGGAAGATGGTGATCGGTGATGAGGACTTTGACATTATGTTGTTTTAGAAAAGCGACCCCTTCTAGTGAAGAAATCCCATTATCAACCGTAATGACTAAACCTGCTTGGCTTGCAACAGCCATTTCAGCCACATCTAAACTTAATCCATAGCCCTGATCAAAGCGGTTTGGAATCAGGTAACTTAGATTTTTAAAACCAAGTTGAGAAAGTGCATCCATCATTAGTGCGGTACTTGTGGCACCGTCCGCATCAAAGTCGCCAACAATAATGATATTAGATTGTTGTTCAAGGGCTTCAATCAGTAATTCCACGCCTTTCCCAATCTCCGTGAATAGACTTGGTGGAAGCAATTTTCCAAAAGATCGATCGAGCTCTACACTTGTATTGACATGACGAGCACGATAAATGCGATCGAGGAGGGGATGTTCACAAATTTTATCCCCCATTGGAATGGGGCGACGTTTAATAAGCTTTTGTTCTCTTTTCATAGTGCATCTTAAGATACAAGGGCAAAATTGCCCTTGTATTTATTGAATTAAAGTGTCATTGCCGCGATCCAACCGAAAGCAAGTAATGGAATATTGTAGTGAATAAATGTTGGTACTACGGTATCCCAAATATGGTCGTGTTCGCCGTCAATATTTAAACCAGATGTTGGTCCTAAAGTGGAATCAGAGGCTGGTGAACCCGCATCACCCAAGGCAGCAGAAACCCCTACAATCACCACTGTGGCGAGTGGAGAGAATCCTAAGCTAATACAAAGAGGCACATACACGGAGGTAATGATAGGAACGGTTGAGAAAGATGAACCGATACCCATAGTAATGAATAGCCCGATTATTAGCATCAAGAATGCTGCAAGACCTTTACTGTGTGGACCAACGCCGTGGCTTAATGCCGCAACTAAAGTTTGGACTGAGCCCGTTGCATTAATTACCGCTGCAAAGCCCGATGCTGCAATCATAACGAAACCAATCATTGCCATTAAGGTTAAACCTTCGTGGAAGATATCGTTACTTTCTTTTAGCTTAAATACACCACCAAGTCCAAAAATCACCAATCCTGCAACCCCGCCAATGATAGTCGAGGAAGTAATAAGTTGTAGCGAGAAGGTAACCAAAATTGCTACCAACGCAATAATGACATGTGATTTTTTAATACTTTTAATTTGACGATCAATCACTTCTAGCGATGGTGCTTCTACCGTACTGGTATAGTGACGAGGTTTACGGTAAGAAATAAATACTGCCACTAGAAGCCCTAATAACATCCCGAGGACGGGAATAGTCATTGCCATAGTTACTTGACTCACATCAGTATGCAACCCATAAGGTGCACCCGCGATATTAATATTTTTTACGAGGATGCTTTCAATGAAGATTTTACCAAATCCAACAGGTAACCACATATAAGTCGCAGTCAAACCAAAGGTAAGCACACAGGCTACTGCACGACGGTCCAATTTTAAACGGTTAAAAATGGAAATGAGTGGTGGTACCATAATTGGAATAAACGCAATGTGTACTGGAATCACGTTTTGAGATGAAATAGAAAAAGCCAGTAAAATTGCTAATAAAATATATTTAAGATAAGCCACGGATTTACCAGTAGGGCGTTTTCCCATGTGGTGAATAACTTTATAAGCAAGTAAATCGGTGATACCAGAACGAGAGATTGCAACAGCAAAAGCACCAAGAATTGCATAGTTCATGGCAACTTGTGCACCCCCACCTAAGCCGTTTACGAAGGTATTGATAGTGTTGGTAATACCAATATCACTGGTAAAACCTGCGAGTAACGCGGAAAGTACTAAAGCGAGCACGACATTTACGCGTAGTAAACTGAGTATCAGTAATACGATAATAGAAAGTATTACTGGATTAAAAAGTAGCATCTTTTATCCTTATAATATGTATTAAAATATGAATAAGTTATTGAAAATAAAATAATAATTTAGAGAAAATTACTACGCTAGACCTGCTAAGGGGGTCTAATGGAATGACAAAAGATGATGGGGATAGCCGCATTGCTGATTTACCTTAATTACAAAATCGCAACGCAGCGCCTGAAAATTTTGACTATATAAATCTGCCGATGGCATAAAATAATTCCTTTAAATTAAAAATTTATTCACTATATACCCGTAAATATTTTTGATGTCTAGTAAAACAATAAATTTTTCCGAAAATCGGGGCGTAATCAAAATTATTTACAGATTGGCGTATGTGGAAAACCGCCAAGATTTTTTAAATAATTAACCATATAACAGAAAAGTTCTGCTGTGCGTTCTGTATCATATAGGGCACCGTGAGCTTGTTTATGATCAAACGGAATTGCCGCACATTGGCAGGCTTTAACTAAAACAGTTTGACCAAACATCAATCCTGCCATACTTGCCGTATCAAAAATGGCAAATGGATGGAATGGATTACGTTTTACGCCAGCTCTTTCTACAGCTTCCATCAAGAAACTTTGATCGAATGTCGCATTGTGTGCAACAACGACGGAGCGGTGGCAGCCAGCAGCTTTTTGCTCATGGCGAATAAGTTTAAACATTTCGCGTAACGCGTCACCCTCATCAATGGCTTGGCGTAATGGATCCTCAACGTTAATGCCATTAATCTTTAGTGACTCAGGATTAAGGTTTGCCCCTTCAAATGGCGAGATATGTGCATGGAAAACTTTATCTGGGCAAAGCATCCCGTTTTCGTCGACTTTAAGGGTAATAGCAGCAATCTCAAGTAATGCGTCTGTTTTAGCATTGAGACCACCAGTTTCAACATCAATAACGACTGGAAAAAATCCACGGAATCGATTTTTTAAAAGATTTGCATCTTCAGCGGGTACTTCATTTAGTTGATCAGTCATTGGGATTCCTTAATTTCCTAAACCAGCTTGTGCCATTTTATTTTCAATAAATTCAATTTTATAGCCATCTGGATCTTCGGCGAAAGCAATAACCGTACGCCCACCTTTTACTGCACCAGGTGCGCGAGTAATTTTTCCACCTGCCTGTTCAACCTTTTTACAGAATCCGAAAATATCATCCACACCAATTGCAATATGCCCAAATCCTGTACCGAGATCATATTGGTTTTCATCCCAATTGTACGTTAATTCCAAAACAGCACTATTTTCTTCATCGCCATATCCGAGATAAGCAAGGGTATAACGGTATTCTGGATTTTCACTGGTACGCAATAAACGCATACCTAGCGCATTTTGATAAAAATTAAGGGAGCGGTCTAAATCACCGACACGAAGCATAGTGTGTAAAATTCGCATTATTTGTCTCATTAGATTAAAGAACGGTCGAGTATGCCATAAATAGGAGAAAAACTCTAATTTAAAATCGAAAGTTATATGATCTATAAGTGAAATAAAAAACTTTTTATAAAGCATGAAAAAAGATTTCTTTTCTGTATAGAAAAAGCTATGATGATATAAATTAGATTGTTTTTTAACCATATTGCTAAATCATTGCACAGGCACAAAAATCTTGCTAAAGTGCGTGCACTTTTTTTGACATTGGACGATAAAATGCAACAAGATTACCTAGATTTTGAGCTACCGATTGCCGAATTAGAAGCGAAAATTGATGCTTTACGCAATGTAACTCATAAAGATGAAAAATTAGATTTAGATGATGAAATCGCGCGTTTACAGAAAAAAAGTACTGAATTAACGCAGAAAATTTTTTCTCATTTAGATGCTTGGCAAGTATCTAAATTAGCTCGACATCCAAATCGTCCGTATACTTTGGATTATATCAAAGAAATTTTTACCGATTTCCAAGAATTGGCAGGCGATAGAGCCTTTGCTAACGATAAAGCAATTGTGGGTGGCTTAGCGCGCTTAAATGGTGAACCTGTCATGGTTATCGGTCATCAGAAAGGGCGCTGTACAAAAGATAAAATTGCACGTAATTTTGGGATGCCTGCGCCAGAGGGCTATCGAAAGGCACTTCGCTTAATGCAATTGGCCGAACGTTTTAATTTGCCTATTTTTACCTTTATTGATACACCAGGAGCTTACCCAGGTGTTGGTGCAGAAGAACGTGGACAAGCTGAGGCAATTGCACGTAATTTACGTGAAATGTCGACATTAAAGGTACCTGTAATTTGTACTGTTATTGGAGAAGGTGGTTCAGGTGGTGCGTTAGCGATCGGGGTAGGTGATACGGTTAATATGTTGCAATATAGCACATATTCTGTGATTTCTCCTGAAGGGTGCGCATCTATTTTATGGAAAAGCGCTGATAAAGCCTCAACCGCAGCCGAAGCATTAGGTATTACAGCACCAAGATTATTAGAACTTGAATTGATTGACAATATTGTCCCAGAACCATTAGGTGGTGCCCATCGAGATCACAAACAAATGGCTGAAAATTTAAAAGCGTGCCTAATTAAAGAATTAGCTGAGTTACGTCAATTAGATACGAATACTTTACAAGAACGACGTTATCAACGATTGATGAACTACGGATACTGTTAAGTATTGGATGAAAATAAAGTGTGACATTATGTCGCACTTTATTTTTATGGATAACTTCTAACGATGAGGAAGAAAACGATGAAGCATATTTTATCTATTCAATCACATGTTGTATTTGGTTATGCGGGTAATAAGGCTGCAACCTTCCCTATGCAACTTCTTGGCGCAGATGTATGGGCATTAAATACCGTACAATTTTCAAATCATACGCAATATGGTAAATGGAAAGGTGAGGTTTTACCTCAAGGACTTATTGGTGAAATTGTTCAAGGAATTCTTGGTATTGATCGATTAAAACTTTGTAACGCAGTGTTATCGGGCTATATGGGATCTGCAGAACAAGTTCAAGAGATTGTTGACGTAGTTCATGAAGTGAAGAAAGCAAATCCAGAAGCGATTTATTTGTGTGATCCTGTTATGGGACATCCTGATAAAGGATGTATTGTGGCAGATGGGGTTAAGGAAGCACTTTGTGAGTTGGCTGTCCCTCAAGCGGATATTCTTGCGCCAAATCTTGTTGAGCTTCGAGTTATTAGTGGACAACCCGTAGAAAATTTTGAACAAGCGATTGCTGCAGTAAAAACTATTCTTGCAAAAGGCGTTAAAAAAGTTTTAGTAAAACATTTAAGTAATGTAGGGAAAGAAAAAGATACTTTCGAAATGTTACTTGGGACCACGGATGGTATTTGGCACATTACGCGCCCACTTTATGCTTTTAAATTACAGCCTGTTGGGGTTGGTGATCTTACTTCTGGTATTTTCTTAGCAAATTTATTAAATGGAAAATCAGATATTGAAGCATTTGAGCATACTGCGAACGCGGTGAATGAAGTAATGAGATTAACTTCACAGTCTGAATTGTATGAATTGCAGATAATTGCAGCAAGAAATGAAATTCTTAATCCAACTTGTCACTATAAAGCAGTGAAAGTGGCGTAGGAAAATTTAATAAAAATATAAAAAAACCGATGGGGCTTTGCAAAAGATATATAAAAAATGCTCGCTTAAAGTTTATTATATAAACATTAAGATCATAAATTATTCAAACAATAAAAAAATACGATTTTTTTTAAAATTATTGTTGACTTAGGCACTGAAAAATCGTTTAATAAGCCCCGTTGAGACGTTACGCAGTAATTAAAAACACTGATACGCAACGTTGCCTCGATAGCTCAGTCGGTAGAGCAGGGGATTGAAAATCCCCGTGTCGGTGGTTCGATTCCGCCTCGAGGCACCACCTATTCCTCCTTAGTTCAGTCGGTAGAACGGCGGACTGTTAATCCGTATGTCGCTGGTTCAAGTCCAGCAGGAGGAGCCAAATTCTGAAAGGTCGCTTTAATAGCGGCCTTTTTTCATTTTAGCATTCCTAAAAAAATAAATCATTCCGTAAAAAAGTAATTGAATATTAATTCAGCAAAGTGTGATCTCTCCCATAAATAAAAGTGTGATAGTTTCGTATAATTCTTTCTACTAAATATAAATTTCTATTTAGTCGATAGGATTTTAGATAACATTGTAAAAAATATAATCATTATAACTATCTTATTTTTATTAAATTAAATAATTTGGAGGGTATATGGGAATCACTCATAAGGAATTGCAAGATAGTATTCCAGATAAAAATAGTATTGAATGGAAAGAAGCAATCCGTTTTGATAGTACAGATTGGGGTTGGATCATATTAAGTATTGGAATGGCTATTGGTGCGGGTATTGTGTTTTTACCTGTGCAAGTGGGTTTAATGGGGTTATGGGTGTTCTTATTGTCATCCGTATTAGGCTACCCAGCGATTTATCTTTTTCAACGATTATTCATCAATACCTTAGCAACCTCGCCAAAATGTGAAGATTACCCAAGCGTAATTGCGGGATATTTAGGCAAGAACTGGGGAGCATTTTTAGGATTACTCTATTTTTTAATGTTGTTAATTTGGGTATTTGTTTATTCAACTGCTATCACTAATGATACTGCATCTTTTCTACAAAGTTTTGGTTTGACTAAAACCTTATGGTCAGAAAATCCATTTTATGGATTAGCATTAATTTGTATTTTGGTGACATTGGCATCGCAAGGAGAAAAATTTCTATTTAGAATATCTTCTTTTATGGTTTTAACCAAAATTAGCGTGGTAGCCGTTTTAGGATTATTAATGGTAAGTAAGTGGAATTTAAGTAATATCGGTGCAATACCTGATACGCCATTACTGTTAAAAAATTCCGTTGTCATGTTGCCATTTACGTTAACTTCAATTCTATTTATTCAAAGTTTAAGTCCGATGGTGATCTCGTATCAGAGTCGTGAAAAATCTATTGCTGTTGCGAGATATAAAGCCATGCGAGCTATGCGGATTGCCTTTATTATTTTGTTTACTGTAGTGTTCTTCTATGCTGTTTCTTTTACCTTGGCTATTAGTCATGCCCAAGCAGTAAGTGCGTATAAACAAAATATTTCTGCATTGGCACTTGTTGCTCAAGGAATGAATGGCGATACATTAAAATTATTAAGTTTAATATTGAATGTTTTTGCCGTGATGACAGCATATTTTGGAGTATACTTGGGATTTCGGGAAGCATGTCAAGGTCTAGCGATGAATGGATTAAGACGTCTTATATCAGAGGATAAAATTAATCCCACTTATGTGCGTTACGGCATTATTCTTTTTACTATTTTACTTTCTTGGAGTGCTATTGTATTAAACGCACCTGTACTGAGCTTTACATCAATTTGTAGTCCGATCTTTGGATTAGTGGGATGTTTAATACCCGCATATTTAACCTATAAAGTTCCTGTCTTATATAAATATAAGGGCATCGCGCTTTATCTTATTATTGCGACGGGGATTCTGCTTTGTATCTCCCCTTTCCTTGCTTTTTAGGTGCGAGTAAAGAAAAAATAGCAGGAATTATCGATCTCTAAGGTGACGATAGATGGTATGGGTTGAGATTCCTGTTATTTGAGCCACTAATTGTGGGCTATTTTTGAAATTAAATACCCCTAGATTTGCGAGTTTATGTACTAGAGCACGTGCCTTTTTACCAGCGCTAATCGCTTTATCTAGTGTGATTTCTTGATAGGTGTTTTCAATTGTTATTGTCAGCATATCTTCAGGACTATTTGCGAATATTTCAATATTCGTCTTTTTCTCTTGAGGTTCGATTGTCGGTAAAACGAAAGGTTGAATAACCTCTTGAAATGGTGCATCTAGGTCGATATTCACACACAGCGTACCTATTGCTTCCCCTTGTGGATTACGGATAATGGTTGTTGTTGAACGTAAATTTCTTCCTTTGGGAGACTTCGTGAAATAGGGCTGGGAAAGATCTTCTTTTCTAGCTAATTTATCTAAGACAAAATTAGTGATCGGGGCACCTACGGTTCGTCCTGTAACGTGCCCATTTACTATTTTTATAATAGAAGGATGGCGAATATCTAAACTATGTAGAACAACCTCGGTATGTTCTCCAAAAGTATTAGCGATCGCAGTGACGACATTGTCGAAAGTAGCAAGGATTTCTTCATCTTGCGGAGTTAATATTTTCATAGATTGTGCGAGTAAAATAATATTTATTTCTTATTAATCGATGCGAGCTTTAAGGTTGTGCACCTAAAGCCCACCTCAATGTTGCTCTCTTTTATTATTTATTCAATTATTCTGACATAATTTCAATGATGGTATGATCTGTTTCAGCCATACCATGTGTAATTAGCCTTCCAACGTTACGTATAGTCTGTTCCAATGAATCTCCAATGATTCCCAGATTATGCGCTTCTTTATATTGAAGTGCCATTAAAAATCCATTAATAGCTGCACTTGTTGCGGTTTTTACTTTCATTGCACAGGTAGATTTGGCGCCATCGCAAACCATTCCTGCACAATCGCTTAATACATTTTGTGCGGCAAAACAGCTTTGCTCATAAGATCCGCCTGCGAGGTAAACCATAGCTGCTGCTGTAGCTGCCCCAGTGACTGTATTTCCACAAAAGGCTGAAAGAGGAGGATAAAAGGATTTTATATAAATCGCTCCTAGATGGCTTATAATGAGAGCTCTTGCGAGTTGTTCTTGAGAGTTCCCATAATGTTCGGCAGTCAGATAAACGGGTAAAGTGGCGGTAATGCCTTGATTTCCACTACCAAAATTACTCATTGCTGGTAGAGGAGCGCCTCCCATTCGAGCATCAGATGCGCTCGCTGTATACATAAGAATTTTATTGGCAAAATCTTGGTTCAATATGCCTGATTTTATGCTTGTTTTTATTGTTTTACCGATACAAAGTCCATAGTCTTCAGACAGTCCTTCTAGTGCTAAGGCATGGTTTAGTCTGCAGGCTTCTAAGATAAATTCAATATCTTCCAGATTAGCGTGCGTAGCATAGTCATAAATTTTTTTAAAAGAAATGTCTATGCCCTGACAAATTGAACCAGTTGATTTTTTGTTACATTTATTTTGTTGGAAGATAATTTTATTATTTAATTTCTTACATAAAATTTGTGTATGTCCACCTTTTAGCTCTACAGTTGCGTGATCCTTACCATCGGTCATTTCTACTAAGCAATAAATAAAATCATCTACATCTTTGCGTGCAATATGAACTTTATTGTTATCAATGAGCACTTGGGCATCTTGAACAATAGCTTTATCAATTTTATCTAGAACTTCTAAGCCTTTGGTGGCATCACCTCCTAATGCCCCAACAGCTGCAGCAATGGCCAATCCCATTTTGCCAGTTCCTGGCACAAAGACGCCCATTGCATTTTTATAAAGGTTATCAGAAACATAAACATTAATTTCAAGAGGAGGCATTGACAACATTTCCCGAGCTGTTGCAGCTGCAAAGGCTGCAGCGATAGGCTCAGTACACCCTAAAGCAGGTTTGACCATTGATTTTATAATACCCTCATAAGTAGCCCAATTTGGATTCATGGAATCCTCCTTAATTTTTATTTTAGTCGCTTTATAGTTTATTGAATAATAAGCAATTCTAGATTAACGCTATTTACCCTTACGATCGATTAATTGAGGATGCGAAAGGTGAATTCTTAAAAATTATTAATTATATTGTTTAGTATATAAAATATACCCAAAAAGAGTAGTAAGTATCCAAAAATTAGATTGAATAAATAAAGCTCCTTTTAAATTATTTTATACAAAGACGGATTAATCTATAAAAAGAACATAGATCTATATCAAGTTAATGTAAAAAAAGTATAAATTACACACAATAAAAATACAAAAAAAATTGCAATAAGCAATAAATTTTTCAATAAATTGTGGCGTGTTAAAATTTTTTGGATATTTCTATCTTGTTTGATAGGAAATAACGAACTTAAAAATCGTATTGGGATATTTTGCTTTCTCTTTCGCTAAAAAAGTTCAATCTAAGTAGAAAAAAAGCATTTATTTGGTTAAAATGTGCGTCTTGATTTTTATCAAAAATTAATTCAGTTAATTTTGAATTTTTGAAATAGAAAATTCGACGAAAAAGAATTTGAGTATTATTTAATTATGTTTTGCTTAGGCGAGGACTTTTGAGCCTAAGCGCTAGCTCAAGACGAGGTTGCGATGGGATCATCGTAGCTGTTTTTTTTAACTAACGAAAAGTAGTGCAAACAATATGATTACGATTAAAAAAGGCTTGGATGTTCCTATCGCAGGGAAACCAGAACAAGTAATCCATAACGGCAATGCTGTTAGCGAAGTTGCTTTGCTTGGTGAAGAATATATAGGTATGCGCCCATCGATGAAAGTTCGTGAGGGCGATGAAGTGAAAAAAGGTCAGGTTCTATTTGAAGATAAAAAGAACCCTGGTGTTCTTTTCACTGCACCTGTAAGCGGTAAAGTTACTGCAATTCACCGTGGTGAAAAGCGCGTTTTACAGTCTGTTGTTATTGAAATTAAAGGTAATGAACAGGTTACTTTTGCAAAATATTCAGCAAATGAACTGGATTCTTTAACTGATAATGATGTACGTAAAAATCTTCAAGAGTCTGGTTTATGGACTACTTTAAGAACACGTCCATTTGGTAAAGTACCAGCTATTGATGCAATTCCACATTCTATTTTTGTTAATGCTATGGATACTAATCCGCTAGCGGCAGATCCAACAGTAATCATTAATGAAGAAAAAGATGCATTTGTAAACGGGTTAAAAGTACTTGGTCAGCTTGAAACAGATAAATTACATTTATGTAAAGCAGCTGGTGCTAATATTCCTGCAGTAAGTGCAAAATGGTTAGATGTACATGAGTTTAAAGGTCCACATCCTGCGGGTCTATCAGGTACGCATATTCATTTTATTGATCCAGTGGGTACCAATAAAACAGTTTGGTATATCAATTACCAAGATGTTATTGCTATTGGTAAATTGTTCACCACGGGTGAATTATCATCTCAACGCGTTATCGCATTAGGTGGTCCACAAGTTAATAAACCTCGTCTAGTGCGTACATTTGTAGGTGCGAATCTTTCTCAATTGACTAATGGGGAATTAAAAGCAGGTACTAACCGTATTATTTCTGGTTCAGTATTAAGTGGTACTAAAGCGGAAGGTCCACATAATTATTTAGGACGTTATGCATTACAAGTATCTGTAATTGAAGAAGATCATAATAAAGAATTTTTAGGTTGGATCATGCCAGGTGCGAATGAATATTCTATTACTCGTACTGTAGTTGGTCACTTCCGTAAAAAATTATTTAACATGACGACCTCTTTACATGGTGCTTACCGTGCGATGGTTCCAATTGGTCTTTATGAACGTGTAATGCCATTAGATATCCTTCCAACACTTTTATTACGTGATTTGGCATCTGGTGATACAGACAGCGCACAAGCATTAGGTTGCTTGGAATTAGAAGAAGAAGATTTAGCATTATGTACCTACGTTTGTCCAGGTAAAATTGAATATGCTCCACTTCTACGTCAAGCATTAGAACAAATTGAGAAGGATGGCTAAAAACATGGGTCTAAAACATCTTTTAGAAAAAATGGAACCAGCTTTTTTACCGGGTGGTAAGTTTGAAAAATGGTATGCGTTGTATGAAGCAACTGCAACCTTCTTATATACACCAGGCACGGTAACAAAAGGTGCATCACATGTACGTGACGCAATTGATTCCAAACGTATGATGGTATTGGTATGGCTTGCATTATTCCCAGCAATGTTCTACGGGATGTATAATGTTGGTCTCCAATCATTTTCTGCATTACATGTGGGCGATTTTGCACACAATATCGCATTAAACGTTGCTAACGATTGGCATTTTGCATTAGCGAACGCATTAGGTATTTTATCTCCTGATGCTGGTGTCGGCGCAAAAATGGCACTCGGTGCAATTTTCTTCCTTCCTATTTACATCACAATTTTCCTTGTTGGTGGATTCTGGGAAGTATTATTCGCAATGGTACGTAAACACGAAGTAAATGAAGGTTTCTTTGTAACCTCAATCTTACTTGCATTAATCGTGCCTCCAACATTACCACTTTGGCAAGCAGCATTAGCGGCAACCTTTGGTGTTGTTGTTGCGAAAGAAGTATTCGGTGGGGTAGGGCGTAACTTTATCAACCCAGCATTAGCGGGTCGTGCGTTCTTATTCTTTGCATATCCAGGTCAAATTTCTGGTGACTTAGTTTGGACTGCAGCAGATGGTTATTCTGGTGCGACTGCGCTTTCTCAATGGGCACAAGGTGGTCAAGCAGCGCTTAAACACGTTTCAACTGGTCAACCTATTCACTGGATGGATGCTTTCTTAGGTAGTATTCCTGGTTCAATCGGTGAAACTTCAACTCTGGCTCTTATTATTGGGGGTTGTATTATCGTTTTCGCTCGTATTGCATCATGGCGTATTATTGCCGGTGTTCTTATCGGTATGATCGCAACTTCAAGTATGTTTAACTGGATTGGTTCTACAACAAATCCAATGTTTGCAATGCCTTGGTACTGGCACTTAGTGTTAGGTGGTTTCGCACTAGGTACTATTTTTATGGCGACAGATCCTGTATCCGCTTCATTCACCAATAAAGGTAAATGGTGGTATGGTGCACTGATTGGCGTTATGTGTGTACTAATTCGTGTAGTTAACCCAGCATATCCAGAAGGTATGATGTTAGCGATTTTATTTGCTAACTTATTTGCACCGTTATTTGACTATGCGGTGGTTCAAGCAAATATTAAACGTCGGAGAGTTCGCAATGGCTAAGTTTAATAAAGATAGTTTCGGCGGAACAATTACAGTTGTTATCCTATTAAGTTTAATCTGTTCTGTAATCGTTGCGGGTTCAGCAACTTTGTTAAAACCGAAACAAGAAGAACAAAAACAATTAGATAAACAAAAAAGTATCCTGCGTGTGGCTCATTTGTTACCTGCAGATGCTACAGGTGAACAAGTACGTGAAATTTTTGCTAAGAAAATTGAAACACGTTGCGTTGACTTAGATGCCGGTACTTATGCACAATGCCCAGCTGGCTTTGATGCAATTACAGCTGCTAAGAATCCAAAAACTAGCCAACCGATCCCAGCAGATTTAGATAAAGCTGGTATTCGTGTTCGTGCTAAATTAGCGCAAATTTATCTTGTTAAAGGTGAAGACGGTCAACTTCAACAAATGGTACTTCCAATCTACGGTAATGGACTTTGGTCTGTAATGTATGGTTTTGTATCTGTTGCACCAAATGGTGATACTTTAAAAGGTATTACTTATTACGATGAAGGGGAAACTCCTGGACTTGGTGGGGAAATTGAAAACCCTAAATGGCAAGCACAGTTTGTTGGAAAACAATTATTTAATGCACAAGGTCAATCTGCAATTGTTGTAGGTAAAGGTGCTGCAAATAACCCTGTTTATGGACGTGAACACGGTATCGACAGCTTAACAGGTGCAACTTTAACATCAAATGGTGTTCAAGGTACATTCAGTTACTGGTTCGGTCCTAATGGTTTCGGTCCTTTCTTAAATCATTTTAGAAAAGGGGAACTTAAATAATGGCTAAGACCTCACTCAAAAAATTATTATTTTCTCCAATTATTGATAATAACCCAATTGCATTGCAGATTCTTGGTATCTGTTCTGCATTGGCGGTTACTACAAAATTAGAGACTGCTTTTGTTATGGCGATTGCGGTAAGTTTAGTTACTGCTTTCTCAAGTTTCTTTATCTCTTGTTTGCGTAACTACATTCCGAACAGTATTCGTATTATTGTTCAAATGACAGTTATTGCATCATTGGTAATTTTGGTTGACCAATTATTACGTGCGTATGCGTACGGTTTATCAAAACAGCTTTCTGTATTCGTTGGCTTGATCATTACTAACTGTATCGTAATGGGTCGTGCGGAAGCATTCGCAATGAAATCAGGTCCAGTAGAAAGTTTTGTAGATGGTATTGGTAATGGTCTAGGATACGGTGCTATGCTTTTAGCTGTTGCATTTATTCGTGAACTTCTAGGTTCAGGTAAATTCTTCGGCATGACTGTGTTCCAAACTATTCAAAATGGTGGTTGGTATCAAACCAATGGTTTATTCCTACTTGCGCCAAGTGCATTCTTTATTATTGGTTTTATTATTTGGGGTCTTCGTACCTTAAAACCAGAACAGGTGGAGAAATAATTTATGGAACATTATCTTAGCCTTTTCGTGAAATCTGTTTTCATCGAAAACATGGCACTTTCGTTCTTTTTGGGAATGTGTACCTTCTTGGCTGTTTCCAAAAAAATCTCAACTGCGATTGGTTTAGGGATCGCGGTAACCATCGTTTTAGGTATTTCTGTACCTGCAAACCAATTGGTTTATACCTATATCTTAAAAAGCGGTGCGTTAGTTAAAGGAATTGATTTAACATTCTTAAACTTCATCACTTTTATCGGTGTAATCGCTGCGTTAGTACAAATTCTAGAAATGATTTTAGATAAATACTTCCCAGCACTTTATGATGCACTTGGTATTTTCTTACCGTTAATTACAGTAAACTGTGCAATTTTCGGTGGGGTATCATTCATGGTACAACGCGACTACAATTTCTCAGAATCAATTGTATACGGTTTTGGTGCAGGCTTGGGTTGGATGTTAGCAATCGTAGCGCTTGCAGGGATTACTGAAAAAATGAAATATTCCGATGTTCCGGCTGGATTACGCGGACTTGGTATCACCTTCATTTCTGCAGGTTTGATGGCAATCGGATTTATGTCTTTCTCAGGCATCAAATTATAATTTAAGGAGTGATACTAAATGGAGATGTCAATCATTTTAGGTATCGCGATGTTCACGATCATCATCCTAGTGCTTGCGATTATGATTTTGTTCGCAAAATCAAAATTAGTAAGTACCGGTGATGTGACGATTGAAATCAATCACGATCCTGAAAAAACTATTCAAGTGCCAGCAGGGGGCAAATTACTTGGTGCTCTTGCAGGAAAAGGAATCTTTGTTCCATCCGCATGTGGTGGTCAAGGGACTTGTGGTCAATGTGTTGTGCGCGTTGAAGAGGGTGGTGGTAACATTTTACCAACAGAACTTACAAAAATTTCAAAAGCAGCAGCACGAGAAGGATATCGTCTTTCTTGCCAAGTTAGCGTGAAAAACGATCTTAAAATTGAAGTGCCAGAAGAAGTCTTTGGTGTTAAAAAATGGCATTGCAAAGTTATTTCTAACGATAACAAAGCAACATTTATCAAAGAACTTAAATTGGCAATTCCTGCTGGTGAAGAAGTACCATTCCGTGCGGGTGGGTATATCCAAATTGAAGCAGAACCACACACTGTTTATTATAAAGATTTTGATATCGCACCAGAATATCGTGAAGATTGGGATAAATTAGATTTATGGCGTTACGTATCTAAAGTTGATGAGCCAATTATGCGTGCATACTCTATGGCATCTTATCCAGATGAAAAAGGTATCATCATGCTTAACGTGCGTATTGCAACTCCGCCACCAAATAATCCTGATGTTCCACCAGGTCAAATGTCATCATACATTTGGTCATTGAAAGAAGGTGATGACGTAGTAATTTCTGGTCCATTCGGTGAATTCTTTGCAAAAGATACCGATGCAGAAATGGTATTCATCGGTGGTGGTGCAGGTATGGCGCCAATGCGTTCACATATCTTTGACCAATTAAAACGTTTACACTCTAAACGTAAAATTAGCTTCTGGTATGGTGCGCGTTCTAAACGTGAGATTTTCTATGAAGATGATTTCAATAAATTACAAGAAGAAAATCCTAATTTTGAATGGCATGTAGCATTGTCTGATCCTCAACCAGGTGATAACTGGGATGGTTATACAGGCTTCATCCATAACGTAGTTTATGAAAATTACTTGAAAAATCACGAAGCGCCAGAAGATTGTGAATTCTACATGTGCGGACCTCCAATCATGACACAATCTGTTATTAAAATGCTGAAAGATCTCGGCGTAGAAGATGAAAATATCTTATTAGATAATTTCGGCGCTTAATAATCTGCGTTGATATAAACAGGCGGTCAGGCTAGTTCTGACCGCCTTCACCGTTATTAAATCTTAGATAAATATAATAAAATTTATCGAAAATTGAGGCGTTTTATTTTATGAGTTTGATTAAACCACATCATGCAAGAACTATAAAAGTAGCAATCCTTGGCATACTTGTTTTTGGATTTGCATTTATTTTTGCTCACTCTTTATTTAGTCGATTAGGACAGAAAGATGAGGTGAGTTTATCTGGACGTACTATGGGAACGACTTATCACATTAAGTATATTGATGATAAGCTTGCAATGAATTCACAACAGGTGCAAAAAAATATTGATGAAGTCCTAAAAGAAGTGAATCAGCAAATGTCTACTTTTATTCCTTCTTCTGAGATTAGTCGCTTTAATCAATTTAGAGAAATAAACACTCCGTTTCCAATTTCGAAAGATTTTGCAACAGTTGTCGAAACTGCAATGCACCTAAATAAAGTTACTGATGGCGCATTGGATATCACTGTTGGACCTTTAGTCAATATTTGGAGTTTTGGACCAACGAAGCGTTCTGATACTGAACCAAGTGCAGAAAAAATTGCCCAAACCTTAAAGACGGTTGGTATTGATAAGTTAAAAGTTTTCAAAAAAGGTGATCAATATTATCTCGAAAAATCGGTTCCGCAACTTTATGTCGATCTCTCTTCCATTGCTAAAGGATTTGGGGTAGATAAAGTAGCAGAATATCTCGCTTCCCTTGGCGTGAAAAATTATATGGTAGAGATCGGGGGCGAGATCCATGCCGAAGGAAATAATGAACGAGGTATTCCTTGGGAAATTGGTATTGAAGATCCGATGTATAATGGCCAGCGTGCTGTGCAACGTGTTGTTGGATTATATGATAAAGGTATGGCTACATCAGGCGACTACCGTAATTACTTCGAACAAAATGGTAAACGTTTTACGCATGAAATTGATCCAACGACAGGCTATCCAGTTCAACATCATTTAGCGTCAATTACCGTTATTGCTAAAAATACAATGATTGCGGATGGACTTTCTACTGGTCTTTTTGTGTTGGGTGAAAAGAGAGCCATGGAAGTTGCAGAAAAAAATAACATTGCAATTTATTTAATTATTAAACAAGGTGATAAATTTGTAACCCAAGCGTCACCTGCATTTGCCCGTTTGATTAATGGAGAAAAATAAAATGGAAGTCTTTATTCTAACATTCTGTATTTTCATTCTTGTTATCGTTGGCTTAGCCATTGGATTCATTTTTAAACGTCGTGTATTAAAAGGTAGTTGTGGTGGTATCACCGCTCTTGGAATGAAAAAAGCATGCGATTGCGAGGAACCTTGCGATAATCTAAAAGAAAAAGTCGCATTAGGTGAAATTAGCGAAACAGAACTTGATCGTTTTAAAAAAGGCGATCAGTTCTATGAAGTTAAGTAAAGGAAAAAATTAAAATAATAATGGAATCATTAACTTATAATAAACATTTCCCAGCACTTTCTGAAGAAGAATTGTTGGCAAATAGTAAAATTAAGGTAATCTGTGGCATGTCGGGAGGGGTTGACTCTTCCGTATCCGCTTTCATTCTTCAACAACAAGGCTATCAAGTTGAAGGTCTTTTCATGAAAAACTGGGAAGAAGATGACGATACGGATTACTGTACAGCGGCTGCAGATCTTGCAGATGCGCAAGCAGTCTGCGATAAATTAGGGATAAAATTACACAAAATTAATTTTGCAGCTGAGTATTGGGATAATGTGTTTGAACATTTCCTTGCAGAATATAAGGCTGGCCGTACACCTAACCCTGATATTCTCTGTAACAAAGAAATTAAATTTAAAGCTTTTTTAGAATATGCTGCCGAAGATCTTGGTGCTGATTTTATTGCTACTGGACATTATGTTCGTCGGGGCGAAAAAGATGGCGAAGCGTTATTACTTCGCGGGTTAGATAACAATAAAGATCAAAGCTATTTTCTGTATGCTTTAAATAAGAAGCAAGTAGGGCAAAGCCTATTCCCAGTTGGTGAGATTGAGAAGCCAATCGTTCGTGCGATTGCTGACGATCTTGGATTGGCAACTGCAAAGAAAAAAGATTCTACGGGGATCTGTTTTATCGGAGAACGTAAATTCAAAGATTTCTTAGCACGTTTCTTACCAGCGCAACCAGGTGAGATTAAAACCACTGAAGGTGAAGTAATCGGTCGTCATGATGGTTTAATGTACCATACCCTTGGGCAACGTCGTGGTCTTGGGATTGGTGGCATTAAAGGAAAAGGTGAAAATGCGTGGTATGTAGTTGAGAAAGATTTAGTCAATAATGTACTTGTGGTTGCACAGGGATTGGATAATTCTGCACTGCTTTCACGTGGTTTAGTTGCTCAGCAATTACAATGGGTAAGTGAAAGACCGCTACGCGAGAATTTACGTTGCACGGTAAAAACGCGTTATCGCCAAGCGGATATTCCATGTGAAATTCGTCCGATTGATGATAACACCATTGAAGTGTATTTTGATGAGCCACAAATTGCCGTGACGCCAGGACAATCTGCGGTATTCTATCTAGGTGAAGTTTGCTTAGGTGGTGGGATTATTGAATCTGCGATTAAATAATCCCTAAAGGTGAATATTAATCCCTTATTAGATTTCTAATAAGGGATTTTTTCTAAATAATATCGGCCAATGAAACCCCATCTAGTGAAGAAAGGAATGCTTCATATGCGATATGGAGATGATGTTCAAGCTTACAGGATCTCTTACGCAATAAACAGGTACTACAATCTACAAGCTCAGTATTAGGTTCAAAATGTAGAATCACATCTTTTACCATAATCTGATCAAGAGGCTTGCCTATTTCCATTCCACCCCCTCGCCCTCGATAGGTATTTATATAACCTAATTGACCAAGTTGATGCACAATCTTAGTTAGATGATTGACTGGAATGTCGTAATTATCTGCGATTTCTTGTAGGAAAGTACGCGTACCTTCTGGCTGTTTTGCGAGGTAAATAAGCGTTCTTAGTACAAAATCTGTTCGTTTAGTAAGTTTCATAGCCCTATCTTAGCATATTTAAGCAAAATTGATTGCTTGCGTAGAAAAAATAGCATTATAATAAAACATACATTTTAAATACATCTTTAAATGAGGAGCTTATTATGCAAACTGATATGGATTTAATTAATCGTCAAATATTAACCGCTGTCGATAATGCCTTAGTTATTTCAAAAACTGACTTGCAGGGTGTGATTACTTATGTGAATGATCTTTTCTGCCAATTGACAGGTTTCTCTCGAGAAGAACTTCTTGGTCAACCACACAGTATTGTTCGTGATCCTTCTGTACCAAAAGAAGTTTATAAAGAAATGTGGGATACCATTCAATCTGGTAAACAATGGACAGGAATTATCCCTAACCGTGGTAAAGGCGGTGTGGTATATGTTGTCGATACGAGTGTACAACCAATTAAAAATGAAAAAGGCGAAATCGTAGAATATATTAGTGTGCGTCGTGTAATCAATGATCTTATGCAAAACTATGATGCAGTAGAATTTGCAAAAGAACAATTTGACGAATACTACGATGAATAAGTAAATTGTTAGGGACTTTATGCAATCATAATTAATAAAATAATGGGTATTCGTACCCATTATTTATTTGTGGGTGAAATACTATGGCGACTATTTATATTGGTTACGGTTCTGAAACCGGAAATGCAGAGAATTTAGCGAAAACATTAGCGCAACATCTTAGTGAGTTGAATTTAGACCCTCAATTATCTGCGCTTAATGATATTGCGTTAAATACGTTACAAAATGATGATGTTTTATTTATTGTTACAAGTAACTTTGGTGATGGGGAAGCTCCAGGGAATGCAACAAAATTCTATGAATCTCTACAGGAATGTTCAAAATTGGCATGTCAATATGCTGTTTTTGGATTAGGGGATGTTTCTTATCCTAAATTCTGTGGTTTCACAAAAGATCTTGATAATAAATTAGCTACTCTAGGTGCAACCCGTATTGCAAATCGTGTGGATGCGGATACCAGTTATCGTGAGTTCTTTAAAAAATGGTTACATGCAGTAACTGCATATTTTAAAGGGGAAAAATCGGCGTTAACTGAACTAAATTTACAGGTCAAAGCTTATGGTGCCAACCAAACTTTTAAAGGAAAAATTGCCAAAATAACACGAGTCAATCAAGGAGAATTTCCAGTGTATGACATTGAGATTGATATTCGTGGTAGCAACATGTGCTATGACGCAGGTGATTTGCTCTATCTTGTTCCGCCAACAAATATGACAACATTAAAGCGTATCCATGATTTTTATGGACATCTAACCGAAAAAGAGCTTGAATTATTACATCAAAAAGAATTGCGTTTATTAAGTAAGTCACTTTTCCGAGCATTGGCCAAAAAAACAAATAATGAAACCTTAAAAGCCTTAACGAAAATTAGTGCGGCAAAAGAATTTAATCAATACATCTATGGACGAGATATCGCCGATGTTTTAATTGATTTTTGCGATAAAAATCAGGTAAGTGTAGCTGAAATTACTTCAATGCTTCCCGATAAATTGCCACGTGCATATTCTATTGCTTCCGATGGTCAGGTAAGTAGTGACTATGTGCGTTTATGTGTGCGTGAAGTGCAGTATCATCTTAATGAAGTAGAATATCATGGTACTGCTAGCGGTTTTTTATGTCACACAAAAGAAGGTGATGACGTGGATGTCTACGTGCGTGCGAATGCGCATTTCCATTTGCCAAAAGACGAAACGGTGCCTGTTATTATGATTGGAGCGGGTACTGGGATTGCGCCTTATCTTGGATTTTTACAATCGGATAGACAAGGAGAAATGCATTTATTCTTTGGTGAGCGCTATAAGGCTAAAGATTTCCTCTATCAAAATTTACTAGAACACTATTTGCAAGAAAAACGTCTAACTTCATTACATACGGCTTTTTCACGTGATCAAGATGAAAAAATTTATGTACAACATATTCTTCATCAACAAATGCCCCAATTATGGGAATTATTCCAAAAAGGTGCACATATCTATGTTTGTGGAAGTAAAGCAAATCTCGGAAAACCGATTGATGAGGTCTTTTTAGAAATGGCAAAAAAATATGGAAATTTAGACGATGCACAAAGCCAGCAATGGCTATATGATTTAGTTAGTACGGAACGCTATCATAAAGATTTATATTAAGTTTTTATAAAGTGAATTAAGGCTATTTAGATAGCCTTAATTTTTATTTAAAAAGATTCCTACGATCACGCCTTGATTTTCCAAAAAATATTTTCATAATCTATCAAAAATATGCCAAAATGATCGGCTCAATTCTCTAACATTTTCTCTTCTAAAGGAAAGTTTAATAATGAAAAGCACTGCTCAAATTCGTCATGATTATCTTCATTTTTTTGAAGAAAAAGGGCACAAAATTGTAGATAGTAGTTCACTTGTTCCGCACAACGATCCTACTTTACTTTTTACTAATGCGGGGATGAATCAATTTAAAGACGTTTTTTTAGGAATGGACAAACGTCCTTATTCTCGTGCAACCACCTCTCAACGTTGCGTACGTGCGGGTGGTAAACATAACGATCTTGAAAACGTAGGTTATACAGCGCGTCACCACACATTCTTTGAAATGCTAGGTAACTTCAGTTTTGGTGATTATTTCAAACATGATGCAATTAACTTTGCATGGGAATTTTTAACATCACCAAAATGGCTTGGTTTACCAAAAGAAAAACTTTGGGTAACAGTTTATGAGCAAGATGATGAAGCATATGGCATTTGGAAAAATGAAGTAGGTATTCCAGCAGAACGTATTATCCGTATTGGTGATAATAAAGGCGCACCTTATGCATCAGATAACTTCTGGCAAATGGGTGATACTGGTCCTTGTGGTCCTTGTACTGAAATTTTCTATGATCACGGTGAACATATTTGGGGTGGTGTACCAGGATCTCCGGAAGAAGATGGGGATCGCTATATTGAGATCTGGAATATCGTATTTATGCAATTCAACCGCCTTGCAGATGGTACGATGGAAAAATTACCAAAACCATCTGTAGATACAGGTATGGGGTTAGAACGTATTGCCGCGGTAATGCAACATGTTGACTCTAACTACGATATTGATATTTTCAAAACACTCATCGCGGCTGTTGCAGAATTAACTGGAACAAAAGATCTTGAAAATAAATCATTACGCGTAATTGCGGATCATATTCGTTCTTGTGCATACTTAATCGCGGATGGGGTAGTTCCTTCAAATGAAGGTCGTGGCTATGTATTACGTCGAATTATTCGCCGTGCAGTTCGTCATGGACATCTTTTAGGTGCACAATCACCATTCTTCCACAAACTTGTCCCAACACTTATTCAAGTGATGGATCAAGCTGGCGATATTATCGAAGCAAATAAAGAAAATATCGTGACTTTATTAAAACGTGAAGAAGAACAATTCTCTCGTACTTTAGATCGTGGTCTAACACTATTAGATGAAGCACTTGCTCAAGTAGAAAACAATAAATTATCTGGCGATGTTGCCTTCAAACTTTATGATACGTATGGTTTCCCACTTGATTTAACCGCAGACGTATGTCGTGAACGTGGTATCGAAATTGATGAAGAAGGTTTCGATAAAGCAATGAATGAACAACGTCAACGTGCTCAATCTGCAAGTAACTTCGGTATGGACTACAACAGTGTAATTCGCATGGATGCCCAAACTCATTTCCATGGTTATACTCAAGATAAAGCAGAAGGAAAAATCTTAGCTTTATTTGTAGACGGTAAAGAAGTAGAAACTGTTAATGCGGGCGAAAAAGCGGTTATCGTACTTGATAACACGCCATTCTACGCAGAATCAGGTGGTCAAGTAGGGGATAGCGGTGAATTATTCGTAGGTGATGCAGTATTTAACGTAGAAGATACACAAAAATATGGACAAGTATTTGGTCATATTGGTACAGTGGCACAAGGCACTTTAAAAGTAGGTGATCAAGTTGTGGCTGTTGTTGATGCTGAACGTCGTCAACGTACTGCAATTAACCACTCGGCAACGCATTTACTCCACGCAGCTTTACGTCAAGTATTGGGAACACATGTTACACAAAAAGGCTCTTTAGTATCTGCAAATGGTTTACGTTTTGACTTTGTACAACCTGAAGCGATTTCAGCAGATAAATTAGTTGAAATTGAAAATCTTGTGAATGCACAAATCCGTCAAAATAACACGATTGTTACTGAAGAAATGGACATTGATGCAGCTAAAGATAAAGGCGCAATGGCATTATTCGGTGAAAAATATGCCGATAACGTGCGCGTATTAACGATGGGTGATTTCTCTATTGAACTTTGTGGTGGGGTACATGCAAAACACACTGGCGATATTGGTTTATTCAAAATCGTTTCAGAAGGTGCAATCGCTGCAGGTGTGCGTCGTATTGAAGCCGTAACAGGTCAAGGTGCAATGGATTGGCTACATCAACAACAAGCTGTTATCGCACAAAGTGCAGACTTATTAAAAGCCGATGCAGCAAGTTTAGTAGAAAAAATCCAAAACTTACAAGATAAAGCGAAAAAAGCTGAAAAAGAGCTACAAATGCTCCAACAAAAACTTGCGTTACAAGCAGGGGCTGATTTAGCAAAACAAGCAGAACAAATGCAAGGTCACGCTGTAATTATCAAACAGCTTGATGGCATGGATACTAAAGCATTACGTACTATGGTTGATGATCTTAAAAATCAACTTGGTTCAGGAATCGTTGTTTTAGCTTCAGCAAATGAAGATAAAGTAAATCTTGTTGTAGGTGTAACAAAAGATTTAACCGCAAAAGTTAAAGCTGGCGAGTTAGTCAATCTTATGGCACAGGCAGTAGGTGGTAAAGGTGGCGGTCGTCCAGATATGGCGATGGCTGGCGGTAGTGAACCACAACATATTGCTAAAGCTCTAGAAATTGCAAAAGAATGGCTTGCTAATCATCTTTAAAAAATAAAATTTGTGTTCTAGCTCACATTTTTAACTTTTGCTCAGTGTTTTTTTTTGAACAATCGTTAGAATGTGAGCTTGTTTTTATAATAAAAACAAACAAGTATATTTGAATAAAAATCTATTTATAAAGAAGGAACAATAATGCTTATATTATCAAGAAGAGTCGGAGAACGCTTTCTTATCGGTGATAACATCATCGTTACAGTGTTGGGCGTATCAGGATGTAATGTGAAATTAGGTATTGAGGCACCTAAGGAAACAGAAATTTATCGCGAAGAATTATATGCAAAAATTCAGCAACAAAAAGAATCTGAAGCACATAAATCAGAATAAAGAAATTGTTGGTGGATTTTGACACCGTGCGTGATGTAAATTCATTTGTTGAAGAAACATATGGATATTAGTGTGCCTATCTCTTTTTTAAGAGATAGCCTTGAGAGGTTATTATCTCGAATGGATACGTATATTTATCGTACCAAGATAAAGGATTTCTGTTACAATAATACGCATTTTGTTAGATAACTTAAGAAAAGTATCGTTGTTTAAATTAAGGAAAAACTATGAAAGCGATTATTCCCGTTGCAGGCTTGGGTACAAGAATGTTACCCGCAACAAAAGCTATTCCAAAAGAAATGCTGACATTGGTTGATAAACCATTAATTCAATATGTTGTGAATGAATGTATTGCTGCGGGCATTAAAGAAATTATTCTTGTTACACACTCCTCTAAAAATGCAATAGAAAACCATTTTGATACATCATTTGAATTAGAAACGATGCTTGAAAAACGTGTTAAACGACAATTGCTGGAAGAGGTACGCTCCATTTGTCCTAAAGATGTGACCATCATGCATGTTCGTCAAGGAAATGCAAAAGGGCTTGGGCATGCGGTGTTATGTGGATTGCCACTCGTTGGAAATAATCCATTTGCTGTGGTATTGCCAGATGTGCTATTAGCCGATTTTACGGCGAATCAGCAAACAGAAAATCTCTCTGCAATGATTAAACGCTTTGAAGAAACGAAAATGAGCCAAATTATGGTGGCTCCAGTTGCACCTGAAGATGTAAGTTCTTACGGGGTTGTTGACTGTGCAGGAAAAGATTTACATGAAGGCGAAAGCGCTAAAATTGTAAATATTGTTGAAAAACCAAGTATTGAGGACGCGCCTTCTAACTTGGCGGTCGTTGGGCGTTATGTTTTCTCTGAAAATATTTGGGAACTCCTTGCAAAAACACCAGTAGGTGTGGGCGATGAAATTCAATTGACGGATGCGATTGATATGTTAATTGAGAAAGAACCTGTTGAAGCGTTTTGCATGAAAGGTGCTACCTTTGATTGCGGAAATAAATTAGGCTATATGCAAGCTTTTGTAGAGTATGGTATTCATCACGATAAACTTGGGGATGAATTTAAAAATTATCTTAAAGAGCTTGTTGCAGGATTTTAATCAATTAAAAGTCTAGATGGCTAGATTGCGACAATAGTCGTTTTCCAGTAAAATATTGCCACAAGACAATGCGTAATTTAACAATTAAGGATTTTTTATGGCTGAGTGGAATGGCGAATACATTAGTCCCTATGCTGAACATGGAAAAAAAAGTGAACAAGTAAAAAAAATTACGGTTTCAATTCCATTAAAAGTATTAGAAATATTGACTAATGAACGTACTCGTCGTCAAGTAGGGAATTTAAAACATGCAACGAACAGCGAATTGTTGTGTGAAGCATTTTTACATGCTTTTACTGGTCAGCCACTTCCTACAGATGAAGAATTAAAGAAGGATTAGTGTTAATTACGCCACTATTTTCATAAGAATTTATACGAATAGCGCTACTTATTGAGTAGCGTTATTTTTTTATCTGAGATTGAGTAAAATTTAGATAAAAAAAATCTCGCATAAAGCGAGAATTGGAAAATGGTGGAGGTAAACGGGATCGAACCGATGACCTCTTGCATGCCATGCAAGCGCTCTCCCAACTGAGCTATACCCCCGATAGTATGGGCGAGATCATAAAACTCGCCCAAAAATTTGTCAATCTTATTCTTGTTAAAAATCAAATAATTGACTGAATATTAAGCATTTTTAGATTCAATAAAATCAATTGCTTGTTGGATGCGAGCAAGAGTGCGATCACGTCCGATTGCTTCTAATGTTACGTCCATAGATGGAGATTGACCACATCCAGTTACAGCAACGCGCAATGGCATACCTACTTTACCCATACCAACTTCAAGCTCAGTAGCGGTATCTTGGATGGCTTGGTGAGTGGTTTCTTTTGTCCAGTTATCTGCACTTAAAGCGGCCAGTTTTTCTTTCACTAATTTTAATGGCTCAATCGCTGCTTCTTTAAGGTTTTTCTTCGCAGCTGCTTCATCAAATTCACTGAAGTCTTCGAAGAAGTAACGACTTTTTTCTACCATTTCAACTAATGTTTTGCTACGTTCGCCAAGCATGTCGATGATAGTGGTGAGGGCTGGACCATTTGTAGTATCAATCCCAGCTTGGGCGTAGTGCCATGCTAATGCTTTTGCCACTTCTTCACGTGGAGAATTGTTAATATAGTGTTGGTTTAACCATTGTAATTTATCTACCATGAAACGACTTGCAGAGTGGCTTACTTGGTTTAATTCAAAATATTTAATCATTTCTTCACGACTAAAGATTTCTTGATCACCGTGTCCCCAGCCTAAACGCACGAGGTAGTTTACAAGTGCTTCTGGTAAATAACCTTCACGGTGGTATTCCATTGCACTTACCGCACCATGACGTTTAGATAATTTACGACCGTCATCACCATTAATCATAGAAACGTGCGCATAAACTGGAATTGGTGCGCCGAGTGCTTTTAGGATATTGATTTGACGTGGGGTATTGTTGATATGATCTTCACCACGAACAACGTGAGTAATAGCCATTTCCCAGTCATCAATAACTACACAGAAGTTATAAGTTGGGGAACCGTCAGCACGACGAATAATAAGGTCATCTAGCTCATCATTGCTAATTTCAATGCGTCCACGAATTGCATCGTCAAAAACTACAGAACCTGTTAATGGATTTTTGAAACGAACAACCGGTTTTTCACCCGCTGCAATACGTTTTTTTGCTTCGCTTAATGGCAGATCGCGATAAGTACGTGGTGCTTTTGGTTTTTCTTTGTTTGCTTCTTGTTGAGCACGAATTTCAGCAAGTTCTTCTTTAGAAATAAAGCAGTAGTATGCAAGACCTTCTTCAAGCATTTGTTCGATCACTTCATCGTAACGATCGAAACGTTTAGTTTGGTAGTATGGACCATGATCCCATTCTAAACCAAGCCATTCCATAGATTTTAAGATACCTTCGGTTTTTTGCGGGTCAGAGCGTTCTAAATCGGTATCTTCGATACGTAAAACGAATTCACCTTCATGACCTTTTGCGAATAACCAAGAGTAAAGTGCAGTTCTCGCACCCCCAACGTGGAGTTCGCCAGTTGGGCTTGGAGCGAAACGCGTACGAACTTTAACATTAGGGTCTAAATCGAAAACATATTTAGGTTCAAATTTCATAAGCAATCCTTTTGTAAAAAAACTGTACCATTTTACGAGCTATAGGGGGGATTTCAATAGAATTAATAGCAAAAACGTTTGTTTTTAAGACACTTAGATACAAAATAAAAAAAAGCGGTTGACGGCGAGAGAAAAATCCCTATAATGCCTCCACACAACGCAGGGCGATTAGCTCAGTTGGGAGAGCACCTCCCTTACAAGGAGGGGGTCACTGGTTCGAGACCGGTATCGCCCACCACTTTATTCCAAATAAGTGTTCTCATTTTAGTTTCTTAGGCTCAAGTGGGCGATTAGCTCAGTTGGGAGAGCACCTCCCTTACAAGGAGGGGGTCACTGGT
>JAHHQX010000008.1 GCA_020026155.1 Actinobacillus sp. | reverse complement strand
AAAAGCCCCATTGAGGAAATGGGGCTAAAGTTTGGAGTCATACTTTTAGGGTATGAGGCGTATTATAGACTTTTAATTCACATTTGCAACACTTTTTTAACAAAAAAATAATATTTATTTGTTTTTAACAAAATTTATATACAAAAATTAAGGTTTTTTACTTGTTTTCTTACATATCTGTTTGATTAACACTCTACTTTTGAAGTGGTTAGACATTGGTTGGAGAAATTTGGTTGGACAAGGAATGGAATATCTTAGATTTCAAGATAAAAAAAGCCCCATTGAGGAAATGGGGCTAAAGTTTGGAGTCATACTTTTAGGGTATGGGGTGCATTATAGACTTTTATTTTACATTTGCAACATTTTTTTAACATGTTTTTAAAATTAATTTATTTTTAACTTTTAATACCTCAAAACAATTAACTATATTTCGCTATTGTCTTATTTTTTGTACAATTATGCCGTTACTTCTTAGTAACAACACTTTGAAATTTTATGAAACAAATTAAACTTTGGAAATTTTTATGAAAAAAACACTTTTTGTACTCGCACCGAGCCTTATGCTAGTAGCTGCTGCTCACGCAGATAATTTTGATAACACTATCAATACGAATAATAAAGGTATTTATGTTTCTGCTAATGCAAATTTTGCAAGAACGGAAATGCCTTTTGATTCTGTGGACGCAGACCTTCAGCCACTAGAACGTTCTGGTTTTACTCCCGCTATAGCACTGGGTTATGATTTTGGTCCAGTTCGTAGCGAAATCAATTATGAAGATTTAGGTACGTTAACCAGTAGCGATCCCTACATTAAGGGTAACTTAAAAGTTAAAAATGTAGGTATCACGACTGTGTATAATTTTAGACATCAAGCGGATATTCAGCCATATGTAGGTGGACGTGTGATGTACACACAATTTAAAGCTGATGATCAATTAACCCAAAGTTTAGCTAATCAAGGTATTGAATTAAAATCAAACCATATGGGATTAGGTGTTGTAGGTGGCGTTGAATACAAAGTGATTGATAACTTACTTGTAGGCGTAAACGCAAATTGGGATCTTCTCAGTGGCGATCCTGCAAACTCACTTGGTGGTGGGCTAACACTTCGCGCTAAATTCTAAGGGATAGTATGAAAAAATATATCCTTGCATTACTTGGCACAAGCCTATTGAGTGGTTGTGCAACGGTACCACTCGCTACTCAAGAGGCCGATCAACAAGCTAAACAATTTATTGCACCGAAAGATAAAGCTGCATTATATATTTATCGTAATTCATTTTTTGGGGGGCAGTAAAGAAAACCCTCGTAGTTGATAAAAAGCCTATTGGGGAAACTGGTGCTTATGTGTACTTTTATAAACAGCTCAAACCAGGTGAACATCAACTTGCTACCGAATCTGTATTGACTTACAACCATTACAAAGTAAATATGCAAGCAGGCAAAATATATTGTTTCCACCAATATCTGTGGCCTAGTTTGCTATGGGCAGGATCAAGTTTGTCACAAGTTTCGCTAGAAACTTGTAAAAAAGCAATAAGTTCTCTGCAACTAGGAAAATCTTTCGAATAAAAGCAAAGGCATCATTACGATGCCTTTTTAACTTTATTTACTATGTGGATTACGTGTATTCGTATCGGTTAGATTACGCATAAGTAAAGCAAAATTCAGATCTAAATCTTGAGGAACATCAAGGAATACAAAATGTCCATCACCTTTACCTGCCTCCACTTCTTCACCTTTACGGTTTACAAGGCGATTAATTTGCATCGTGATATTACCTTGCGGAGTCATCACTTCTACACTGTCCCCTAGTAGGAATTTATTTTTAACTGCAACTTCTGCCATACCTTCTGCATTACGGTTTCCAGTAAATTCACCTACAAATTGTTGACGTTCAGAGATGGAATAACCGTAATCATAATTTTGATATTCATCGTGGGTATGACGACGTAAGAAACCTTCTGTATAGCCACGGTGAGCAAGACTTTCTAAAGTTGTCATTAAGCTTTCGTCAAATGGTTTGCCCGCTGTGGCATCATCAATCGCTTTACGATAAACTTGAGCGGTACGTGCACAGTAATAGAAAGATTTAGTACGACCTTCGATTTTTAGAGAATGCACGCCAAGTTTTGTTAATTCTTCGACATGTTGAACTGCACGTAAATCTTTAGAGTTCATGATGTAAGTGCCATGTTCATCTTCAAATGCCGCCATTTGTTCTTCAGGGCGTTGACTTTCTGCTAATAAGAAAACTTTTTCTGTTGTTGGACCTTCCCCTAAAGTTGGTGCAATATTTTTAACAGGGATTTCTTCACCTACGTTAACGATATTTCCGACTTCGTCTTCTTTGCCCTCAGTTACGGAATATTCCCAACGGCACGCATTGGTACAAGTTCCTTGGTTAGGATCACGTTTATTGATGTATCCAGAAAGTAGGCAACGACCAGAGTATGCCATGCAAAGTGCACCATGGACGAATACTTCAAGTTCCATTTCAGGTACTTTTTCACGAATTTCTGCGATCTCTTGGATTGATAATTCGCGAGATAAAATCACGCGGGTTAAGCCCATTTGTTGCCAGAATTTAACTGTTGCCCAGTTTACTGCATTCGCTTGAACTGAAAGATGAATTGGCATGTCAGGAAATGCTTCGCGCACCATCATAATAAGCCCTGCATCAGACATGATTAGTGCATCAGGCTTCATTGCTATAACAGGTTCTAAGTCTTTGATAAATGTTTTTAATTTTGAGTTATGCGGTGCAATATTTACCACAACATAAAATTTCTTACCAAGTGCGTGAGCTTCATCAATACCAATTTTTAAATTCGCGTGGTTAAATTCATTGTTACGCACACGTAAGCTATAACGTGGTTGCCCTGCATAAACGGCATCTGCACCATACGCAAATGCATAGCGCATATTTTTAAGTGAGCCCGCTGGGGAAAGTAATTCTGGTTTATTCATTTTGTTCTCTCTGAGTTCAGGTCAGTCATCGCTATGGCGATGAATTAAAAGAAAATTATTATAATTTTAAGTAGTAATTTTTCTCAAAAAATCTCTGCTTTCAAAAATATAAAAAAACCTAGCCCAAAGGCTAGGTTTTCTACATTGTGAAGAATAAATTATTCTGCAACAACGTCTACGATTAAGCTTGCAAATACTTCTGGGTGAAGTTGGAAACGAACTTCGTGTTCACCAAGGGTACGGATAGGACCAGTTGATAAACGAACTTCGCTTTTCGCAACTTGAACACCAGCAGCAGTTACTGCATCAGCAACATCGCGAGTAGTGATTGAACCGAATAAACGACCTTCATCACCAGCTTTAGAAGCGATAGTTACTTTAGCTAATTCAGCTAATTGTGCAGCACGAGCTTGTGCTTGAGCTAAAACTTCAGCAGCTTTTGCTTCAAGTTCAGCGCGACGGCTTTCGAAATATTCTACGTTTGCTGCGGTTGCCATTACTGCTTTACCTTGTGGGATTAAGTAGTTACGTGCAAAACCTGCTTTAACGTTCACTTGGTCACCGATGTTACCAAGGTGAGCGAGTTTTTCTAATAAAATAACTTGCATTTACTGTACTCCTTGCAACTAGTGTTGGTTGTCAGTGTATGGAAGTAACGCTAAGAAACGCGCGCGTTTGATTGCACGAGCTAATTGACGTTGATACTTCGCACGAGTACCAGTAATACGGCTTGGGACAATTTTGCCGCTTTCAGAAATGTAGTTCTTTAATGTTGCGATATCTTTGTAATCGATTTCAGTAACATTTTCCGCTGTGAAACGGCAGAACTTACGACGACGGAAATAACGTGCCATGTGGCGATTCTCCTAATCTATAAATTCGATCTGCTCGGCGTGTAATACTAATTGCGTTAATTGATTTGGCGCTTTTTGCGAAATCAAGAAGCCAACAATAAAAAGATCCACACCGACCGTAATGCTTTGTGTCTTTGCTATTAAATCTGCCCCGCTAATTTGAACCGGAATTTTACACCAAACTTGGCGCTGAAATCCTGCTTCTTGGCGGTAGGAACGATGCTCAAAAATAAATTGGCAATGTTCTATACCATTCGGGGTTCTCATCCTTTTAGGGAAAGTGGAAACTTTACCCGTTAAAGATAAACGATTTGAAATAGACAATTACTCGCCAGCATCCTCAGTATCGTTGATTTCAACTTCAGTTACAGCTTTGCGTTCGTCGCGTGCTTTAACCATTGGGGACGCTTCTGTTACGGCGTGCTTAGTGCGCATAATCGCGTTACGAAGAACTGCATCGTTGTAACGGAATGTTGTTTCTAGCTCGTCGATTACTGTTTGAGGCGCTTCTACATTCATAAGCACGTAGTGTGCTTTATGTAATTTGTTGATTGGGTATGCTAATTGACGGCGACCCCAATCTTCTAAACGATGAATTTTACCGCCAGCTTCTGTGATAGAGTTGGTGTAACGTTCGATCATCGCAGGTACTTGTTCGCTTTGGTCTGGATGAACCATAAAAACGATTTCGTAGTGACGCATTGCTGCTCCTTACGGGTTAATCAGCCTCCGACTGTAAGACCAGTCGCCAATCTTGCGGAAGCAAGGAACGAAAAAATGAACACGACTGTAAGTTGCGGAATTATACAGTGGTTATTTTAAATAACAAGATTTTTTGTAATAAATCAAAAAATTTTCCGATTTTTAGGGCGTAATTACATCCAACGATTATTGCGGATAATCCCAACCGCTACGCCTTCAATTTCAAAAGTCGGATTCTGATTTAAATCTACGACAATCGGTGCGAAGTCATCGTTTTCCGCATGAAGGTAAATCATATTACCTTGTTTAACCAAACGTTTTACTGTGACTTCATCATCAATGCGAGCAACAACAACCTGCCCATTGCGCACGTCTTTCGTATGATGAACCGCAAGAAGATCCCCATCTAAGATGCCAATATTCTTCATTGATTCTCCATACACACGTAACAAGAAATCTGCTGCAGGATTAAACATTTGCGGATCGATATGGTAAATACTATCAATATGCTCTTCTGCTAAAATCGGTTCGCCCGCTGCCACTCGACCAATCAGAGGAATGCCCTCTTCCACTGGTTCCTCTTCAGCAATTAAACGAATACCTCGAGATACACCCGAGAGAATTTCAATAACCCCTTTTCGAGCTAAGGCTTTTAAATGTTCTTCTGCAGCGTTTGCCGAACGAAATCCAAGTTCTTTTGCGATTTCTGCACGAGTAGGTGGCATGCCCGTACTATCAATATGACTTTTCAGCAAATTATAGACTTGCTGTTGTCTTTCTGTTAACTTTTTGAGCATTTTTATTGCAACCCCTGTTTTTTTATACAATATATTTATGTCATTCTATACATCTTTATTCATTATGCAATGCTTTCTTTAGCACAAAAAGCTAACTTTTTAAGGTAAAATAAGGTAAATTATTCTTAATTTATTAATCACTGGTAATAAATATGTCTTTGTTATTAAACCTTTACCGACAAGCATTGGATTTTCCATTGTCATTTTTGGTAAAAAATAATCCTATTCCGCAACATCCAATTGATGAGCTAAATCTCGATTTATCACAACCGGTTGTTTATATTCTTCCTTATACGTCCCAAACAGACTTTGTTATCCTACGTAGAAACTGTCTTAGTGTAGGGCTACCCGATCCAGCAGAAAATAATAATATTGCAGGGCAATCTCTCCCAAGATATGTGTTTTTAGACAAGGGGAATAGCGTTTTTCGTAGTAAAACGGCTAAAAAAGAAACCATTAAAGTTTTCAATCAGTATTTAGATCTGCATCGCAAAGATCCTGATCTCAATGTACAAATTATCCCAGCTTCCGTGCTATGGGGTCGTTCCCCAGGACATGAAGGAAGTGCGGGATTACCAAAACTTCGTCTGTTAAACAGCTTACAAAAAATGATCGCGGCTATTTGGTTTGGTCGTGACACCTTTGTCCGTTTTTCACAAGCTGTTTCATTACGCTACATGGTTAACGAATACGGTAACGATCCAAAATTAGCTACAAAATTAACCCGCGTAGCAAAAATCCATTTTTCTAAACAACGTATTTCTGCGACAGGTCCTCGTCTTCCTAACCGTCAAGCGATGTTCCGTAACCTTATGCAGTCACCTGCTGTCCTTCAAGCAATTGATGATGAGATCCGTTTAAAAAATGTGAGTCCAGAAAAAGCGAGACGGGAAGCTTATAAAATTATGGATGAGATTGCCGCTAACGTAAATTACGAAGGTTTACGTTTAGCTGACCGTTTCTTACGTTGGCTTTGGAATAAACTTTATCAAGGGATTAATGTACAAAACGCAGATCGCGTGCGTAAATTAGCATTAGAAGGGCATGAAATTGTCTATATTCCATGCCACCGTAGCCATATCGACTACTTACTGCTTTCCTATTTACTTTACCATCAAGGTTTAGTTCCACCGCATATTGCTGCAGGGATTAACCTTAATTTCTGGCCAGTAGGGTCAATGTTCCGCCGTGGGGGCGCCTTCTTTATCCGCCGTAGCTTTAAAGGAAATCGTCTTTACGCCACCATTTTCCGTGAATATTTAGCAGAACTTTTCTATCGTGGCTACTCTGTTGAATATTTTATTGAAGGTGGTCGTTCCCGTACAGGGCGCTTGCTCACACCAAAAACAGGTATGATGTCTATGACATTACAAGCATTGCAACAAGATCAACGTCGTCCGATTTCTATCGTACCAGTTTACATTGGTTATGAGCATGTTATTGAAGTAGATACCTATGCTAAAGAACTTCGTGGCGCAGAGAAAGAAAAAGAAAATGCAGGCTTAGTAATTCGCGTTATTAAAAAATTACGTAAGCTTGGCAAAGCGTATGTAAACTTTGGAGAACCAATTAGTATCGCAAATTACCTCAATCAGCATTACCCAGAATGGAAAGAAAAAGGCGATGTAGAAGGATCAGCAAGTGATACACGTGCGCCATGGTTTAGCTCTGCGGTAGAAAATATTTCTAATAAAGTGATGGTCCATATTAATAATGCAGCCGCTGTAAATGCAATGAACTTAATTGGTACCGCTCTTCTTTCTTCACGTCAACGTGCATTAAGTAAAGAGCAACTTATTGAACAATTAGAAAGTTACCAAGATTTCCTGACCAATGTTCCTTATTCTCAAGATATGACACTTCCTCAGGAAACACCAGCCGAAATGGTGGAATATGCATTCAATTTAGATCGCATGGGGCTTTTGGTTGAGAAAGATAACTTTGGTGAAATCATTCGTTTACAACGAGATGCTGCGGTATTGATGACTTATTATCGTAATAATATTCAACATATTTTGGCACTCCCTTCTCTCGTGGCGAGTCTTATTCTACATTATGAAGCAATCCAAAAAGATTTGGTTATTGATACGGCTAAGAAACTTTACCCATTCTTACAAAAAGAATTATTCTTACGTTTTAACGAAGAAGAATTGCATGCTTACTTAGAAGCCATCATTGCTGAATTCGAACGCCAAAACCTTATCCAAAGTAATGCGAATATTCTTGCGTTAAATAAATCGCATGTTCGTACACTTCAACTTTGGTCTGCGGGAGTGCGTGAAATACTACAACGTTACAATATTACGATTAATATTCTACAAAATGATCCTAATATTGCCCGTGCTGATTTAGAAAAAAATAGTCAAACTGTTGCACGCCGTTTATCTATTTTGCACGGTATCAATGCACCAGAATTCTTTGATAAAGCCGTCTTTACAAACTTCATTAATAGTTTGAAAGAACAAGGCTACATTAATAATCAAGGAATTGCAGACTACCGAAAACTGGCAAGTTTAAGCACGATTTTGGAACATGTGATATCCACTGAAATCACACTCACAATAAAAAGTGCAGTTGAAACCATTCACGAATAAGTAATGTGAAACGACAAAAAGCCACAAATGAACTTGTGGCTTTTTTATCATTATCATCTACCAATATTTATTAATTTGTTCATGAATTTTTTGTGCAATAGTAAGTCCATTTGGACCAACTAGAGCACGCCCTGCAATGAATGCTTTAGCATTTTTAATATCCTTAAATAAATGAATATCCTCTGGAATAATACCTCCAGTGATAGATAATTCTAGTCCCATGTCAGATAAGGCTTTCATAAGATCGATATCTGTCTGAGTCCAACCTTTGCCCGCTAATTCAGCATCACGAGAACGATGATAAATAGCTTGTTTGACACCTAAATTTAGCCATTCCTGAGCGTCATTTAATGTCCAATTGCCATAAATTTCTATCTGAATTTCTTTCGGGATCTTTAATTCAGGATGAAGAATATTAAATTCATCAGCAACTTTTTTACAGGCGGCTTTCGTTGCTGGATGAGCTGCTGCCGATACTGTTAGCCAGTCTGCCCCAGCCTCAAATGCCATTTTTGCTAAAATTGCGCCACCATCAGTTGTTTTTAAATCACAAACAATAATATGTTCAGGATGTAAAGCACGCAATAGTGACACTGCTTTCATACCTTCAGCACAAGCAAGAATAGTTCCAATTTCAATGATGTCTACAACTTGCTCAGCTTTTTGGGCTGATACAACTGCGGTTTCTAAATTCGTTGAATCTAAAGCTAATTGTAATAAAGGTTTCATATCAATTTTCCTCATACATAATTTTATACTAAAGCGGCATCAAGCACATTTAAAACGTCTTGCTCGGTCTGACATCTACGGAATTTGTCGATATCTACCCCCGTTTCACTGTCTGGATCATCTAATGCCTCTGTTATCTCTACTAATCCTTCCATATGGGCGTTCGCATCACTTCCTGCCAATGCAATCATCATATAAATAGGCGACTCATCCCCATCAAAATAAATAGGTTCTTTAAATGTCACTAAAGAAAATCCACTTTTTATGACACCATCTTCTGGTCTAGCATGTGGCATCGCTAACCCTGGAGCTAAAATAATATATGGACCATGTTCCTGAATGCCTTTTACAATGCTGTCGTAATATCTTGTTTCTACACAACCCGCAGAAACAAGCATATCAATGGCAATTTTTATTGCTTCTTGCCAATCATCTGCATGCTGATTAAGCTTAATTGCTTTATTTTCAATTAATGATTTCTTTAACATATCTATACCCTCAGTAAATTAATTGTTTTACACTTTGATTTCCCCTATTGGTTTTGACATTTATGGATTAATTCTAATAATTCTTCTCCAAAAGAATTGGGATTTAACATATTCTGAACCCCAAGAACTGATACATTAGATGGAACAGTTATTTCATCTTTCAAATGCTGGGAACACACTATGATATCTACGCTATCTAGTTTTCCTTTATAATCCGTTACCGCACAGCTATCCATAATGTTGGCAATATGTCGTTTATCTAACCATGCTTTAATTTTCATCTTCATCATCATTGATGAGCCCTGCCCACTACCGCATACAGCAAGAATACGTATTGGTCGTTCAGAGAAATTGAGCTCTTCAGCATCCACTCGAGGATTGGCTACATTTTCTTCTACTTTTGGATCGAGATCATAACCGTGCAATTGTTCCAATGTGAGACCGCGAGCTCTTGCTTCCGCCTCTTCTGCACGCAACTTGCGACTTGCAAAAAACATATAAATTAAAGCACTTAAAAGGATAAGGAAGAAAAACCCTGGGATACTTACAATACCTTGTAAGACAGGAGGAAAGACAAGGGCCCAATCCGCCATTCCCATCCAACCATTAAAGAATGCCCCTTTTGTAGCGAGTAGCTGAATAACCCATGCGGACCCTAATACTTCGATGATTCCCATGATGAAACAAATTTTCATAACAGCTTTCCAGCCGCCAAATTTATTAGAAAAAACCCCGACAGTCGCGTTCGAAAAGAACATTGGGATAAAGCCCGGAATAATTAAAATAGGTGCGTTACAGAATAATAGTATTCCCACAGCAACAAATTGCCCAATAGCACCCCACATGAAACCAAAAACCATTGCGTTAGGTGAAAACGCATAAATTGCTGCACAATCAATTGCTAATACAGAATTTGGAATTAAACGCTCTGAAATCCCCTTAAATGCCTCTGAAAGTTCTGCGACGAACATGCGTACCCCTGTCACGATTATTTGAATCGCTACCGCAAATTTCAATCCAGTTTCCAAAATGTACATAAACCAATTTGTTTTGCCTGCCATTTCTTGAAGATGGGTTAATCCAAAGGAAAGTAAAATGACACCAAAAAAAACAGTCATAACTAAGGCTGTTGCAGAGATGCTATCGTGAAAGATATGTAGCCATTTTGGTAAATTAATATGATCTACGCTGTCATTCTTATCCCCTAATTTGGGCGCAATTTTAGTTGCAACCCATGAGGCGAATTGTTGTTGATGCCCAATAGAAAATCCCGCACCTCCAGTAACAGCTTGGGTTGGCTGGTACATGATATTAGAGCTAATCCCCCAATATAACGCCATAAGTACAGCAGTATAAATAATGGTTTCCCACATTGAAGCCCCAATAATCATATAAAATACTGCAACCAATCCAGCTTGCTGGAACATAATATGTCCCGTGAGCATAATTGTTCTAATCCCTGTAAAACGACGCAACAAAACCAATACAATATTAAGCGCCAATGCACCCAATACAGCGTAACCCACCCATGCATAATGTTCTCCCATAGTTTGAATGGTTGCCTGCATAGAGGTATAGGGGTCAATAACTGCACCAGTTAGCCCATGATATTCAGCAAGTTTGGTAATAATAGGTTTAAAACTTTTGACTAGTACTTCTGCCCCAATTTGGACCATCATAAACCCAACAATTGTCTTAATTGTCCCCTTGATGATAGTTGTAGAATCTTTTTTCAATAGTATGTAGCCTAGACAAGCAACTATTCCTAATAAAAAGGGTGCCTTGGATAATACCTGCGTATTAATCGTCAAAAATAATTGATAAATCGTTTCCATATTGTCCTCTCATGCCAATACAAAGTAGATAGCTCTAAGCATAAAATTAATCCTACATTTTTCATGCCTACTTTCGTCGCTAGAGTGTAGCTGGGTAAAAAAATCAAAAAAAGATTTATTTTGATTATTTGTGACAATAATCACAATTTACTGCTATTTGTAGAACATTTTTTAACCTAATTTTATGGTTTCAATATATGCTTTTTAATATATTTTATTCAATAAATACCAATAATTAATTACATTAATAATAAAAAAATAGAAAAAATAACTTTACTTATTTAAAATGATTAAATATGATTATTTATGATTAAAAATCAATAAAGAGGATTAAATATGAGTAAAGTTAATGAAATTAGTCGTGAAAGTTGGATTTTATCTACTTTTCCTGAATGGGGAACTTGGCTTAATGAAGAAATTGCCTTGGAAAAAGTACCTGAAAAAAATTTTGCAATGTGGTGGCTAGGATGTGTTGGGATCTGGGTAAAAACACCAGCAAATGCTAACTTATGTATTGATCTGTGGTGTGGCCGTGGTAAAGCGACCAAACAAGTCAAAGATATGGTCCGCGGGCATCAGATGGCAAATATGGCAGGAGTGAGAAAACTGCAACCAAATCTCCGCAATTCCATTATGGTATTAGATCCTTTTGCTATAAATGATCTTGATGTAGTTGTGGCCACTCACTACCATAATGATCATATTGATGTAAATGTCGCTGCTGCGATCATTCAAAATCCTAACTTAGATCATGTCAAATTTATCGGTCCTAAATACTGCGTAAACATGTGGAAAAAATGGGGCGTCCCTGAACATCGTTGTATTACCGTTAAACCTGGCGATGCAATTAAAATCAAAGACCTTGAATTAATCGCACTCGATTCTTTCGATCGTACTTGTCTTGTTACCTTACCAGCTAAAGGGGCAGATGATAATGAGCTGGCAGGTATTTGTCCTAGTGATGAGGAAATGGGAGAAAAGGCGGTGAATTATCTCATTAAGACGCCAGGAGGAAATATCTATCATTCTGGCGATAGCCACTATTCCATCTATTATGCAAAACACGGGAAAGATTATGATATTGATGTTGCATTGGGAAGCTATGGTGAAAACCCAATCGGTATTCAAGATAAAATGACCTCCGTTGATTTACTACGTATGGCTGAATGTTTACGAACCGATGTCATTATTCCTGTCCATCACGATATTTGGACAAACTTCCAAGCTAATACAGATGAGATCCTCACTCTTTATCATATGCGTAAAAATCGCTTACAATACCAATTTCACCCTTTTATCTGGGAAGTAGGCGGGAAGTATATTTATCCACGCGATAAGGCTCTAACTGAATATCATCATCCTCGAGGTTTTGATGACTGTTTTGAACAAGAACCAAACGTACCTTTCAAATCTATTTTATAACGGTATAACAGTAAGATGGGTTTTCAATATGGTGCTAGCTCTTGTTTCTGGCTCTTTCGTTAGTGGGTAGTCAGAAGCCATCTGTAATTTAATTCTTAACTATTGGAATAAATAATGAATGAGACGATAAGACACGAAAAATTGTTAGCCCAACTTGCAATTAAAAGAATGCTTTCAATCCCTGAAATTGTACAGTTTTTAAATATATCGCCAGCCACCGCAAGACGCGACGTAAATAAATTACATCAACAAGGAAAGCTTATTAAAGTTCGTAACGGTGTAGAACATAAGATAAGAACAGAAATAGGACTAGAACTTGAAGAAAAGAAAAATCATATAAAACATTTTTCTGAAAAACAGCGTATTGCAGTTAAAGCAGCAAGTCTTTGTAAACCTGATGAGAATGTGATTCTTACTTGTGGTTCAACAATGCTTCTACTTGGTGAGCAACTTTGCCAACAAAAAGTACAAATAATCACCAATTATTTACCATTGGCAAACTATCTTATTGAGCACAATCATCCACGCGTTGTCATCATGGGTGGACAGTATAATCAGAGTCAAGCTATTACCCTTTCGATGAATGCAGATTCTGAAACTTTTGCTGCGGATATCATGTTTACAAGTGGTAAAGGATTAACAGATAAAGGCTTATATAAGACAGATATGTTAATCGCAAATTCTGAGCAGAGGATTTTAAGCAAAAATCAAAAATTAATCGTCTTGTTGGATAGCTCTAAGCTAGGTAAAGCGGTAGGTATGTTATTTACATCTCTGGATAACATTCATCTACTAATCACTGGACATGAGGCTGATCCAGCAATAATTAAGCAACTCGAAGCAAAAGGATTAAATATTCTTCTTGCTTAGAGTAAGGAGAGACCATGCTACCTCATCGTCTAGGTATCTATGAAAAAGCATTACCTAAAAATATTTCCTGGCAAGATAGATTATCTATCGCTAAAGTCGCTGGATTTGATTTTGTTGAACTATCCATTGATGAAACTGAAGAGCGATTAGCTCGGCTTGACTGGAGTAAAAAAGAACGTTATCAGTTGGTGAAACAAATGATTGAAACTGGGATTCATATTCCCTCAATGTGTTTTTCGGCTCAACGTCGTTTTCCATTTGGTTCACACGATGAACATATTCGTCAACAGTCACGCATACTTATGCAAAAAGCCATCGATCTGGCAGTAGATTTAGGTATTCGTACAATCCAATTGGCAGGCTATGATGTTTACTATGAGGAAAGTGACTACACCACCCTTAAATACTTTCAAAGTGGATTAGAGTGGGCTGTTAATTATGCCGCAGGTAAACAAGTTACCCTATCTGTAGAAATCATGGATACTCAATTTATGAGTTCTATTTCTCGTTGGAAAAAATGGGATGACCTCTTAAGTTCTCCCTGGTTTACGGTGTATCCAGACATCGGAAACCTTAGTGCATGGAATGATAATATAACCACAGAACTTCAACTAGGTATTGATAAAATTTCTGCAATTCATTTAAAAGATACATTAAAAGTAACTCCCGATTATCCAGGAAAATTCCGAGATGTCCCATTTGGTGAAGGATGTGTCGATTTCTTGCAAATTTTTAAAACGCTAAAAGAGCTCAACTATCGCGGTACTTTTTTAATTGAAATGTGGTCAGAAAAAAGTCCTGAACCTTTAATTGAAATTATTAAAGCGCGTCAATGGATTCAAAGCAAAATGTTGGAGTCAGGCTTATGTTAGAAACATTAAAACAGACAGTATTAGAAGCTAATCTTGCCCTACCTAAATATGGTTTGGTCACTTTCACATGGGGAAATGTTTCCGCTATTGATCGGGAAAAAAATCTTGTTGTAATTAAACCTTCAGGTGTCGAATATGATGTTATGACGGCTGAAGATATGGTAGTGGTTGATTTATTTACAGGTAAAGTTGTTGAAGGTAGTAAAAAACCATCTTCAGATACCCCAACCCATTTAGAATTATACCGACAATTTCAAGATGTAGGTGGAATTGTTCATACTCACTCCCGTTATGCAACGTCCTGGGCACAATCTGGTAAGGACATTCCAGCATTCGGCACAACACATGGAGATTATTTTTATGGAAATATTCCCTGTACGCGCCCAATGACTGCGAAAGAAATTAATGGTGAATATGAGTTAGAAACTGGAAAAGTTATCGTTGAAACGTTCCGACAACGGCATATTGATCCGATTCAAATTCCCGGGATTGTCGTTTATTCACATGGGCCCTTTGTTTGGGGTAGAAATGCTGTAGAGGCTGTTCATAATGCAGTGGTCTTAGAAGAAATTGCTTATATGGATTTTATTACAACCCAACTTGCTCCTAATACCCCGCATATGCAACATGAATTATTAGATAAACATTATCTAAGAAAACATGGTCAACACGCTTATTATGGTCAATGATATAAAACGCCCAGTAGGGCGTTTTTACACCTAATCTCTATTCTTCACAAAAGAAAATCGATTTTCTTGTCCGCGCCATAAGCGTTGGATATTGTCGTGATGACGATAGATGATTAGGCAACATACCATTGCAACTGGGAAAGTAAATTCTGGTTTGACATACCACACATAAAATGGAACAAGTAATGCGGTAATTACAGCGCTTAGAGAAGAATATCGAGTGAGGATAAAGACGATAAGCCATGTCCCAAATGTAAAACCAGCAACACTCCAGCTGATCGGTGCAATCGCACCAAATGCGGTAGCAACGCCTTTTCCACCTTTAAAATGGAAGAAAATTGGGAAAATATGTCCCAAACAGGCGCATAGTGCCACCATCCCTAGTTCAAATTGACTTAATCCTAAGTAATATCCCGCCCAAACTGGAATCATTCCTTTTAAAACATCAAAAATAAATACAGCAAGTGCGACCCAGCGACCACCTAGTCTCAGTACGTTGGTTGCACCAGGGTTGTTTGAACCAGCTTTTCTTGGGTCAGGCAGTCCTAAAAAATGACACAATAAAATTGCGCTGGATACCGAACCAAGGAGGTAGGTACATAACATGTAGAACAAGGCAAATAGTGTCATTTTTTATCCTCTACTTAAAAAAATTTCGTGTATTTTACTCAAAATTGTTAGCATATCGCTACCATAATTTTAGGAGATGCCCTATGGATCATATTTTCATTACTGGATTAACCACAACTGCACAAATCGGTGTTTACGATTGGGAACAACAAATTAGACAAAAAGTCATTTTCGATCTTGAAATGGCCTGGGACTGTTCTAAAGCCGCTGAAACGGATGATGTTCAGTTTTGTTTAAACTATGCTGAAGTCAGCCAAGCTATCATTACATTCTGTCAAGAACAGGCGTTTTACCTCGTCGAAAAACTTGCTCATGAAACAGCGATGATGTTGTTGCGCCGTTTTAATATTCCTTGGTTAAAACTTACCCTTCACAAACCCAATGCTATCCCAGATGCTCAGAGCGTGGGAATTACTATAGAACGTATCCATCCAGATTTTCGGTCTTAATATCACGCCCCAATTTTCGGAAAAATTTTTATGAAAATTGAGGCGTAATAATTAGATCGCTAACGGCTGAGAAATCGGGTTAATTTTTATTAAGGCCTCTAAAGTCAAGGCTTGGGCCTGCGCAATTTTTTTCTCACCTAACACTCTTTCTAATTGATACAGTTTTGTTTTAGCATCATTAATTAATTTACTATCCGCCGTACTGTTTACTTCATGTGTTAGCATTTGATTATACCAAGCATACGCCAGAATATTATTTTGGGCGACACCAAGACCTTGTTGATAAAGGTGAGCGAGATTATCTTGTGCTTGAATATTGTTTTGTTGGGCTGCAGCTTTAAAGAGGATGAAGGCTTTTTCATAAGATTTTGGCATACCTAATCCCGACAAATACATAAGCCCTAAATTATTTTGGGCTTGGCTTGAGCCTGCTTTGGCGGCTTTTGCATACCATTTTGCTGCCTCCGCATAAGATTGAGCGACCCCTTTGCCATAATAATACAGATCGCCTAAAACCCCCTCTGCGGCAGTTGAACCTTGCATGGCTGCATTCCGATAAAATTCAGCAGCTTTCTCATAAGATTGAGGAATGCCTTTTCCTTGATAATACATAGTGGCTAAATTAAATTGCGCATCAACCGAACCCTGCATAGCCGCTTTTTGAGTCCAGTTAAAAGCCTGTGGATAGGATTGTTCAACACCATCTCCAGAAAAATACATTTTACCTAAATTCGATTCCGCATCTGCAAGCCCTTGCTCGGCTGCTTTCGCTGTCCATTCAGCTGCTTTAGGATAAGACTGGAAAACGCCTTCACCTTTATAATACATTAATCCAAGATTATATTGCGCATAAGAGAGTCCTTGTTCAGCTGCCTTTTGATACCAATTTGCCGCTTGGACATAAGACTGCTCAACGCCTTTTCCCTCTTTATATAATGTTGCAAGATTATATTGCGCTTCGGGACTTCCCTGTTGGGCTGCTTTTGTATACCAGTGAACGGCTTGAGAATAAGATCGAGGTACACCTTTTCCAAGATAATATGCTCTAGCTAAAGCAATTTGGGCACCGAGATTACCCGTATTCGCAACTTTCTTAATCTGTTGAGTTTGCAAGAAATTCGAACATCCACTAGAAAGTAAAGCAATCGCAAATAATGCAGGGAATAACTTTTTCATTATCAAATCCTTATAAATCGCTCTTTATGAGAAAATTAGACAATAGTCTTTTTATGTAAATTACATAACCGCACAAGTAACGAATATTCCTTATTCACTTTACTACTTTATTGGTTTCAATCAACTTTTTACAAGGGGTTATTTAGTAATACGCCCCAAAATGGCATAACCACTCTGAGGCGAGTATTTATTATTTTTGTGCTTGTTGAGCTTCCTGATTCGCTTTAATTCTTTGCGCATCTTCTTTATCACCCAATTCTTGAGCTTGAAGCTGTGCTTGGGCTGTCATTAAACTTTTTTCCAAAACAGGTACACGTGGATCATTTGGTGGAAGCAATTGAATCATTAAGGCCCAAGTTGCGGCTGCCATACGATAATCCTGATCAGAAAAATATTGGAATGCTAATAGACTCAACGCCTGCATATTTGTATGATCTTTTCGAAGAACACTACGCACAAGCGAAATACCATTTGCCTTATCCACGTTACTCTTAGAGAACATGAGGAATCTTGCATAAGAAAGAGCAAACTCATTATTTTTCGGATCTAATTTATAGGCTCTTTCATAACTATTCATCGCTAAGCGCATTTTGGATTGTTTCATAGCAAGCTCACCGAGTCGCCACCAACCTAAAGCATCATCTGGATTTTGTTGTAATTTAACGCGAAGTGCAAAAATAAATTGATTTAACTCTTCATTGCTAAGCGGTTTCCCTTTTAAATCATCAACGCGTTGATAGAAGTAAGGCAAATTCACCACAGTTTTATCTAGCATTTCCTGCTCTTGCCAAGATCCTACTTTTAAATAAACAGGCACGGCGATAATAAGGAGTAATAAAAATCCACATAATGCCCAAACTTTGCCAAAGTGTTTATCAATATTATTTGATAAAATTTCCGCTTCTTGTTCAGGAATATCTTGCAATAAATTCTGTTGTAATTCTAATTTAGACTGTTCTAAATTATCTAATAATCCCTGTTCTTCATCATCTTGAATTTCTTTTAGACGATTGAAATAGAAAGCTTTATTTAGTTCATCGCGTGCATGATCGGCTGAGACATCACGACTTTTACTACGCCAGAGCGGATAAAATCCTATTAACGCAGCAATTAAGGTTATCAATAAACAAATTATCCAAAAATTCATCTAATTATCCTTTTTGTTCAGTAATTCCTGCAAACGTTGCTCCTCATCTTGTGAGAGTTCAGTTTTATAGGATTGAAGCGTATCATTCATTTCCTCTGTATTTTCAGAAATATCATTGAGGCTATCGGCGGGTTTATTAAATAAAAACCGTGGGCGCCATAAGAAAAATAACGCAAAAATGAGTATGCCGAATGGGACCGCCCATAGAATAATCGTAGATGCTTCCACTGGCGGATTATAGGTAACGAAATTACCATAACGTTCAACCATGTAATGGATAATTTCTTTTTCAGATTTACCTTGTTGCAACAAACTAAATACTTTACCACGCATATCTTGAGCGATAACTGCATTTGAGTCAGCTATGTTATTGTTTTGACATTGTGGACAACGTAATTCTTGCGTTAAACGATGATAAGCATCTTCTTGTTGTACATTCTTAAAATTTAATGCATCAATTGCTCCCCAACTCATCGCTGAGAAACAAAAGTAGGCAAGAAGAACAGTCAATATTTTTTTCATTATTTATGCTCCCCGGCTGCTTTATATTTTTCATAAAGCGGACCAAGCGTATTTTTCCAACCATCCGCATCTAGGTTACCAGTCCAACGATAACGAATGATTCCTTTGCCGTCTACAAGGAAGGTTTCTGGTGTTCCATAAATTCCAAGATCCAATCCCAAAACACCATTATCATCGTTAATGACCGCTTCGTATGGGTTGCCATATTTATGTAACCATTCTCGTGCAGCTTCAACGCCATCTTTGTAATCTACCCCAACAATAGGTACACCACTTTTCGCAAGCTCATCTAAAAATTGATGTTCAGCAAAGCAAGTTGGACACCACGTTGCCCATACATTTACCAATACTGGTTTACCATTTTTAAAGAGCTCATTGTAATCCAATTTTTTGCCCCACAACCCTTGCAAATTACTTGCAGGCATAGGTTGTCCCACAAGCGCACTTTCTAAGGCACGCGGATCATCACCCTGCTGGTTACGCAAAAGCTGTACCAAGAAGGCAATTGCGATGAGTAAAAATAAAATTAAGGGAATATAACGCTTTTTCATACCATATCCTGTAAAAATATTTCCGAAAATAGGGGCGTGAAATAGATTTTGCCCCTTTTCTCTATTTTCTACTTACTTTTGATCTCTTCGTTTTAACAAACGGCCAAAGCGATAACGTCCATCACCCATACAGAGCAAGCCACCAAATGCCATGAATAATCCACCTAGCCAAATCCAACGAACAAATGGTTTGTAATATAAACGGAATGCCCAGCTGCCATCATCAAATTGTGTACCGAGAGCAACATATAAATCACGGGTAAGTCCTGCTGAAATAGCGGGTTCCGTCATCGTCATTTTACTTACTGTATAGAAACGTTTTTGCGCATGTAAGGTCGTGACATATTTACCATCACGGGTAACCGTTAATTTTGCGAAGCCACCGATATAATTCGGTCCATTTTCATTTTCAATACGGTCAAAAGTAAAGTTATAACCAGCCACATCTACATGATCACCAATGCGCATTCTCACATCGCGTTCTACGCTGTAATTCTGGCTAAAAGCGATACCCCACACCGTTACAGCAACACCGATATGCGCAATGACCATTCCCCAATGGGAACGAGAAATTTTTCGAATACCTTGCCATAAGTTATGGCGATACGTTGCACGATCTAGAAGCTCGTAAACACTTAAAATAAAAATAAATACTGCCATCATTGCGCCTAGAACTGCAGTTGCTTTTTCTTTATCTCCAAGTAAAGGAGGTAGCGCAAAGCCAGCGATAAGCATGATAATTAAGCTAATGATTACAGGTCGACGTAAACGTGAGAAGGAATCTCGACGCCATTTTACCAATGGTCCAATACCCAGCAATAGAGAGAATGGAATCATGATGATAAGGAACATCTGGTTAAAGAACGGTGCCCCTACCGAAATTGATCCTAAACCAAGCTGTTTATGTACAAGTGGTAAAATCGTTCCAATAAATACCACCGCTAAAGCTGCCATCAATAAAATGTTATTTAAAAGCAACATGGTTTCACGTGAAAAACGCTCTGCATTTTGACGCGAACGAATTTGGTGCCCTTTTAATGCATACAATGCTAAAGAGCCACCAATGACTACGACCAAATAGGCTAAAATATAAAGTCCACGTGATGGATCGGATGCAAATGCGTGTACCGAAACTAAAATACCTGAACGAACTAAGAAAGTTCCCACTAAACTGAGAGAGAATGCAAGAATAGCAAGCAACACCGTCCAGGCTTTAAAACCTGCGCGTTTTTCAGTCACAGTCAATGAGTGAATTAATGCTGTACCTGCAAGCCATGGCATTAAAGATGCATTTTCTACTGGATCCCAGAACCACCAGCCACCCCAGCCAAGTTCATAGTAAGCCCACCACGATCCTAAAATAATACCGAGAGTTAAGAAAATCCATGCAGCTAATGTCCAAGGGCGTGACCAGCGCGCCCAAGCTGTATCTAACCGTCCTGTCATTAGGGAAGCAATAGCAAACGCAAAGGCAACAGAAAAACCAACATAGCCCATATACAGCAATGGCGGATGGAAAATCAAACCAATATCTTGCAACATCGGATTTAATTCTTGCCCTTCTACAGGAAAATCTGGGAATGTTCGTAGGAAAGGATTTGAAGTAAAAATAACAAAAGCAATAAAGCCAATAGACAGTAGCCCCAAAATTCCTAATACACGTGCAACAGCTTCTCTTGGTAAACTGCGGCTAAATGTTGCCACTGCGGCAGTCCATAAACTTAATAACCACACCCATAACAATAATGACCCTTCGTGTGAACCCCATACCGCGGCAAGACGATACATTAATGGTAAATTGGTATTTGAGTTATTAACAACATATTGCACAGAGAAATCATTTACGGCAAAGAGATAAAATAACGAGCCAAAACTGAAAGTCAATGTGAGAAATAAGCTATACGCTAATGGGCGTGCCAAACTAATCAGTCTAGGCTGACCAATTTCCGCTCCCCAAAGGGCAAAAAATGCCAATAAAATTGCCAACGCAAAACTAAGTGCTAAGGCATAATTTCCTAATTCTGCTACCATTATTTCACGTCCTGCGGGTTTGCCTGAAGTTCACTACTTGAAACACCATAATTTTTATGGACTTTTTCCATTTGTTTTTCTAAATCAGGTGGAACATATTTCGAGTCATGTTTCGCTAATACTTGAGTAGCATCTAATACAGTTGGCGCAACCAACGTCCCCTGAGCGACAATCCCTTGACCTTCGCGGAATAAATCTGGCAGGATACCTTCATAATGCACGGTAATTGATGGACCAATATCATTTAATTTAAAGGTCACTTTTAATGTATTCGGATCGCGAATTACACTTCCCTTCACTACCATTCCACCCACACGAATATGCTGTCCAACATGCGGTTTTTCAGATGGATTATGATCTTTACCATAGATAATTTCTGATGGCGTATAAAATAAATCAATATTTTGTCTTAAGGCATATAATACCAAGCCAGATGCAATCGCAAGCCCAATTAAAATACTGACGATGAAAAAGAGTCTTGATTTACGTCTTGGATTCATACTGTCCCCCGCATTTTTTGGCGTTTTTCACGTTGTTCAGCACGTTGCATTTCTTTAACCAATGCTTTGCGTCGCCAGCTTTCTTCAGCGATTAATAAAATAATTGCCAGAAGTGATAACCCATAAGAAAGCCAAACGTAAAAGCCATAGCCTCCCATGTTTATAAAATCTGACCAAGAATGAAAAAACATAAAGCCCCCTCTCTCCTTATTCGATTATTTTTCTTTAAGTAATAATGCTTTTACCCACGGACGTTTTTGTTCAGCTATAAGCAAGTCTGTACGATAACGAACGAGTGTGAGCCAAATATACAATGCTAAAAATCCGAAAATACATAAAATAAGTGGAATTAACATTGGTTCTGCGATAGATGATTTTCTAAAACTTGTAATACTTGCGCCTTGATGTAACGTATTCCACCACACCACAGAATAGTGTATAACTGGAATATTAATCACGCCCACAAGGCATAAAATAGCAGCAGCTTTCATTCCGGTTTCTCTATTTTGAAAAGCGGAATAAAGCGCAATAACACCTAGATACAAGAAGAATAAAATAAGTTCTGATGTAAGACGTGCGTCCCAAACCCACCACGTCCCCCACATAGGTTTACCCCAAATCGCGCCAGTAATTAAAGCAATAAAGGTAAAAACAGCGCCAATTGGTGCCATTGCAATCATGCTAATGTACGCATTCTTTATTTGCCAAACTAAAGCGATAAGCCCCGCAATTGCCATTGATACATAAATTCCCATTGACCAAATAGCAGAAGGCACATGGACATACATAATTCGAAATGCATTGCCTTGTTCATAATCAGCAGGTGCGATAGCGAGTCCCCAGAATAATCCTACAACTAATAGTAAAACTGATAAGACAGCAAAAAATGGAATAAATTTCCCGCAAATATCGTATTGAACTTCAGATTTTGCATAGGGATGTAACCACTTCCACATATTTTTGTTCCTTTAATTTATTGATCAAGTGTCATACGTAATGCAGCAGCAATGGCAAATGGTGAAAATGTTATTGCTGTCACGAAAAACGCACCTAAAATAGCTAATTGCCCTTGATAAGGTAATCCTAGTGATGCCGCTTCCAAAACAGAGGCAGCAAAAATTAACACTGGGATAAACAAAGGTAAAACTAGTAAGCTCAATAATACCCCACCTTTCCTTAGTCCTACGGTTAATGCCACCCCGATTGCTCCTAAACAACTTAATACAGGCGTCCCTAATAAGAGCGTTAAAACCAATGCCCACCAAACGGGTTGTTCAAGTGACAAGAGTAAGGCAGCAATTGGAGATAGCAAGATTAATGGAAGTCCTGTTAATAACCAGTGAGCAACAACCTTGGCAAGTGCCGTAACATATAAAGGTTGTGGTAATAAAACTAATTGTTCTAAAGATCCGTCAAGAAAATCATCCCTAAAAAGGCGTTCGAAAGATAACAAGGCTGAAAGTAAAGCAGCTACCCACGCTACGCCAGTTGCAATTTTTCCTAATAAATTAGGATCTGGCCCAATCACTAACGGGAAGAGCGTGATAATGATTAGGAAGAACCATAATGGATTAAGAATTTCTGCTTTCTTACGCGTCGCAATTTTTAATTCACGCTTAATAATTTGTAAAAAAATCATTCATTATCCCCGCTGTGCTGGTAATTTTCCAAATTCAATCGGGAAAGTTTGCGACTCGGAATATCTTGATGGCTTGTTAGAAGTACAATGCCACCATTTTCAGTATGTTGTTCAAAAAGCGTAGCAAGGTTTTGTACACCTTGTCTATCAATCGCTGTAAAAGGCTCATCTAATATCCAAAGGGGTGCCTTACTTAGCCATAATCGCGCCAACCCAATCCGTTTTTGTTGCCCTGCGGAAAGTTGCCCAGCAGGAAGATCTTCGCGCCCAAAGAGCCCGACTTTATCCAATACCTCCCATAAAATCTCATCCCCTTGTTTGCTTGGCATAACATGTTGATAAAATTTTAAATTTTCCCACGGTGTTAATTCTGGCTTAATACCACTTTGGTGCCCAAGATAAAGTAAATTTGCGGCATATTCTTCACGCTGCTTACGAATTTCTTCACCTTGCCACAACACTTCTCCATGTTTCGGGGTTGCTAATCCAGCAATAATCCGCAGTAAACTCGTTTTACCAATCCCATTGTGTCCTTCAATCTGCACAAAATCGCCAGATCTCCACTGTGTACAGAGATCAGTAATAAGTAGATTATCGCCACGTTGAATACAAATGTTTTCTAAGGTGAGTTCCAATGTCATACAAATTTCTTAAATAAATAGGCAAGCTAGGCATTCTAACATAGCTTTACTAAACTCCGAGTAAATCTCACGATTTTTTTATAATTTTTTGTATAATTTCCAATCTCAAAATTCTCTTCATAAATTTACTTTATGATTTTAATCATTTTTTTGAATAATTTTAATTGGTGAATTCTATTATCTGCTCACAATTAGATTAATAATTAATCTAAATAAGCCAAATTAATACCCCATACAGATTATTAATTTTGCATTTTTTAGGGAATTTATTTGCAATTTTTTATCTAGCATAATAAACTTACAAAGTGTTTTAAAGTGGTGTTTTGTGGGAAATTATCTGTAAATAAAGACAACTTGTTGTTTATTTTGTCTTTTTTATAAAAGAGGCATAAATCATGTTTCGTGGCGCATCAGCAATTAACTTGGATACGAAAGGACGAATCGCTATTCCTAAACGCTATCGCGCTGAAATTATTGATAAAAGCCAAGGTTTATGTATTTGTACTGTCGATATCCGTCAACCATGCCTGTTGCTTTATCCCCTAAATGAATGGGAAATAATTGAACAGAAATTGTTAACCTTATCGAATATCGATCCGATCCAACGTAGTCTTCAACGAATCATTTTAGGTTATGCAACTGAATGTGAATTAGATACTGCTGGGCGAATTTTATTAAGTGGGCCATTGCGCCAACACGCTAAATTGGAAAAAAATATCATGCTCATTGGGCAACTCAATAAATTTGAAATATGGAGTGAAGCCCTTTGGAATACACAAATCCAAGAGGATATTGCATTAGTTGCAAATACAGACTTAACAAATAGTGATGCCTTGTCCAACTTCTCACTATAACACCTACTGAATTTTTAATTGCTCCGATTCATAAAATCTTTTCTGAAAATCGGGGCGTGCTGTATTTAAAAGTATAAAGGTTGTTTTCTATGGACTTGCAGGCAAAATTTTCTTCTCAATCACACTTTACCGTTCTCCTCAAAGAGGCTGTTGACGGGCTTGCAATTATTCCAGATGGCATCTATATCGACGGTACCTTTGGTCGTGGGGGCCATTCTCGCTTTATTCTTTCAAAACTCGGACAAAACGGCCGGCTTATTGGGATCGATCGCGATCCACGTGCTATTGCAGAAGCTCAACGCATCCAAGACCCTCGCTTCCAAATCGAACACAATACTTTTTCCTCTATTTACCAAATCTGTGAAAAAGAAAATCTTATTGGAAAAATCAATGGAATTTTACTTGATCTGGGCGTATCTTCCCCACAGCTAGATGAAGCAGAACGTGGCTTTTCATTCATGAAAGACGGGCCGCTTGATATGCGAATGGATACCACTCAAGGACAATCCGCAAGCGAATGGCTCCAAAATGTTTCAGTCGAAGATCTTGCTTGGGTTTTAAAAACCTTTGGTGAAGAACGTTTTGCTAAACGCATTGCACAAGCAATTGTGTCATTTAATCAAGAGGCACGTCAAAACAACACTCCCCCACTCACACGCACTTTACAATTAGCGCAATTGATCGCGGATGCTGTTCCTTTCAAAGACAAACACAAACACCCAGCAACCCGTAGCTTTCAAGCAATTCGTATCTACATTAATGCAGAATTAGATGAATTAGAAAAAGTGCTTCAAGATGCACTTGCTGTTCTCGCACCAGAAGGTCGATTGTCCATTATCAGTTTCCATTCTCTCGAAGATCGAATGGTCAAACATTTTATGCGTAAACAAGCCAAAGGCATTGATATTCCTAAAGGGTTACCAATTCGAGAAAGCGAAATCGATCGTCAACAACAGCTAAAAGTTGTTGGAAAAGCAGTTAAACCGACCGAAGAAGAAATTGCACAAAATCCACGTTCAAGAAGTGCGGTTTTACGTATTGGAGAAAAATTATAAATGCGTAAGTGGTTTTCCTTTGGACTTTTCAATACCCTTTTTTCCGATCTCGGAAGAAGCAGTAAGTTCGTTCTCTTATTAACTCTCCTGCTTTTTATTACGGGATTGGCGACGGTATGGATCACTCACGGTACGCGCCTGATGATCATGGAAAAAGGAAAACTCACTTTTCAGCATCAAAGTCTTGCACATGAAGCTGTCAATCTTACTTTAGAAGAAACAACGCTTTCTGATAAATCACGTGTTGAGGACATTGCAAAGAATTATCTTCACATGCAACCCGTTGCACATTCTCAGGAAGTTTTATTGATGGAATAGTCTATGGCAAAAATCAACAAAAAAAACCGTAAAAAGCATAAACTTCCGAGTTTTAAGCCAGTAAAAATAGCTTCTGGTGCTAAACGTGATGAGAAAAAAGATGAAATCACTTCTTCTTTTTTAGGGACCCGTTTCCGTTTCATTATTGCGATTTTGATTTTCTGTGTAACAGCCTTAGTCGCTCGTGCCACTTATGTACAAGATTTTAATGCTAAATTTTTGAATAAAGAAGCAGATAGTCGTTCACTACGCGAACAAAAATTACTCTCAGAGCGCGGCTCTATTGTCGATCGTCATGGGAAACTCCTTGCTGTGAGTGTCCCAATGTATGCCGTGATTCTTGATCCTAAGACAATTCTAGATAATAACGAGCTCAATGATCGTAAGCGCTATTGGCAGGCATTTGCTCAGGCTTTAGATACCTCATATGGCGACATAAAAAAAGAAGTAGAACGTCACCCACAATCTCGTTTTATGTATGTATCGCGTCAAGTATCGAAGACTATGGCCGATTACGTCAAGAGCCTGAAATTAAAAGGTGTTTTGCTTGAACATACTTCTCGTCGATTTTATCCAGATGGTGAAGAAACTGCTCATATTATCGGTTACACCAATATTGATGGTGTAGGTATTGATGGGGTTGAAAAAAGTTTTGATTCTTTCCTACGCGGTAAAGCAGGACGAAGAACGTATCGCAAGGATATGTTTGGTAAGGTGATTGAAGATGTTTCAGATATCAAGAAACACGATGCCCCAACACTTGTACTGAGTATCGATGAAAAATTACAATCAATGATGTTTGAAGCCATGCAGAAAGCCGTGAAAATGAATAAGGCTAAGTCAGGGTCTGCCGTATTAGCCGATGTGAATACGGGAGAAATTCTCGGCATGGTGACTGTACCGTCTTATAACCCGAACGATCGTAGCACGCTAGATCCAGCAACATTACGAAATCGTGTCATTACAGATACCTTCGAACCAGGTTCTACTGTAAAACCATTTGTTGTTCTTACAGCACTCCAATATCACTATGTAAAACGTAATGAAATTATTAATACGGGACCGTTAAAACTAGATGGACACGAAATCAAAGACGTGGCCCCACGTGATCGCCAAAGCTTAGATGACATTTTACGTAACTCCAGTAACCGTGGGGTGAGTCGTATTGCATTACGCATGCCAGAAGGGCTGCTACGAGAAACTTACCATAAAATTGGTTTTGGGCAACCAACAAATCTCGGTTTAGTAGGTGAAACATCAGGGCGTATGCCATTCCATCCAAGCGATGGTCGCCCACATTGGTCTAAGCTAGAACGCGCGACTATTGCGTATGGATACGGCATTAGCGTTACCCCACTCCAATTAGTGCGAGCTTATGTAACTTTAGGTAGCTTCGGGATTTATCGACCTTTATCTATCACAAAAGTTGATCCTCCCGTTCTTGGAACCCGCGTTTTACCAGCAGGCGTCACCCATGAAGTCGTAAATATGCTTGAGGAAGTAGCGGAGAAAAACAAACATGCTCTCGTTGAAGGTTATAGCGTTGGTATCAAAACAGGTACAGCAAAAAAATTAGTCGGCAAAAAATATGGTGATAAGTATCTTTCCTACACAGCAGGGATTGCACCTTTAACAAAACCTCGCTTTGCGCTTGTTATTCTTATTGATGACGCAACCGCAGGTAAATACTACGGCGGCGCAATCGCAGCACCAGTATTCTCTCAAATTATGGGATATGCACTTCATGAAATGAATGTGCCACCAGATCGCTTAGGCGACAATGATAAAAATAAAATTGCACGTCGAATGGTTTATATTGATGAGAAAAATCAATCGACCGCTTTACAAGTGAATTAATCTCTATAAAAGAAGGCTAAAATGGCAACACTTAAACACATACTTGGGTCTGAAAATGCAAAATATTTCTCGAAAATCGAGGCGTATTTAGATTTAGATTTTCATACAATTTGCTCTGACAGTCGCGAAGCGCACTCAGGTGCTTTGTTCCTTGCTGTAAAAGGGCAACAAGTTGATGGCCGTGAGTTTATTGATAATGCAATTTCCCAGGGTGCAACTGCCGTTTTATTTGAAACAGATATTCCCGAGCAACACCTTAATCTCATCTTCAAAAACGATACCCCCTGCTTCGCCTATTATCGCCTTAATCAAGCCGTGAGCACCCTAGGTGGCAATTTTTATCATCATCCCGCTGAAAAACTTACCCTTGTCGGCGTAACAGGCACCAATGGTAAAACAACAATTAGCCAATTACTCGCCCAATGGGCAAATATTCTTGGTGAACGTAGTGCTGTTATGGGCACTATTGGTAATGGATTACTGAACCATCTCCACACAAGCAAAAACACAACAGGTTCACCATTACAAATTCAAGAATGTCTTGCTCAATTTGTCGAAGAAAAAGCCTCTTTCTGTGCGATGGAAGTGTCCTCACACGGACTCGATCAATATCGTGTTGCGGGTTTACCTTTTAAAGCCGCTATTTTTACCAATTTAAGCCGAGATCACTTAGATTACCATCATACGATGGAAAACTACGCAAGTGCGAAAAGACGATTATTTAGCGATTTTAATTGCCCGCATAAAATTATTAATGCGGATGATGAGATCGGTAAAGCATGGCTTGCTCAATTTGATGATGCTATTGCAGTAAGTTGTCAACCCAATTTTGTTCCATGCCAGATGAAATGGCTCCATGCGACCGCTATCCAATTTAATGCGAATGGTGTTGATATTACTTTCAATTCAACATGGGGGCACGGCGTTATTAAAAGTGCATTAATTGGTGAATTTAATGTAAGTAATCTTCTTTTAACCCTCGCTACGCTTCTAAGCCTAGGTTATCCACTTTCCCAATTGTGCGAAACAGCTAGTCAGCTTAAAGGGGTCTGTGGACGTATGGAAATGTTAAACAATACTGGGCTTGCAACAGCTATTGTGGATTATGCACATACCCCAGATGCTCTAGAAAAAGCGTTGGTAGCCGCACGCCTTCACTGCCACGGAACACTCTGGTGTATCTTTGGATGTGGTGGCGATCGTGACCGTGGTAAACGTCCAATTATGGGACAAATTGCATCTGATCTTGCCGATCAGATTATCCTAACAGACGATAATCCGCGAACCGAGGATGCAGCCCAGATTCTATTAGAAATTCAAGAAGGAATGCCAACTGATCACTCTCATTGGCAAGCAATCCATGATCGTAAACAAGCAATTGAATACGCACTCGCACATGCTACACCAAATGACGTTATTTTGATTGCAGGAAAGGGTCATGAAAATTATCAAATTATCGGAACACAGTATCTGCACTTTTCCGATCAAGAAGTAGTTAAAAATTATCAAGAAGATAAAACGTTATGATTAAAATTACCACAGAGAAATTAACTGAAATTTTAGACGGCGAGCTGATTGGTAAAGGTGATATCACGCTAAATAATATCAGCACAGATAGCCGTATCCCGTGCGTTGATGGGATCTTTTTTGCATTGAAAGGCGAAAATTTTAATGGTCATCGCTATGTAAATGATGCAATTGAACAAGGTTGTCGTGCATTGGTTGTTGAAAAACTCTGTAAAATTCCTGAAGACTCACAGGTTGCACAAATTATTGTAAAAAATAGTAAGCTTGCTTTGGGTAAATTAGCCAAATGGTTAAAATTTACCTTATCCCCACAAACCGCGGCTATCACTGGTTCCTCTGGGAAAACGACAGTGAAAGAAATGACAGCTTCTATTCTTCAACAAACCGCTAATCGCCTCAAGTTAGGTGAAGAGGCTGTTTTATTTACGCAAGGTAATTTTAACAACGACATTGGCGTTCCACTCACCCTTTTACGTCTCACTGAACAAACAAAATTTGCCGTTATTGAACTCGGTGCAAATCATTTAAAAGAAATTGCCTATACAACAAAAATTGTAAATCCAGATATTGCAGTCATTAATAATTTTGCACATGCACACTTAGAAGGCTTCGGATCATTACAAGGAGTTGCTCAAGCAAAAGGTGAAATTTTTCTTGGATTAAAGGAAAGTGGCACGGCTGTGATCAATCTTGATTGCCAAGATCTCCCATTGTGGAAAAAAAATATTGCAGGTCGCGAGATCCAATCTTTTTCTATAAAAGATCCTCAAGCTGACTTTTTTGCAGATGAAATTCAACTTCTCCCCCAAGGCTCGAATTTTAATTTGCATACACCCGATGGCGCAATGGAAATTTATCTACCCTATGCAGGCATTCATAATGTAAGCAACGCGTTAGCCGCTACAGCACTTGCAATGAAATTGGGTGCCAATTTAAATGATGTGAAACAAGGTTTGCACCAACGAATGCAAGTTAAAGGTCGCCTGTATTTTGAAGATATTAATGATCATTTAACCATTATCGATGATACTTACAATGCCAATGTTGCTTCCATGCAAGCGGCGATTTCTGTGCTAAAAGAGCAACCAGGATTCCGAATTTTAGTTTTAGGCGATATGGGAGAGCTTGGAGAAAATAGTACCACCTGCCACCAACAAGTTGGGGAATTTGCTAAAAATGCACAATTAGACTTTGTATTCACGTTAGGTGAAAAAAGTCAAAGTATTGCGAAAATTTGTGGTGGGAAAGCATTCATTAATCTAGAGAATATGATGGCATTTCTTATTCCTTTTGTGCAATCAAAATGTCAACAGCAAAAAGTGACTTTGCTTGCAAAGGGTTCTCGTTCAATGCATATGGAAAATGTCATTAGTTCATTAAAGGATAATTTATCATGTTAGTTTGGTTAAGTAGTTATTTACAACATTTTTACACTGGTTTTGGTGTATTCCAATATCTCACCGTGCGTGCCATTATGGCGCTCCTCACGGCCCTCCTCCTTTCTCTATGGATCGGTCCCAAAGTGATTCGTCGCTTACAAATTTTAAAATTTGGACAAGAAGTGCGTAATGATGGTCCACAAAGCCATCTTAGCAAACAAGGTACACCGACAATGGGTGGTATTATGATTTTGTTTGCTATCACTGTAACAACACTACTGTGGGCGAATTTAAGCGATCCCTATATTTGGGTGTCATTATTTGTATTGTTAGGATTTGGGGCTATTGGGTTTGTAGATGACTACCGTAAAATTACGCGTAAAAACACTGATGGACTCGTTGCCCGCTGGAAATACTTCTGGCTTTCTGTCGTGGCGTTAATTGCTGTTTTTATTCTTTATGCAATGGGAAAAGATACCGATGCAACACGTTTGATCGTCCCTTTCTTTAAAGAATACATGCCTCAACTAGGACTATTTTACATCGTCCTTTCCTATTTCGTTATTGTGGGAACCAGTAATGCCGTAAACCTTACAGATGGTCTAGATGGATTAGCCATCGTTCCAACCATTCTCGTTGCAGGTGCATTTGGTTTAATTGCATGGGCTACGGGGAACGTTGATTGGGCAAAATACCTTTATATTCCCTATATTAAATACGATGCCGAAATGGTCGTATTCTGTACAGCTATTGTCGGCGCAGGGTTAGGTTTCTTATGGTTTAATACTTATCCAGCCCTTGTATTCATGGGCGATGTTGGTTCATTGGCATTAGGTGGCGCGTTAGGAATTATCGCTGTACTTGTTCGCCAAGAATTATTGCTAGTTATTATGGGTGGCTTATTTGTGGTGGAAACCCTCTCTGTGATTTTACAGGTGGGATCTTATAAGTTACGTAAAAAACGTATTTTCCGAATGGCACCAATCCACCACCATTTTGAATTAAAAGGCTGGCCAGAAACACGCGTTATTATCCGTTTTTGGATCTTATCCTTTATTTTAGTGCTTCTTGGGCTCATCACCTTAAAATTACGTTAATAAATGAATACGTTCAAAAAGAGAGAAAAATATGAAAAGCCTTTTTAAAAATAAAAATATTTGTGTCGTAGGTTTAGGGAAAACAGGCTTATCTTGCGTTGATTTTTTACAAAAACAGCAAGCTAATATTTTTGCTATGGATACCCGTAAAACGTTTACGTTACCCCAAAATTTCCCCACTAATGTTGCGGTGGAAATTGGTCGTCTTAATGAAGAATGGCTCCTTAAAAGTGATTTGATCGTTTTAAGTCCAGGGCTCTCTCTTAAAACACCAGAAATTCAACGTGCTATTTCAGCAGGTAAAAAAGTGGTTGGCGACATTGAAATTTTTTGCCAACTTGCGAAAAAACCCATTTTAGCTATTACTGGATCAAACGGTAAAAGTACCGTAACAACACTGGTTACAGAAATGGGCAAAGCTGCGGGCTTAAATGTGGGTATGGGTGGCAATATCGGTATTCCTGCACTTTCTTTATTGGATAAAAACTGTGATTTATATGTACTTGAACTTTCTAGTTTCCAATTAGAAACCACGCATAGCCTAAGTGCTCAAGGTGCAACCGTGTTGAATATCAGCGAAGATCATTTAAATCGCTATAAAGACTTAGAAGACTACCGCCAAGCAAAATTAAAAATTTATCAACGTTGCCGCTATGCGATTACCAATGGAGAAGATCCACTTACAAAATGGGAACCTTACATTCAAGACGCCCCAATTTTCGACAAAGTTTTTGCTGAAAATGGTGGTGATTACTGGATTAAAACAGAAAATGATAGACGTTATCTCATGGCTCGAGATGAAGAAATTCTTGCTTGCGATCAAATGGGAATTAAAGGGCGCCACAATGAAATGAATGCCCTTGCTGCAATTGCATTAGCGGAAAGCGCAAATATTCCTCGAGATGCCATTCGTCAAGCACTTAGAGAATTTACGGGACTCTCACACCGTTTCCAATGTGTTCATGACAAAGACGGCGTCCAATGGATAAATGATTCAAAAGCGACCAATATTGGGAGTACTGTTGCTGCACTAGCGGGACTACCTCCTTTAAAAGGTAATTTACATTTACTCCTTGGAGGCGATGGGAAAGGTGCTAATTTTGATGAATTAACGCCATATCTTAATAAACCCAATATTTATACTTACTGTTTTGGACAAGACGGTCAAGCATTAGCTGCATTGTCTGAGCAAAGTACGCACGTATCAACAATGAAAGAAGCCATTGCTTGCATAAAAAATAAGATAAAATCAGGTGATATGGTATTACTATCGCCTGCCTGTGCAAGTCTGGATCAATTTCGATCTTTTGAAGAACGTGGTGATGTTTTTACAGCTTTAGCAAAAGAATAAAAAATTATGAATATGCTCCGCAATTTTTATCGAAAATATGAAAAATGGTTCCAAATCACGCCACCTGATGCAAGTTATGATCGTGGTTTGGTGTTGCTATTTATCTTTTTTCTACTTCTCGGTTTAATTGCTGTTTTTTCTGCCTCGGTTTTAGATCCTGCTTATCTCGCAATGAAACCTGCGCAGAAATTAACGCACCATCCGGATATGTTTCGTTTTTTAAAAAGCGATACTAAGAATGTTATTTTAGCCTTTATCCTATTTTGCATTGTACTTTGTATTCCAATGAAAACATGGAAAAAGAAACTTAACGCACCTTTATTTGTCATTACTCTGGGTATGTTAATTCTCCTTGCACTAGGAATAGGACATAAAATTAACGGAGCAACTCGTTGGATTCCACTGGGAGTCATGTATTTCCAGCCGGCTGAACTATCCAAATTAGTCCTTATTTGCTTTTTGGCGAGCTATATCGCAAGACGTTACGAAGAAGTGAGAACGAAAAAATTGAGTCTAGCTAAGCCTGCGGCGGTCGTTCTCCTTTTTGGAGTGCTTCTCTTGCGTCAACCTGATACAGGTACCGCAGCCGTATTAGCAATGATCATGTTAGCCATGTTCATTATGGCAGGGGTTAAAAAGAAACAAATTCTTGTCACGGTTGCCATTTTAGGCGTTGTCTTCACCGCAACAATTTTAATGAACCCATATAAGTTAGCGAGGGTTTCCAACTTTACAAATCCATTTAGTGACCCGTATGGGAAGGGTTATCAATTGAGTAACTCTCTTATTGCTTTTGGACGTGGGGGGATTTTTGGTGAGGGTTTGGGAAATTCCATCCAAAAATGGGCATATTTACCTGAACCGCATACCGATTTTATTATGGCTGTATGGGGAGAAGAACTTGGGTTAGTTGGTATTCTATTTATGATTTCTCTGTTGTGTATTCTCATTTGGAAAGCGTTGAAGATCTCTAAAGATGCCTTACTCCTTGAAAATCGTTTCGGTGGTTTTTTTGCCTGTGGTATTGCAACACTCATCTTCTGCCAAGGCTTTGTAAACCTAGGGGCTGCTTTGGGTTTATTACCAACAAAAGGACTTACCTTCCCTCTCATAAGTTATGGGGGGTCGAGTTTATTAGTGATGGCAACTGCTATCGCCGTTTTATTACGCATTGATTATGAAAATCGTCAACAGCGTTTACAGAATAAAGAAGAACAAGGACAGCAAGATTATGCAACAGCATAAGAAAAAAAGATTACTCGTTATGGCTGGCGGAACCGGCGGACATGTATTTCCAGCCATTGCCGTCGCTCAAGAATTACAAGCCAAAGGCTGGGAAATTTTCTGGTTAGGTACAAAAGACCGTATGGAAGCTCAATTAGTTCCTAAATATGGAATTCCAATTGAGTTCATTCAGATCTCTGGCCTACGTGGCAAAAGTTTTAAAAATTTATTAAAGGCTCCATTTGCCATTTTACGTGCTATTTTACAAGCACGAAAAATTATCAAGAAAATCAAGCCAGATGCTGTATTAGGAATGGGTGGTTATGTGTCAGGGCCAGGTGGCGTTGCCGCAAAACTATGTGGGGTACCTGTAGTTCTCCATGAACAAAATGCAGTAGCGGGGCTGACCAATGCGTGGTTAGCCAAAATAGCGACAAAAGTTATGCAAGCATTTCCGACCGCATTCAAAGATGCAGAAGTAGTCGGTAATCCTGTGCGTGAAGTGTTTTGGGCTCAACCTCTCCCGAATGAGCGTTTTGCGGATCGTTGTGGGAAATTACGTATTTTTGTTGCTGGCGGTAGTCAAGGGGCAAAAATTTTGAATGATGTCATTCCCCAATTTGCAGCTCAATTTAAAGATAAGGTAATTATTCACCATCAAGTAGGTGCAAATAATCTTGAGAAAGTTAAAGCTTCGTACGAAGCCAACCACGCTATGACTGAGGATATCAAATTATCAGAATTTATTGATGATATTGCTTCGGAATATGCTTGGGCTGATTTAGTTATTTGCCGTTCGGGAGCTCTCACTGTCTGCGAGATTGCTGCCATTGGTGCAGCTGCAATCTTTGTGCCATTTCAACATAAAGATCGCCAACAATATCTAAATGCGGAATTTCTCGCGAAAAAAGGGGCGTCAATTATTATTGAGCAAAATGAATTTACCCCTGAAAAACTAGCACATACATTTGAAAAGCTCGATCGCTCACAACTTTTAGAAATGGCAAATATTGCAAAAGATCAGGCAACCCCACAAAGTGCAAAAATTGTGGCGAATGAAATTATTAAAATTACAAAATAAAAGTAAAGGATTATCAATGCAACATAAAAATCAAAGTGCTTTTATCCCAGCTATGCGTCGTATTAAACGCATCCATTTTGTCGGCATTGGCGGTGCCGGTATGGGTGGTATTGCTGAAGTATTATTGAACGAAGGATATGAAATTAGTGGGTCAGATTTACAACCCAATGCAACCACTCTCCATCTTATGGAAAAAGGGGCCAAAATTACTTTTGCTCATCAAGCAGAAAATATTAATAACGTTGATGTTGTAGTAATTTCTAGTGCAATCAAAAAAGATAACATTGAAATTGTTACCGCGATTGAAAAACATGTTCCCGTTATTCAACGTGCACAAATGTTAGCTGAAATTATGCGTTTCCGTTATGGTATTGCTGTAGCAGGTACGCATGGCAAAACCACCACGACAGCGATGTTAGCCACCATTTTTGCACATGCTGAACTCGATCCTACTTTTGTAAATGGCGGATTAGTTAAATCTCTCGGAACCAATGCGCATTTAGGCGATAGCTGTTACCTTATCGCAGAAGCAGACGAAAGTGACGCCTCATTTTTACATTTACAGCCAATGGTATCGGTTGTAACAAATATCGAACCTGATCATATGGATACATATCATGGTGATTTTGAAGAAATGAAACAAACCTATGTTAATTTCTTACACAATTTACCTTTTTATGGCCTTGCTGTGTTGTGCGGAGATGATGCAGAATTAATGAGTTTACGCGATCGTATCGGACGCCCTATCCTCACTTACGGCTTCTCAGAAGGTGTCGATTATCAAATTAAAAATTATCACCAACAAGGATTCGAGGGTCATTTTGACATTGCTTGTCCTAGCGGTAGAGAAATTCATATTATTCTCAATGTTCCAGGTCGTCATAATGCGTTAAATGCGACAGCCGCTTTTGTAGTAGCTAAAGAAGAGGGCATTGAAATCGAAAAAATTATTGAGGCGCTACAGCAATTCCAAGGGGCGGGTCGTCGTTTTGATCAACTTGGTGAATTTGATGTCAATGGTAAAAAAGTCATGCTTGTAGATGATTATGGTCACCATCCAACAGAAGTGGATGTGACGATTCAAGCGGCACGCCAAGGCTGGGATAAAAAACGTCTTGTTATGATTTTCCAACCTCATCGCTATTCAAGAACTCGTGATCTGTTTGATGATTTTGTCCGTGTATTATCCCAAGTAGACGTATTACTGATGCTGGATGTTTACGCAGCGAGTGAAGCACCAATTGCAGGAGCGGATAGTCGTAATTTATGCCGCTCAATCCGTAATCTTGGTAAAGTCGACCCTATTTTGGTGTCTGATAAAAATCAGCTTGCGGAAGTATTAGAACAAGTTTTACAAAACGATGATTTAATCCTCGCACAAGGGGCTGGAGATATTAGCCGTTTATCGCGTGGACTTGCCGATAAATGGTCGAAATAATTTAACATTGGGTTTCAGTTAGTTGCTCAGTTAATTCAAAGAGAAAAAATATGAAAGCATTAAAAGAAGAAAAAATTGCTGTCCTCATGGGAGGCTCATCTGCAGAACGTGAAATTTCACTACAATCAGGAGCAGCTGTTCTTAACGCATTAAAATCTCAAGGTTTCAATGCTGAAGGAATCGATCCACAAAGCTATCCGGTCGCAACGCTAAAAGAAGCAGGTTTTGATCGTGTATTCAATATCTTACATGGTCGTGGCGGCGAAGATGGCACCATGCAAGGGTTATTAGAACAGATCCATTTGCCTTACACTGGGTGTGGTGTACTCGCTTCTGCTCTTTCAATGGATAAAATGCGTACCAAAATGATGTGGCATGCTTATGGATTACCAGTTGCCAAAATGGTCGTAGTAACGCGTAAAACGCTTGATAATTTAGACCCTATCGCGGTAGAAAAAGAACTTGGCATGCCAGTAATGGTCAAACCATCTTTAGAAGGTTCAAGCGTTGGATTAACTAAAGTAAAAAATGCAGAAGATTTAAAATCGGCAGTTCTACATGCTTTAGAATTTGATGAAACTATCCTCATTGAGGAATGGCTTGATGGTGAGGAATTTACTGTGCCAATTTTAGGTGAAGAAGCACTTCCTGCTATCAAAATTGTGCCAGCAAATGAATTCTACGACTATGAAGCGAAATATCTTCTTGATAATACACAATATTTTTGTCCTGCAGGTCTAAGTGACGAAAAAGAACAAGAAATTCGTCAATTAGCTAAAGCCGCATTTAATGCGCTAGGTTGCCGTGGTTGGACACGTATTGATATTATGAGTAATGCAAAAGGTGAATTTCGTCTTGTTGAAGCGAATACTTGCCCAGGGATGACAAGCCATAGCTTATTCCCAAAATCAGCAGCTCAAGTTGGTTATTCCTTTGAACAATTAGTCGTGAAAATCTTGGAGTTAACACGTTAATGGCAAAAAGTACCCAAATCATCAAGCAATACTGGTATTTGGTTAAAAACACTGTTTTTAGAAAATGGTTCTTTATCAGCTTGTTGTTTATAATAGGCTTTATCGCGATAATGAATGCACCTTGGGAATCCATTATTGACAATTTAGATACTCAACCTTTGGATAAAATTACATTAAAAGGCGATCGTATCTATACGCAACAGGATGATATTCAAGATGCTTTAGAACGCATGGGAGGGTTAAAAAGTTTTTTAGCCCAAGATACCCAACAAATAAAAAATCAGCTTGCTCAATTATCGTGGATAAAAACCTTAATTGTGCATAAACAGTGGCCAGATAGTTTATATCTTTGGGTACAGGATTATCAGCCTATTGCAATGTGGAATGGAAATAATTTTCTTGCGGATGATGGAACAATTTTTTCTTTACCATCCGATAAAAATTATCCGAGCAATTTGCCAAACTTAAATGGTCCAAATGATAAAACACAGTTGCTACTGTCCGTGTGGAATGCGATGTCTGCACAATTACAACAACAACATTTAACTTTAAAAAAATTATACTTAACTGATCGTGGGGCATGGACAGCAGTGATTTCTAATGGCATGGTGCTAAAACTAGGTAGCTCAAATTGGGAAAATAAATTGGCTAATTTTTCCAAAATTTATCCTAATATTGAGATCCCTGCGGATAAAAAAATAGCCTATGTTGATCTGCGTTATCCCTCAGGTGCAGCAGTAAAATTGATTGATAGCGATTCAAATCAAAGTGAGAACAAAAAATGAAAAATAATGGTGAACAAAAACTTATCGTTGGTCTTGAAATTGGTACGTCAAAAGTGGCTGCCGTAGTAGGTCAGGTCTTCCCAAATGGGATGATCGAGGTAAGCGGCTTTAGCTCTCATCCTTCAAAAGGGATTAGTCAGGGCGGTATCACTGATTTGAATGCCATTGCTAATGCGATTCAGCGTGCTATTGAATCGGCAGCAGATGTAGCACACTGCCAAATTGAAAGTGTGATTATTTCAATCACAGGAAAACATATTCATTCACTCAATGAAAGTGGCGTCGTCGCCATCGGTGAAGATGAAGAAGTTACCCAGGAAGATATCGATCAAGCGGTTATGACAGCTCGCTCTGTAAAAATTGGTGACGGACTTTCCCTTCTCCAAGTTATTCCACAAGAATTTGCACTTGATGACCGCATGAATATCACGGATCCACTTGGTCTACAAGGGATGCGTCTCACTGCGCGTGCGCATTTAATTGCCTGCCAGCAAGCAGCGTTAGCGAACCTTAAAAAAGCGGTGGGATTATGTCATTCTAAACTAAACATTCCATTGCAAGTTGATCGTGTATTCTATTCAGGATATGCGTCTGCCGAAGCTGTTTTAACAGAAGATGAGAAAAATCTTGGAGTATGCGTTATTGATTTCGGTGCTGGTACCATGGATATTGCTGTGTACACTCAAGGGAAACTACGTCTAAGCAAATCATTAACTTATGCTGGTAATCGCGTTACTAACGATATTACTCATTATTTCTCAACACCATTCCATGAAGCGGAAGAAATTAAAATTCAATATGGCAGTGCAATGTATCCGCCACGTACTCAACAAAATGCAGAAATTAAAATTAAGAGTGCAACACCAGGTCGAGTTTTAACTTGTGATAAAAGTGAACTGTCCGAAATTATTGCACCTCGCTATTTTGAATTATTAAATCTCGTTAAAAACGAATTAAATAAATTGAAAGAAGAGCTCGACAGCAAAAAAATTAATTCAGAACTTATTTCTGGAGTAGTGATTACTGGTGGCGCAGCCCTCACCCAGGATTTAGTCCAATGTGCAGAGATTGTTTTCCAATGCCCTGTACGTATTGGCTACCCTATCGATGTTTCTGGTATGACAGATTACGTCCATAATCCAGCTTATTCTACGGCAATTGGTTTATTGCGTTGTTACCAGAATCAAGATACTGGCATTGAAGAGAAAGATGAAGACAGTTTATCCAAAAAACTCTATTTTAAATTGAAAAAATTTGTCAATAAAGTTAGGTCAGAGTTTTAAAATGTATGTTTTTCATCTACAATAAGATATAATTGCAATTATAATAATGTTACCTATATAGAAGTAGCATATTACGGAGATTAACTATGACTATCGAACCAGTTGACTATGAATATGAAGATTCCGGCTCACTTATTAAAGTAATCGGTGTAGGCGGTGGTGGCTGTAATGCGGTCAACCATATGGTAGAACAAGAAAATAAATTATCGCCTCAGTTTTTAAGTGGAGACGACGACGCTGATGCACAAGTAGCACAACCAACTATCAGCGAAGATTTCCTGTATCCAAATTTTGATGATGAGTTCGGTAAAATAGAATATTATGCGGTCAATACTGATGCCCAAGCATTACGTACAAGCAAGGTACCTCAAACTATCCAAATTGGTGGTGCATTAACACGTGGTCTTGGTGCTGGTTCTAACCCAAATGTAGGTCGTAAGGCAGCTGAAGAGGATCGTGAAGCTTTACGTCAAGTTTTAGAAGGCGCCGATATGGTGTTCTTAGCTGCCGGTATGGGTGGTGGTACAGGTACTGGGGCAACTCCAGTTATTGCACAAATTGCAAAAGAACTTGGTATCTTAACTGTTGCAGTTGTAACTAAACCATTTTCATACGAAGGCCGCAAAAAAATGTACTTTGCAGAATTAGGTATTAAAGAGCTTTCTCAATATGTTGATTCTCTTATTATCATTCCTAATGAAAAACTTATCAAAGTACTTGGTAAAAACATTACTATTCCAAATGCATTCAAAGCAGTAAACGAAGTATTACATAATTCTGTAACTGGAATTTCTGACATGATTACTTCTCCAGGTATCATCAATGTGGACTTCGAAGACGTTAAAACAGTAATGTCTGAAATGGGTCGCGCAATGATGGGTACTGGTTTTGCAAAAGGCAAAGCATCTGAAGATCGTGCAGAAAAAGCCGTTCAAGAAGCGATTGCTAGCCCATTACTTGAAGATGTGGATTTACAAGGTGCTAAAGGTATCTTAATTAACGTAACAGCAGGTCCAAACTTAACCCTTGGTGAATTAGATACTGTTGCTAGCGTAGTTCATGGCTTCGCGTCCGAAGATGCAATTATTAAAGTCGGTACTGCTCTTCTTCCAGAATTAGAAGATGAAATCCGCGTAACCCTTGTTGCGACAGGTATTGGTGAACGTGAAGAGCCAAATATCCGTATTCGTAACGCAAGTTTAAACGAAGCTAACCATGCCGAAGCAAAACCTGCGGCAGAAAATGCTTCAGCTTCATCAGATGAAAATACTGATGAACCAAAAGATACACTTGATACACCGACTTATGAACGTAAACGTGATTTTAGTCAGTTCAATGTGGCTCATTTTACAAATAAATAATTATTAATAAGAAGATAATGCGATGATCAAACAACGTACTTTAAAACAAAGTATCAAAGTTACAGGTGTAGGATTACACAGTGGTAACAAAGTTACCCTTACCCTACGCCCTGCGATGCCCAATACGGGTGTGATCTATTGCCGTACAGATCTCAATCCGCCTGTCACTTTCGTGGCAAATGCTAACGCAGTGCAAGATACGATGCTTTGTACCGCATTAGTAAATGAAGACGGTATCCGTATTTCAACTGTTGAGCATTTAAATGCTGCGTTGTCAGGCCTGGGTATTGATAACATTATTATTGAAGTAGATGCACCAGAAATCCCAATTATGGATGGTAGTGCGAATCCTTTCGTCTATCTATTACTAGACGCAGGTATTGAAGAACAAGATGCACCTAAAAAATTCATTCGTATCAAAGAAAAAGTACGTATTGAAGATGGTGATAAATGGGCTGAGTTCGAACCATTTAATGGATTGCACTTAGAATTCACTATTGACTTCCACCACCCAGCAATTAGTAAAGATGTGCGTCATTATGCAACAGATTTTACGACTGAGACATTCATTCAACAAATTAGCCGTGCAAGAACTTTTGGTTTTATGAAAGATATTGAATATCTTCAATCTCAAGGTTTAGCATTAGGGGGTAGTTTGGATAATGCAATTGTGTTAGATAATTACCGTATCTTGAATGAAGAAGGTTTACGCTTCAAGGATGAATTAGTACGCCACAAAATGCTAGATGCAATTGGTGATCTCTATATGGCAGGACACAACATTATTGGATCTTTTAAAGCGTACAAGTCTGGTCATGGTTTGAATAATAAATTGTTACGTAAACTATTAGCGGATGAAAAAGCATGGGAACTTGTAACTTTTGAAGATAAAGTTGAAGTACCTCAAGGGTATCTCATCCCAGAACAAGTCTTAGCTTAATGGTTTTAGGCAAATTTAATTAAATAAAAAAGCGAGATACATATCTCGCTTTTTTTTATGCTATTTCTAAGCCATTACTAATTAGTAAGCCAAGATTGCACGACGATCTTTCGCGTAGTCAGCTGCAGTGTGACCTAATACAGCTGGTTTTTCTTCACCATAAGAAATGGTAGAAAGTTGTGCTTGATTTACACCTTTGCTTAATAAGTAAGTTTTTACTGCATCTGCACGGCGTTGACCTAATGCAATATTGTATTCAGGTGTACCGCGTTCATCGGTATAACCTTGAATTTGCACGTGTTCAGCTGGGTTAGCCATTAAGTATGCCGCTTGTGCGTCTAAACGTGGTAAATATTGAGGGTCAATATTGTAACGATCAAATGCAAAGTAAACGGTGTTTGCTTGTTGATCTTGTTGTAATTGTTGTGCAGTAAATCCACCGAATGTAGTTGGTGCAGTTTCAGTTGGTGTGGTTGAGCCACATGCCGCTAATACTGCAATAGAACCAGCTACTGCAAGCATTTTTGTGATTTTTTTCATCACGTTCTCCTAAAATTAATTTAAATAAGGTGACCATGCAGGGAATTTAACCTGTCCATCACCACTAGGTAAACGAGCTTTAAAATGCCCATCTGCCGATACTAATTGTAACACCTTTCCTAAACCCTGAGTAGAGCTATAAATAATCATTAAATCATTCGGTGATAAACTTGGGCTTTCATCAAGGAAAGTCGTAGTAAGAAGCTGTTTAGCGCCTGTTTCTAAGTTCTTTTTCACAAGGTGATCATTAGAAATGAGGATCAAGTTTTTACCATCTGAAGTAAGTTGCCCACTATAATTTAAACCTTGGTTGGTGAGCTGTTGAACATTGCTACCATCACGATTCATCATATAAACTTGTGGGTTACCCGCACGATCTGAAGTAAAGATAATATGTTGACTATCTGCACTCCAAGATGGTTCAGTATTATTACCTGCATTTTGTGTTAATTGAGTAATTTGATGTGTGCTTAAGTTATATAAATAAATATTAAGTTTGCCATCTTTAGAAGATGAGAATGCAAGCGTTGTTCCATCAGGTGAGAAAGATGGTGCACCATGGTGTCCTGGACCTTGGACGATAACATTGCGTTGCCCTGTCGCAAGATCTTGCATAATTAATCGAGATTGTTGATTTTCAAAAGAGCTATACGCCATTTTACGACCATCTGCAGACCAGGCTGGCGACATAATCGGTTCAGCACTACGGAAAATGATATGTTGATTATGACCATCATAATCAGCCACACGTAATTGATATGGGCGATCGCCACTATTTTCTTGAATCACGTAAGCAATTTTCGTTCTAAATGCCCCTTTTACTCCAGTAAGCTGTTGGAAAATGGCATCACTAATCGTGTGAGCACCAACGCGTACTTTATTTGCCGGGATTAAATATTGTTTTTGTAATAAAACGCGACCCGCAGCACCGGAAACCCCTAAGGTATCCACGAGTTGGAATGCAACGGCATAACTATTACCATTTGGTGTGATTTGTCCTACCACTACGTTACCAATACCTAATTTTGCCCACTCAGCTGGTTTTACTTCTGCTGCGGAGTTGGGTTGTTGTGGCATACTTTGTGCTGGATATGCTTGGAACATTCCACTATTTGTTAAATCAGCAGCGACGATACTTGAAATATCAATCGGTTTACTCCCTGTTCCATTCCAATGGAAAGGAACGACGGCAATCGGTCTTGCAAATACGGAACCGCCATCAATAACGATACGGACTTCACTTTCCGCCTTTGCAGTTTGCAATAAAAAAAGCACACCAAAAAATAGTGTTACTATCATTTTTTTTAGCTGTTTCATTCACGTTCTCCTTTCAGCGTCGAAACTTCTACTTTTACGTATTCTAGCCTATTTTTATAAGAGGAAAAATTCTTACATTTTATTAGACGCCTCAATTTTCGGAAAATTTTATGTTTTTATAAAAATAATTTGTTAATTCATCAAGTTAGTGCACATTCTTTTTCGTACCTTGATGATTAGCCGTCTGAGGGGTTTTCCGTTATAATCCCCTTATGTTAAAGCCAATGAGATATTAAATTTATGACACAAATTGCTCACAACCCTCTCGTATTAGTGGACGGTTCTTCTTACCTATATCGTGCCTTTAATGCCTTTCCGCCACTTACCAATGATAAAGGCGAGCCAACAGGTGCAATGTATGGCGTTTTAAATATGTTAAAAAGCCTCATCTCTCAAGTAAACCCAACACACATTGCAGTTGTGTTTGATGCTAAGGGAAAAACATTCCGCGATGAGCTATTTGAAGAATACAAATCTAATCGTCCGCCAATGCCTGATGATTTACGTTGCCAAATTGCACCACTACATACCATGATTAAAGCATTGGGAATTCCTCTTCTTGTAGTAGATGGGGTTGAGGCAGACGATGTTATCGGAACACTGGCTACTGAAGCGTCTAAAAAAGGACAAAAAGTTCTGATTAGTACAGGTGATAAGGACATGGCACAACTCGTTGATGACAACATTATGCTCATCAATACTATGAACAACACCCTCCTTGATGAAAAAGGTGTTGAGGCCAAATATGGTATTCCACCAGCGCTTATTATTGATTTTCTCGCGTTAATGGGCGATAGTTCGGATAATATCCCTGGCGTTAAAGGTGTTGGTGAGAAAACAGCACTTGCTCTACTACAGGGGATTGGTAGCCTCAAAGAGATATATGCGAATTTGGATAAAGTCGCAACTTTAAATATTCGTGGTGCTAAAACACTAGGGGCAAAATTAGAAGCTGAAAAAGCTAATGCAGAGCTTTCTTACTTACTGGCTACTATTAAAACTGACGTGGATTTAGATGTTTCAACAGATGCACTTACCGTAACTCCTGCGGATATGCCTGCGTTAATTGAAAATTTCGATCACTATGGTTTCAAACGTTGGTTGAAAGATGCTCAAAATGGTGTGATATCCATTACCGCAACTAGTGAGTTTTCAACAAATACACCAAAAACTAGCGATACATTACATAAAGAAATCACTCGCAAACCGCTGGTTAGTAATGCCAAAACAAGTACACAAATTACAGTGGATCGCAGCAAATACGAATGTATTCTAACTGAGGAACAATTAGCCACATGGTGTGATAAATTACTAACGGCTCCTCTCTTTGCTATTGATACTGAAACCGATGCCCTTGATTATATGCAGGCTAACCTTGTGGGCATTTCTTTTGCGCTTGAAAATGGCGAGGCAGCTTACTTACCTCTACGCCATGATTATACGGGCGCGCCACACCAATTAGATTTTGAAAAAACCATTCAAACACTAAAACCAATTTTAGAGAATGAATCGCTTAAAAAAGTAGGACAAAATCTAAAATATGATGCCCATATTTTTGATCGTTCTGGTATTCACTTACAGGGAATCGCTTTCGATACCATGTTAGAAGCCTATGCATTAGATAGCACGGGGAAACATAATCTTGATGATCTTGCTAAAGAGTATCTAAATTACCAAACGATTACTTTTGAGGAAATTGCAGGAAAAGGTAAAAAACAACTCACCTTTAATCAAATTCCAGTAGAAACAGCAACTGAATACGCAGCCGAAGATGCGGATATTACTATGCGTCTACATCTTTTCCTCAATGAAAAACTCAAAAAAGATCCGAAAATTGAGGCGTTATACACAGAATTAGAGCTACCTTTACGCCCAATTTTACAAAAAATGGAAAGTACAGGGGTGCTAATTGATAGTGATGCGCTTTTCCTTCAATCTGCTGAAATTGAAAATAGTTTACAACAGTTAGAACAACAAGCTTCTACACTTGCTGGGGAAAGTTTTAATCTTTCTTCGACTAAACAGTTACAAGAAATTTTATTTGATAAATTACATTTGCCAGTCCTTAAAAAAACACCAAAAGGTGCCCCATCCACAAATGAAGAGGTGCTAGAGGAACTTGCTCTTGAACATGAATTACCGAAAGTCATTGTCGAGCATCGTGGACTAAGTAAATTAAAATCAACCTATACGGATAAATTACCGCAACTTGTGGATAAGGCAGGACGTGTCCATACCTCTTACCATCAAGCGGTTACCAGTACTGGGCGTTTATCCTCTAGCGATCCAAATTTGCAGAATATTCCTGTCAGAAGTGAAGAAGGTCGTCGTATTCGCCAAGCATTTATTGCACGAGATGGCTTTAAAATTATGGCTGCCGATTATTCACAAATTGAATTGCGCATCATGGCACATTTATCTAAAGACGAAAATTTAATTAATGCATTTAAAACAGGAAAAGATATTCATCGTGCAACGGCTGCCGAAATTTTCGGATTACCGCTAGATGAAGTAACGAATAATCAACGTCGCAATGCAAAAGCAATCAACTTTGGTCTCATTTATGGCATGAGTGCTTTTGGCTTAGCCCGTCAATTAGGTATTGCACGCGGGGAAGCCCAAGACTATATCAAACGCTATTTTATGCGTTATCCAGGTGTACAAGATTTTATGCGCCAAGTTCCCGAACGAGGTAAAGAAACTGGATATGTAGAAACGCTATTCCATCGCCGTTTACATCTTCCTGGATTAACTGCAAGTAATGCAATTGCACGCAAAGCAGCAGAACGTTTGGCAATTAACGCACCAATGCAAGGTACGGCAGCGGATATTATCAAACGTGCTATGATTGCGATTGCTAAAGAGATTCAAGACTCAGATGAAATTCAGATGATCATGCAAGTACACGATGAACTAGTCTTTGAGGTACGAGAAGATAAAATTGATTTTTGGTCACAAAAAATCAAAAATTTAATGGAAAATGCCGCCGTGCTTGACGTGCCACTTATTGTGGATGTTGGGATTGGTGAAAACTGGGACGAAGCCCACTAAATAATAATTTAGCAAATAAAAAAGCCCGACATTCGTCGGGCTTTCATGCATTATGTAAAGAGAAAAATTAAAGAATATCTAATAATTCAACTTCAAATTCTAATGGACTATTTGGTGGAATAGCAGCGCCTGCACCACGTTCGCCGTATGCTAATTCTGCAGGAATCACAAGTTTCCATTTAGAGCCAACTGGCATCATGGTTAACGCTTCAACCCAACCTGGAATTACACCACTTACTGGGAATTCAGCTGGTTGACCACGTTGTACTGAGCTATCGAATACAGTACCGTTAGGTAATTTACCAGTATAATGAACACGTACATGATCATCTTTAGTTGGAACTTTACCGTTACCTTCTTTTAATACTTCGTATTGTAAACCACTATCAGTTACTTTCACGCCATCTTTTTTTGCATTTTCAGCTAAGAATTTTTCACCTTCTTTTTTCGCTGCTTCTGCTTCTGCTTTTAATACTTCAGATGCTTGTTTTTGTAATTCTAATAATGCGTTTTGAACGTCCATAAGTTCAAGTGCTGGTACTTGATGTGTTAATACATCGTAAATACCTTTACCCACAGCAGCTGGAGTAATGTCTAATTTACTTTCTAATAATTGTTGACCAATTTGTAAACCAATACCGTAGCTACCTTTTGCAGAGGTGGTGCTTAAATCTACGTTTTCAAAGATGTTATCTGTCATTTTGTTTTCCTCTGTTAATAAAAACTTTTATCTGAGATCACTTCTCGATTGTCCCAAGTAATTCACCCATTTTTACAGGATGCCCTACCGTCAATTCTGGTGCTAATGTTACGCTGTCTTTCACAAAGAGGTTAATTACTGTAGACCCTAATTGGAAAGCTCCCATTTCTTGACCTTTTTTAAGGGAAATCGCTTCATCGCCATCGTAATACCAATCAACCACGCGTTTATAGCGAGGTGGATTAATCACACCCGCCCATACTGTTTTCATGCTTGCAGTAATCGTTGCACCAACAAGAATTTGTACCATAGGTCCAAATTCTGTATCAAACAAACAAATTACTCGTTCATTACGCGCGAAAAGGTTTGGAACATGTTCTGCTAAAAATGGATTCACAGAAAATAATTCACCTGGTACATACGTCATTTGGCGTAATGTCGCGTCACAAGGCATATGAACACGATGATAATCTCTCGGTGAAAGATATGTGGTGGCAAAAATCCCATTTTCAAATGTTTTTGCTAAATTTTTATTTCCACCCAGTAAATCTTCTAAAGAAAAATAGTGTCCTTTTGCCTGAATGAGTAAATCTTCTTCAATTTTGCCACATTCACTAATACGTCCATCTGCTGGTAAACAGAGATTTTTATCACCTTCTACGATTGGACGGGCACCTTCCTTCAATTCTCGAGTAAAGAAAGTGTTAAATGTTGGGTAATCTGCATAATTTGGTTTTGCCGCCTCTTGCATATCTACATTATATTTTTTTGCAAAAAGCTTAATTACAAAATGTGTAAATCCACCCCATTCTTTCTCGGCTAAATAACCTGCAACGCGGGTCATATAAATCTGAGGCATAACATATTGAAATGCCACTTTAAGTCTTTGCCAATAACTTGGTCTAAAAGAATTATTTGTTGCTGACATTATAAAATGCTCCTTAATTCAGATTAACGTTTACGACCGATGCCAGGCAGCCCACCAAGACCACCCATACCACCGAGTCCACCCATCATGCCTTTCATACTGCGCATCATTTTTGCCATACCGCCTTTACGCATTTTCTTCATCATTTTTTGCATTTCGCCGAATTGTTTCAGTAATTTATTTACATCTTGTACGGTGGTACCAGAGCCTTCCGCAATACGGCGACGACGCGATGCTTTAATAATATCTGGATAAGCACGTTCCTTCAGCGTCATGGAATTAATCATCGCTTCCATCTTGGCAAACATTTTGTCATCTACTTTATTTTTTAGATGGTCTGGTAAATTTTTCATCCCCGGAAGCTTATCTAGCATCGAAGTCAAACCACCCATTTTTTTCATTTCGATAAGTTGTTGACGGAAATCTTCTAAGGTAAAGTCATCACCTTGTTTGAATTTCTTCGCTAATTTCTCTGCTTTTTCTTGATCCACGGTACGTTGTAAGTCTTCGATTAACGACATTACATCGCCCATTCCTAAAATTCGAGAAGCGACACGATCCGGATGGAACGGCTCTAAGGCTGCGGTTTTTTCACCAACCCCGAGGAATTTAATCGGTTTACCCGTAATTTGACGAATAGAGAGTGCAGCCCCTCCACGTGCATCCCCATCAACTTTAGTTAAAATCACACCTGTTAATGGTAACGCTTCATTAAAGGCTTTCGCTGTATTCGCTGCATCTTGCCCTGTCATCGCATCAACCGTGAAGAGCGTTTCAATTGGATTTAGTGCTGCATGAACTTGTTGAATTTCCTGCATCATTTCTTCATCAACGTGTAAACGCCCAGCGGTATCGACAATCAACACATCATAGAACTTAAGTTTTGCATCACTTAATGCAGATGTTGCAATATCCACTGGACTTTGTTGAGTGGAAGATGGATAAAAATCAACACCCACTTCACTTGCTAATGTTTCTAATTGCTTTATCGCAGCTGGACGATAAACGTCAGCAGAAACAACAAGTACTTTTTTCTTTTCCCGCTCATGTAAGAATTTTGCAAGTTTTGCAACACTGGTTGTCTTACCTGCCCCTTGTAAACCAGCCATAAGAATAACAGCAGGTGGCTGACAAGCTAGATTCAAACTTTCATTTGCATCCCCCATTGCCACTTCTAATTGGCGTTGGACGATTTTTAAAAATTCTTGCCCTGGTGTTAAGCTTTTATTAACTTCTTCACCAATTGCTTGTTCTTTTACTTGTTTAATAAATTCACGGACAACGGGAAGTGCCACATCCGCTTCTAATAACGCCATGCGTACTTCACGCAAGGTATCTTTAATATTATCTTCGGTTAAACGCCCCTTCCCTGTAATATTTCGTAGGGTCTGCGAAAGGCGATCTGATAAATTTTCAAACATAATGAATCCTAAATTCGCAAATAAAATTTCGTCTAATTATACTAAAAGTTAAAGTTTTTTTCATTAGTTGCAATAATAAAAGCAACTTCCATAAGAAGAGGATGATACGATATCCAAATTTTCTCATATCTTTTTTTATCCATATAACAACTAGATAAAAATAAAAAAAGAAAAATTTTCCCCAATAAATCAATTAATCATTGTATAATATCCGCACATTTTAAATTTTTAAAATTAGCGGGCAAAGTTTCCTTTGATTTTATTTTGCCCTTACGTTCACTTACGCAGGATCATATTATTTTGGACAGTATTCCCCTTAGTACGCTATTTATTATTCTAGTCATTTTATTAATCCTTTCTGCCTATTTTTCAGGTTCTGAAACGGGATTACTCTCTGTCAATCGCTATCGCATGCGTTTCCTTGCTGAAAAAGGCAATAAAGGCGCACAAAAAGCCGAAAAATTATTAAATAAAACCGATCGTCTTTTAAGCCTTATCCTAATTTGTAACAACCTCATTAACATCTCTGCCTCTGCTATCACCACTATTATTGGGATGCGTATTTCTGGCGATTTAGGTGTCGCAGTTGCCACTGGGGTTTTAACCTTTTTTATGCTCATTTTTTCTGAAATTTTGCCAAAAACTATTGCTGCAATTTATCCAGAAAAAGTTGCTTTTTTTTCTAGCCATCTTCTCGTTCCGCTAGCAAAAATTTTAAGTCCAATTGTTTTCTTGATGGATCTCATCATAAAAGGCTTAATGCGTTTATTCGGCTTAAAAAACGAAGCAAAGAACCATTCACTAAGTGCCGAAGAATTACGCTCTATTGTGACCCAATCAGGTAAATATATCCCCGGCTCTCACCAGCAAATGTTGCTATCTATTCTTGATCTCGCAGAAGTGACAGTAGATGATATTATGGTACCCCGCAATGATATTGGTGGGATCAATATTGAGGACGACTGGAAATCTATCATGCGCCAATTAAACCATGCCGCTCATAGCCGTGTGGTTCTTTATAAAGATAGCCTTGATGAGCAAGTAATTGGTATTCTCCGTATCCGCGAAGCTTACCGCTTAATGCTAGACAAAAATGAATTTAGTAAAGAAACACTAATTCGCGCGGCAGATGAGCCTTATTTCATTCCTGAAGGAACACCACTTAATACCCAACTTTTAAATTTTAGAACGAAAAAGGAACGCGTAGGGCTGGTCATTGATGAATATGGTGATATTAAAGGACTTATCACCCTTGAAGATATTTTAGAGGAAATTGTCGGCGAATTTACCACTTCGACTGCTCCTTCTATTGATGAGGAAGTAGAACGTCAATCAGATGGCTCTATTATCATTGACGGGAGTGCAAACCTACGTGATTTAAATAAGATGTTTCATTGGCATCTTGATAATGAAGAAGTCAGAACATTCAATGGTTGGATCATTGAACATTTAGAAGAAATTCCTAAAAAAGGACAGATATTTAAAATAGAAGGATTAAAAATTACGATTCTAGAAGTCGGTGATAATATGGTGAAGCAAGCAAAAGTTGAAAAGTGTGCTTAACTACTTATCACGCCACAATTTTCATAAAATTTTCTATTTTTTTAACCACAAGATTAGCGGGGAATATCTCCCGCTATCTTGCTAAAATTTCACGGAAAGTGGATAATACAACGGTTTTTTGTGTTCATAATAAACACAAAATATTAATATTATTGTTGGTACCTTTAATGCAGCGAATGGCATAAGACATGAAGTATCAATAATTTTCCAAGTCACAGAAGCGTACCCATACTTTTAATGAAGAATTTGTCGTATAAATCTTCAAAATGGTTTTTAAAGCACCCAGCAACTGACAGTCGAGAGATTGACATTTTGCGACAGACACGAGGTCGAAAACCCTGTACCGCTGTGACATAGTATTTACATAATTAGAAAGAGAAATGTAATGAAAAGAATGTTAATTAACGCGACACAAAAAGAAGAGCTTCGTGTCGCGCTTGTGGATGGTCAACGCTTATTTGATCTAGATATTGAAAACACCAGCCACGAACAAAAAAAAGCCAATATTTATAAAGGTAGAATTACCCGTGTTGAACCAAGTTTAGAAGCAGCTTTCGTAGATTACGGTGCTGAAAGACATGGTTTCCTTCCTCTCAAAGAAATTGCCCGCGAATATTTCCCTAAAGATTACACTTATCAAGGTCGCCCTAATATCCGTGATGTCCTCACTGAAGGTCAGGAAGTCATTGTACAAGTGAGCAAAGAAGAACGTGGAAATAAAGGTGCAGCACTTACCACATTTATTTCACTTGCTGGTAGCTACTTGGTTATCATGCCAAATAATCCTAAAGCAGGTGGTATTTCTCGCCGTATTGAAGGCGACGAACGCACAGAATTAAAAGAAGCATTAAGTTGCTTAGACGTACCTGAAGGTGTTGGTTTAATCGTAAGAACCGCAGGTGTTGGCAAATCGCCAGAAGAATTGCAATGGGACCTAAAAGTTCTTCTCCATCATTGGGAAGCCATTAAACAAGCAGCACAAAGTCGCCCTGCTCCATTCCTCATTCATCAAGAAAGTGATGTTATCGTCCGTGCAATTCGCGACTACTTGCGCCGAGATATTGGTGAAATTCTGATTGATAATCCGAAAGTTTTTGAAAAAGCGAAGCATCATATCAAGCTTGTCCGTCCAGATTTTCTAAACCGTGTAAAACTTTATCAAGGCGAAGTTCCTCTTTTCAGCCATTATCAAATTGAATCTCAAATTGAATCCGCATTCCAACGTGAAGTACGTTTACCATCCGGTGGTTCTATTGTTATTGATGTAACTGAAGCCTTAATTGCGATTGATATCAACTCAGCACGCGCAACAAAAGGTAGTGATATCGAAGAAACGGCGTTAAATACAAACTTAGAAGCAGCGGACGAAATTGCACGTCAATTACGCTTACGTGACCTAGGTGGCTTAGTTGTCATTGATTTTATTGATATGGGACCTGTACGTAACCAACGCGAAGTTGAAAATCGTATGCGTGAGGCTGTTCGCCAAGATCGTGCTCGTATCCAAATCAGTCGTATCTCACGTTTCGGCTTATTAGAAATGTCTCGCCAACGCTTAAGTGCATCGCTTGGTGATTCTTCTTCTCATATCTGTCCTCGTTGCCAAGGCACAGGTAAAGTTCGCGACAACGAATCTCTTTCTTTATCTATTTTACGTTTGCTCGAAGAAGAGGCGCTAAAAGAAAATACGAAGCAAGTTCACTGTATTGTTCCTGTTAAAATTGCAACGTATCTTCTTAACGAAAAACGTAAAGCTATTCATAAAATTGAACAGCGTCATAATGTTTCCATTATCGTGGTTCCAAATGAAAGTATGGAAACACCACACTTCCATGTTTTCCGTATCCGCGATGGTGAAGAATCTAATGTATTAAGCTACCATTTAACAAAATATCATGAAAAAAATGATGAAATGACGGATCAAGAAGAAGCATTAGTTTCACGCCAAATTGAAGCTGCAACTAATTGTAATAGTGATAGCCCTGCTGAAAATGCAGCGGTGTGTCTAGCTATTGATACGCCTGCGCCAACTCCAGTGAAAACAAAATCTCCGTCATTATTTGGTCGTTTCCTCCGAGCAATCCGTAATTTCTTTGCTGTGGAAGAAGAAAAGCAGCAACCAGCGAAAAAACAAACGCGTAAAAATAATCGACCAAAACGTGCAAATGAAAACCGCGCACAACGTCGTCGTCAAGAACCTTGCAATACGCAACGCGTAGACCGTCCGGAAAATACGGATAAAGTCGAACGCCAAGAACGTAAAGTAAGAACGCGCAAAGAAAATAAACCACAAACTGCTGCTACTCAGGAAAATACTCCAGAGACCAAAGCGAAAGTAGTAAAAGAGAAAGAAGCGGTTGTTAAACAAGAACGTCGCGCTCGTCGTGAGCTTAATAAAAAAGTTCGCGTAAATAAAGCTGCTGCACCGCAATCTCCTGAAAATACAAAAGAAATTGCCGCTAAAAACGCAGTAGAAACCCATGATGCTCAAGCAACCGATATTCAAGCTGTTGCCCCAGCACCGAAAAAAGTGCGCCTTTCTGAACATAAGAAAAATCAGCGTAACGCAGCAAATAAACAAGTGCCGGTAGAAGTAACGGCAAAAGCAACGCCTGCTGAAGAACGTAATCCTATGCCTAAGGAAGAAAAATCAAATGCGCCTATCGATCATTCTCATGCATTAACTAAACAGGCGGACAATGAAATCGCTTTAATGCAAAATACATCTAAAGATGTTCAACATGAAAATGAAGAAACCGCAGAAAACAGCAATAAAAATAATCGTCAACGTCGTTTACCGCGACACCTTCGTTTAAATAACTCACGTCGCCGTCGCCAAGATGAAAATAAAGCACCGATGCCAATTTCGGGTGGTGTTGCGTCTCCTGAATTAGCGATGGGGAAAGTATGGGTACAACAGCCTGTTTTACCAGTAAACACGAAGAAATCTCAACCAGCGATGCCATTTATGTCAGTGGATGAATTGCTTGCGAAAGAACAAGCACAGCAAACTGAATTACCAGAACCTGCTGAAGCGTTTCTTGTGACAGAAGAAAAAACTCAAGCTGCAACGCCATTTGAAAATATGATTGCACAACCAGCTAACGAAGCGGTAGAGAAAAAGATTCAACAATCGCTAGATCGTTTAAGTAGCTGTGAGCCTACTCAATGCATAGCACAATCGCTGCCGATTGAAAATGCTCATTTGGAAATGGAATCCTACCAATCTCATTATCAATTTGATGGTCGTGTAGGAACATTCTCGGCAGTAACACATACTGCGTCTGTTCCTACCCAAGCGGTTGCTGTGGAAGAAACGCATGCTGTTGAGCCAATTCAAATTTGGCAAAATTCGCGTTATCACTTTAATGGTAAAGGAAATGCGGGACATCAGGGTGCAACGAGTCACATTCATGCAGAACCGACTCTTGCAGCCTACACAGAATAATACCTATCACACCTAATAAAAAATCCAGCTCTGGCTGGATTTTTTTATTTTCCGATTCTCATTTAGGATCAATGCTTATAATCTTAATAAATTCTTTCGATTCTTGGGGCGTCTCTTGTAGAATTACTTGCCAACGCACATTGAAATCATAAAGATGCACGCCGTAAATTCGCATATTCCCTTTATTTTTTTGATAAGCTGGACGCGGATCCTGAGCAAGCACATCACCAATAAAACGTATAAAATGCGGGATCTTTTCTGATATAACTTGCGCTTGTTTTAATGCTAAATCACTAAAAACTACTTCTAAGCGAGGTTGAGGCTTTTCCTGAGCAAAACTAGATTTTGCATCTGGCTCACTGTCCGCATACCCTAAATAAGGTTTTATATCGAATATTGGTGTGCCATCAACTAAATCTACCGCTCCCACTTCCAAAAAAACCTTTCCTTGTTCACAAACTACTTTTTCTAAAGCGACTTTCGATAGTCCTAATGGATTTGGACGATGAGTGGCACGGGAAGCAAATACCCCCACACGCTTGTTTCCCCCTAATCGTGGAGGTCTAACCGTCGACTGCCATTTACCTGTTTCAATTTGGTTAAATTGAAAAATGAGCCAAAGATGAGAAAATTCTTCTAAACCACGTACTGCTTCAGGCGTGTTATAAGGAGACAATAATTCTATCCTCCCCTTCCCATCTGCCACTAAATCAGGCTGTCTAGGTACAGCGAATTTTTCTTTGTATGGCGTATGGATGATCGCAATCGTATGTAAAAGTAATGGATTATTCATAAAGTTCATTTAATAAAAAAATAAGACACTTTAGTATAGCATAATTACTTATCCTATTTCTGAATAAATTACTTTTATTATCTTATAGTTATATAAAATATATGCCGATTTAGAATAAATAAACAATGTTTTTATATCTATACTTAACTCATTTGAGTAATGTCAAAAAAAATTTTTATAATATATAAATTATACTTATCCGACCAGTTAATATTAAAATTTACTATCCAATATTTATCAAATTATAATCCTTCCGTTTTAAAAAAATACTTTAAGGGTCATCATTTATAATGATAAAAAAACTAATAATATACTCAATATGTGTAAGTACTATTCCATTTTCTTATGGGCAATTTAATGATCCATTACGTCAAGAGGAAAACCGTTTAAAGAACCAGAAAACACAGATAGAAAGTGATAATGCTTTATTTAAAGCAGAAAAATTTTTATCAAAAAATACCAATAAAGAAGTAAAAGAAAAGGAAAAATCTCCAACTGGAAAATCTTATAAAATAAATTCCATTAGCATAGATCTTAATAATGAACATATTAAGTTAAACTTTAATCCTATACTTAAAAAGTATGAGAATCGTGATCTTACAACTTCTCAAATACTAGATTTAATTAAAGAATTAACTGAAGTACTTAATCACGCAGGATACTCGACAAGTGCTATTGGATTAAAAGATAACGATATTTCTGAAGGTAAATTAAAGCTTATTATTCATTGGGGAAAAGTAAAGGGATATAAAGTAAATAATGAATTTCCTTCAAGTTTTAAAGATAAAGCAATGTTAATGACATTGCCCAATTTGACTGAAAAACCTTTAAATATTTTTGAATTAGATCAGCTTATTGAATTAACCAATAAAGCCAATAAATCTACGAGCATACGAATTATTGCAAGCGAAGAATTAGAACAGTCTTATATCGATCTTGAAACGACGCGGACCTCCTTGCCTCATTTTTATTTAGGATTCAATAACTCTGGTGCTGAAAATAATGCAAACGGTAAAAACCAGTTAACGGCATCAGTATTTGGAAGCGACCTCGTAGGTATCAATGATTACTGGTCACTCTCCGCGGGATACCGATTATATAAGCATTCTAAAAGGGATCATCAAAATAATTTTTCTGCAAATTATGGTTTGCCAATTGGATTCTACAATCTTGATTTTCGCCTCTCACGTTCTGATTATACGAGAGAACTCCAAGGAAACTTTGGTAACTATAAAAGCGAAGGACAAAATAAGAATTTAGGTACAAGAATTACGTATCTTCTAGAACGTAATAAATATCATATTATTAATGTTTATGGTGATATAGATTTAAAAAAGAAAAAAAGCTATCTCATAAATCGCCTTATTAATGATGATAAACAAAATAAAGCGACATTAGGTATTTCAGTAATAGGTAATCTTTTTAATGGGAAAATATATACTAACTTAAGTTATAGCCAAGGTTTAAATTGGTTCGGTGCAAAAAAAATGGCGATTAAGGATAATCATGCCAAAACAATGCATCTTTTAAATCTAGATATAACTTGGGATAAAGACTTTATTTTAGGGAAAGTTTTCAATTATCAGGTTAGGTTTGGAGGACAATATAGTCCAACAACTTTACTTCCAGATAGCCAATTAAGTATTGGAGATGAATATACCGTAAGAGGATTTAAAGGGAGTTATATTTCAGGAGATAGTGGGTTCTATCTTTCTCAAACCCTTACGTTACCTTTTTACCCTCAAAAAAGTTATCTCTACTCTATTTCTCCATTTATTGGTTTTGACTGGGGTAAAGTAATTCAAATGAAACCGCTAAAACAAACAAATATATCGGGATTTGCTATGGGTATAAAAGCAAATAATCCTTATTTTTCTACTGCTGTTACATACGCGAAGCCATTAAAGAATATTTCTAATAATCCTAATGGTAATAAGCATGTAATGTATTTAAACATGTCCGTCTTTTTTTAACTTTAAGGAGTTCATATGAACAAAAATAAATATAAGCTTATCTTTAGTAAGTCTAAGCAATGTATGATTCCTGTTGCAGAAAATATTACCACTGCCTCAGGAGATACTAGAGATCAGTCTGAAAAAACACAAAATGATAAGGCAGCTACTTTCAATGTTGACCGCCTCTCGGCATTGATCCGCTTAAATTTATCTTCGATCAAGCAAGCTATTAATTTAAAAGCGCTTTCTGCTTTTATTTTAACGCTATCTTCAGTAAATGCCTTTGCTGATGCATCTAAACAAATTAATGATATTCATGTAGATAATACTCAGACAACACTTCGTCAGGCACAAAATGGTACAGTTATCGTAGATATTGCAAAACCTGAATTTGATGGTATTTCAGATAACCGTTTTAAAAAATTTAGCACCCAAAACGGCGCTGTTTTCAATAATAGTTTACAAGCAATGCAATCTCAGCTTGCAGGAAACGTATCCGCAAACAGCCATTTACAAGGTGCTCAAGCACGCGCGATTTTAAACCAAGTAACTGGCAATGATCGAAGCTATTTACAAGGTGGTTTAGAAGTGCTGGGAGGCAAGGCAGATCTTCTCATTATTAACCCACACGGTGTGACGATTAATGGCGTACAAACCTACAATACAGATCGTTTTGTGGTTTCAACGAGTAATGTGATCGATCCAAGAAATGGTTTACATCTTGATGTTGATAAGGGTGATATTCTTATCGGTAAAGATGGCTTGGCTACTGATGGATTATCGTATTTAGATCTTGTTGCTAAAAAAATTCATTTACAAGGTGCGATTGCACAGATCAATAAACAAAAAACTTCCGGAACAGAGATCAATCTTGTCGCGGGATCATCCAAATATGATGTAAAGAATCGTAAAGCAACATCAAAAAATGTTAAAAATACTGATGTCGTTATTACTGGTGATGAAGCGGGTGCAATGTATGGAAAACGCATTAACTTCATTGCTACAGATAGCGGTGCTGGGGTAAAACATAAAGGCATTATTCTTTCAGAAGATGATCTAAACTTTGATACCAATAAAGGAAAAGTTGAATTAGATCGTGTACAGGCGAAAAATAAAGTAGACGTAAAAAATGCCAAAGATTTGGTTATCCGTCAAAAACTTGAAGCCTCTCAAATCAATATTGATACAGACAGCCTCCACAATGATGGTACTATCAGAGCAGATCGTCGTTTAAATTTAAAAACAAAAGGCGTTAATAAAAATACGCGTACCAATGATTTTCATAATAACGGTGAAATCATCAGTAATGACAAGGCAACATTAACGTTTAAAGATAAAACCAGCTTCGATGCAGCGCAACATAAATTAGTCAAAGCAAAAAATGATCTCACTTTAAATACGGAAGAATTTAATTTAGATAGATCTCAAAAAGTTGAAGTGGGCTCTAATCTTCACCTCAATTCAACACTTTTTGAAAATAAAGGTCGACTAATTGGCACGAAGGATATTGATTTATCAGTGACTGGCCCAATTCAGAACTATGGCATCATTGGCTCAAAAGGTAATTTATTACTTCAATCAAAAAATAGTAGTGTTAATAACTTTGCTAGTGGCGCGATCTTCTCTGAAGGATTCCTAAACATTGATGCAAAACATGAAGTGTACAATCTGGGCGATATTTTTGCTAAAAACAAAATTACTGTTGCCGCAACACGCTTAACTAACGATGCAAAATTAAATGGGCATGTTACAACTGAGAATGGTAATACCCTCTCGGCTAATCACTACCATTACCATAGTTCACGTTATGATGATTACCACGTCGAGCTCAAAGTACCTGAATTCAAAAATCAACTTGGCGTAGAAAGCTTTGGTCGAATTCATGGGGAAAATGGATTCAAATTTATTCAAAAATCACCGACTGCTGGTGAACAGGCTGGGATTTTCAACCATAGTATCCTGAGTATTAATGGTAGATTTGACAATGAAGGTACAAAACAAATTGTTAACCAAGCTAAAAATAAGGTCATTGATTTAATTAATGACTACTTAAAAAAACCTACAGATGCTTCTGTTTCTTTCACTCCACGAGCACTCTTATTTAATAGTGGCTTAAGTGGAACCGTAACGCTTAAAGCTCAAAATCTATATAGTTTACTTAATCAGATTTTATCAAGCGAATATCCACTGAATACTTGGCATTATTATGGTAGTGCGGTAGAAGCGATGAAAACGCTAAAAGAAGTGAAATCAGAAACATTCCAAAAAATGATGACACTCATTTTTGGTCAAAACTGGGATCAGCAAAATTACCAAACATTAAAAGCCAACTGGACGAGTTTTAACAATCATACAGAAAGTCGACTTGTTAATTTCTACGCCACTGAAAACAAAGCAAAATTCTTGGCAAATGAAATTACCGGGGAAGCTCAGCTATTAAAAAATGGCTACAACGGCGAAAAAGGAAAATATCAGCGCCAAATTAAAATTGGTGACAAATTTATCCAAGTACCAGATGTTAATTTTGCGCCATTAGAAAATATAAATACGGCTTTATTAAAAGCGGGCACCATTAAACTTAAAACTCAGCATACTCATAATGTTGGTGAAATTCAGGGACAACTAATTGACATTGAAGCAAAACAAAAAATTGTCAACGAAGGCAATATCGTTGGTGATAAAGAAGTTCGCCTCAAAGGTCAAAAAGGTATTGAAAGTAAAAGCAGACTGGTTGTAAATGGAGATGGAAGTACTTCAGTACAGCGTGCAAACATTCAATCCAAGGGGCATTTACACTTAGAAACCGATCGTCAGCATAATATTGACTTAGAAGGCTCAAATGTTGAAAGCAAAACGGGCTTTATCAAAACTAAAAACCTTAACTTAAAGGATGTGAAAACAACATCTAGTGAACGCAAAGAAACCAATATTCATTCAAAACTTTCAAATCGACTTATTGGTACACAAACCACTGAGCAAGCGAAAGTAAATTCAGAAGGAACAAAGGCTAACTTCGATCACTTACATCTTGCTGTAGAAGGTGATGTTAACCAAGTCGGTAGTGATATTAAGACCAAGCATTTAACAGGTGTTGTCGTTGGTAATTACAATACAAAAGGCGGCGAACAAATTTCTCACACCGAAAAAAGTGAAAATGTCACACAGATTGAACTAGGTATTTCTGCAAATGTGGGTGGGAAGAAAGCAGCGTTGCGCTTAGAGGAACGTAAAGGATTTAACGCAGATGTGACGGATGATGATAAATTCGGTCTCACGGCTGACTCTGGTATTCGTTTCATCAATGAAAAATCTAAACGAACCGAGCTTACGCATAAAAATAGCCAACTCACTGCAGAAACTGGCACACTACATGTTCTTGGTAATGCAAACATTGGTGGCGTAGATATTAATGCAAACATTAATCCACCAGCGTCTTCACAACCTAAGCAAAATAATGCTTCCACTGGCAATACACAAGGAACGCCAAGCACAAAAGCGACGCTACCTCCTCGTTTAAGCGAAAGTGAGATTCAGGACTTACTCAGTGAGAAAAATGCAGCATTCTATGAAAAAGAAGCAAAAACTCACGAGCAGGAAAAAGCGAAAGGGTTTACTTTAGATGCTCAACGTATCTCGGCTGAAAAACAAAAAGATGTACTCCATGAAAGCGAAACCAAGTCTAATCTGAAAATTGGCTTATCTACAGAAGGACATTCGGCTATTGGTGACACTGCTAATAAACTCATTCGTCACAGTACCGAACTGGTGCAAGGTGATCCTAGCGCTGCCCTAAAAATTGCAGATGACGCCCTAAGTAGTCTGACTGGAGATGCCATCGGAGGAAGCCTAACAGGTGGCTTAGATGCAACTAGATCAAGCAAAGTGGTTGATCAAACATCTGATACTCGCACACGCCTCGGTGGAAACACACGTTTAGTTTCGCACAGTGATATCGATCTAAAAAATATTGAATCGAACAAAAATAGTAATATCACATTACAAGCAAAAAATAATGTGACGTTAAAAGCGGGTGAAACTGATCGTCATGAAACCTCCCAAGATCTTAAAATCCAGACATCTGCAACCGTAAGCGGAAGTTGTGGTATTACATCAAGTGGTTGTGCAATCGGAGTTAACCACAAGATTGGAGGTGACTATAATCGCCAAGACACAACAAGTAAAACGTTCCAAAATAGTAAGCTACAAGGAAATAACATCAGTATTAGCGCAGGAAAAGACTTAACACTTGCTGGAGCGAATGTAACGGGTAATCACGTTCATTTAGATGTAAAAGGTAAAACGCATATTGAATCTAAACAAGATGAACTCAATCGTCGTGGATACAATGCAGGCTTACACCTTAATACTGGCGCAAGTATTGCAACCGATCTTTCTGTCAAACCAAGCATTAATATCAGTGCAAAAGGTGGGATAGAAGTTGAAAACAAACGCCAAGTTAATGAGCAGTCTGGAATCAAGGCGAATGCTTTAACGGGTCATTTAGAAAATCTAAAACTCGTTGGCGGACACATTGTTGGTAATAAATCTGAGTCTAACCTGACAGTGGCAAATAAAATTGTTGCAAACGAATTACATGACTCCCATCATAAAGATGGTGGTAATCTCGGCGTAACGATTAAAGTTGACATCAAAGACGATGGAAATCCAGATTTATCAAAAAGTCTTCTAAGTGGTGGTCGAGCTGCTCAAAAACATTATGAGGCGAACCAAAACGTGACCGTAATCGGTGTAACGCCTTCACAAGGTATTGAAGGAAAAGTAGTGCATCAACCCGATCAACAAACTACAATTACCCAAAATACTGAAGCAAAAGCAAACCAATTACAACTTTCACCGAAAGATATCAAAGATGCAATTAGTAAAGCAAAAGATGCTCAGGAGAAAGCAGAAAAAGTGGTAAGCAAATTGAAGGATGTAGCTAAGACCGTGAAAGACAAGCTTTCTGGTATTAAAGACACCATTCCAGCGCCTCAACAAAAATAAGAAGCACTAATATTTATACAATAAAAGGAAAAGGTTAGCTAAGCGCTAACCTTTTTTATAAGATAAATTCAGACATGGATTGGTAGGCTTTCTATGAAGGAGCGGTACTTTGTAGCACTTCTGAAAATTAAAGAGTAAAATAACGCCTCTTTTTAAAATTTTTAAAGCAATTCTTATCTATTATGAATACTTCTTTATTTAAAAGTTGGCTCGAAACAACTCGGCCAAAAACTCTTCCTTTAGCGGCAGCCTCTATCATTATGGGATCTGCTTTAGCGGCTTGGTCGCATCATTTTAGCTGGGGGATAACCTTACTTTGTTTACTCACCACGCTGTTCTTACAAATACTTTCTAATTTTGCTAACGATTATGGTGATCACCAAAAAGGATCTGATACTGAAGAACGCGTAGGTCCACTTCGTGGTATTCAAAAAGGCGAAATGACCGCAAATCAATTAAAACTTGGCATGATCGTCATGATCATTTTAAGTTTGCTAAGCGGAGCATGGGTTATTGGACTTGCCTATACCAAACCTTCTGACATTTGGATCTTTTTAGGTCTTGGTATCCTCGCGATCCTTGCTGCAATTACTTACACCGTTGGTAAAAAACCTTACGGTTATTTAGGGCTTGGCGATCTTTCGGTATTAATCTTCTTTGGACTACTCGGCGTTTGTGGCACCTACTATCTCCAAGCACACCAACTTCCAGGAAATATCTTTTTACCTGCTTTTGCAACCGGCTTCCTCGCCTCTGCTGTTCTAAATATCAATAACTTACGTGATGTTGATCAAGATAAAAAAGTTGGTAAAAACACATTAATCGTGCGAATTGGCGCAAGAAATGGTTGTATTTATCACATTTGCTTACTTACGCTTGCCGCACTTTTTGATCTTATCTTCGCAGGGTTTTACTTTACGCATTGGTACTGTTACATTTTCCTTTTGGTTTATCCTTTCCTTTACAAGCACTTGCGCTTTGTTTGGAAACACCAAAAAGGCGAAGCATTACGCCCATTATTAGGTCAAATGTCATTACTTGCCCTTGCAGTAAATTTATTATTTAGTTTAGGTTTAATCCTAAGTTAATTCGCATTATACTAATTTGAATATCTGAGCAAAAAAGGAGCATTTTATGTATATTGATACTTCCGAAATCTGCGATTTTTATCCAGATGATGTCGATGTTATGGATCCAATTTTTACGCATTTCGGTGGCATTCAAGCCTTTCATGGAAAAGTCACTACGGTAAAATGTTATGAAACTAACGGCTTAATTGCAGAAATCCTTGAAGAGGACGGCCGTGGGCGTGTTCTCGTCGTTGATGGTGGTGGCATTATGCGCAGTGCCTTGGTGGATGCGGAACTCGCACAACTTGCTGCAGATAATCAATGGGAAGGTATTGTCGTGAATGGTGCCGTACGCCAAGTACAAGAACTTGCACAAATTGATATTGCCATTATTGCATTAGGGGCATTCCCTGTTGGTGCGTTTGATGAACAACTCGGGGATACCGATGTCCCAGTTAACTTTGCAGGCGTTAGCATCTATCCTGATGATTATATTTATTCAGATACCACAGGTACTGTCTTGTCAGGTATTCCATTAGATATCGATCATGATTTAGATGATGAAGAGCTTGATGCAGATGCATTAGATAAATAAAAACAAGAGCAATAAAACACGCCCCAATTTTCGAAAAAATTTATGAAAATTGGGGCGTCTTGTTTAAGTAAAGATTGGCAAGATACCTCGTCAAAAACTCACCAATCCTATTACTTAATTATTTAAGGCTTCCTACCATATCTTCTGGTCTTACCCATTCGTCAAATTGTTCAGGGGTAACATAACCTAAATTAATAGCCTCTTCGCGTAACGTAGTCCCATTCTTATGCGCAGTCTTCGCAATTTTCGCAGCTTTTTCATAACCAATATGCGTATTCAATGCGGTTACCAACATTAATGAATTTTCAAGTTGCATTTTGATGCGTGCATAATTTGGCTCAATACCTTGCGCACAATGTTCATTAAATGATTGACAAACATCGCCAAGCAATTGTGCTGATTGTAAGAAATCTGCCGCCATGACAGGTTTAAATACGTTAAGCTGGAATTGCCCTTGCGAACCAGCAAAAGAAATACTTGTATCATTACCCAATACTTGTACCCCCACCATTGTCATGGCTTCACATTGTGTTGGATTCACTTTACCTGGCATAATTGAAGAGCCTGGTTCATTTGCAGGAATAATAATTTCTCCAATACCACTACGTGGTCCAGAGGCTAATAAACGAATATTGCTAGCTACATTAAATAAACTCATACCCAATTGTTTCAATGCACCGTGCGTTTCTACAATCGCATCGTGTGTAGCGAGTGCTTCAAATTTATTTTCTGCAGTAACAAATGGTAATCCTGTAAATTTCGCAATATATTCTGCAACTTTTACATCATACCCTTTTGGCGTATTTAAGCCTGTGCCCACTGCTGTGCCACCAAGTGCTAATTGAGAAAGATGTGGCAATGTATGTTTAATCGCCTCAATAGCAAATTTAATTTGTGCCGCATAGCCAGAAAATTCTTGCCCTAAAGTTAGCGGAGTTGCATCCATAAGGTGAGTACGACCAATTTTTACAACGTCTTTAAATTCTTCAGATTTAGCAGCGAAGGTTTTTTGAAGTGCTTCAACCCGTGGCAATGTGTGTTCGACGACTTTTTTATAGGCTGCGATATGCATTGCTGTTGGGAAAGTATCATTTGAAGATTGAGATTTGTTTACGTCATCGTTTGGATGAATATAAGATTTTTCACCGAGTTGACCACCGTGAAGGACGTGGGCACGATTAGCCACCACTTCATTCACATTCATATTAGATTGAGTGCCTGATCCAGTCTGCCAAATAACAAGTGGGAACTCTCCATCTAATTTACCTTCAATGATTTCATCACAGGCTTTGGCAATTAAATCACGTTTTTCTAACGATAATACACCAAGATCATAATTTGCATAGGCTGCAGCTTTTTTTAAATATCCAAATGCTTCAATGATTTCTTTCGGCATAGAAGCAGCAGGACCAATTTTAAAATTATTGCGAGAACGTTCAGTTTGTGCGCCCCAATATTTATCCGCAGGTACGTTTACATCCCCCATGGTGTCATGTTCAATACGATATGTCATTGTAATACCTCTTAAAAATATAACTCTAAAACGAAGTGTAGCACTTAGGTTTTACGAACTAAATAAAGAGGCAACGAAAACGAGATCACGATCACATTTTTTATAAAAAAGTACTGCACCGAAGTGCAGTACTCTCCTAGATTCACCATTAACTTTTCAGTCGAAACTAATTGTGATTAAAACCACCATGATCTGCACCTAAAGATTTAACAGGATGGTGTGCTTTAAGTTCATCAATCGCACGGGCAAAATCTTGTAATAACAAACTTGCCATATCAAGACCGAAGCCTTGTTTTACAATAATACGTTGTACGACAACACTTTGCGCATTTGCAGGAAGGGAATATGCTGGAACTAACCAGCCACGGCAACGTAATTTATCAGCAAGATCATAAAGGGTAAAACCAAGATCTACACCTTTTTTGAAGGTCCAGGTTAATGCTGGAATACCTTCTTTCGGATCGCCACGATAGATAAAGTCAAAGTAACCCATTTTATCCAAACCATTTGATAAGAATTGTGCTGTTTCATAACAAGCAGTTTGAATTTTTTTATATCCTTCAAAACCAAGGCGAGTGAACAAATAATATTGTGAAATAATTTGTCCAGCTGGGCGTGAGAAGTTGATTTGGAATACTGGCATATTGCCACCTAAGTAGTTTACATTGAAGATTAATTCTTCTGGCAAGTAAGATTTATCTCTCCATACTACCCAACCTGCACCTAATGGCGCTAGACCAAATTTATGTCCTGATGCACTAATTGATTTAACACGATCCAAACGGAAGTCCCAAAGTAAATCAGGTTGGCAGAATGGCGCACAGAAACCACCACTCGCAGCATCAACGTGTACTTGAATATCAAGACCTTTTTCTTTTTGCAATTTATCAAGTGCAGCACAAAGATCTTGAACGGGTGCATATTTACCAGTAAAAGTTAAACCAAAGGTTGCAACGACACCAATAGTATTTTCATCAATTTGTGAAACCATACTTGGACCATCCATATAGAAACGATCAGTTTCCATAGGGATTTGACGCATTTCAACGTCCCAATAGCGACAGAATTTATCCCATACAACTTGGACTGGACCACAAACCAAATTTGGTTTATCTGTACTCAAGCCTTTCGCTTTACGTGCATTTTTCCAACGTCTTAACATCGCCATACCGCCTAACATACAGGCTTCAGACGAACCGATACTAGATGTACCAATTGGATTACCAGTTTTTGGTGCATTCCATAAGTTAGCAACAATATTTACGCAGCGACGTTCGATTTCAGCTGTTTGTGGATATTCGTCTTTATCAATTAAGTTTTTATTAATTGATAAATTCATTAAATCACGAACATCTTGACATACATAAGTTTGGCAGAATGTTGCTAAGTTTTGGCGAGCATTACCGTCCAAGAAGAGTTCGTCTTTAACTAATTCACGAATTACACTAGGATCATTTTCTTTTTGAGGCATCACCTTTTTAGGTAAAAGCGATTCAGATTCTTTTGTCCCAAAAATTGGATCATCATAACTACTAGCTGCGTTAATTTCATATAAAGCCATATATGTCTCCTTAGTTTTTCAAATATAGGCTATATCCAAGCGTATTGACAAAATGGGTTATCATTTTTAACCCTTTTACACTATTACCGCCAGCATCTAGTGGAGGAGCGAAAGCAGCAATGCCTAACACGTTCGGCACAACTGCTAACAATCCACCACCGACACCACTTTTTCCCGGTAATCCTGCTGTATAAGCAAAGTCACCAGAATCGACGTACAACCCTTCCATCACCATTTCCGCAAGAATGTGAGGAATATAGGTCTTATGTACCACTTGTTCTTTTGAAATTGGATTTTGTCCGCCATTTGCAAGCGTAGCGGCTAAAATGGCAAGATCTTTTGAGGTAACTAATGTGGAACATTGTTGGGTATAGACTTCGCAAGCTTCCATCGGATCGCAAAACATATGTTTTGCGGAATAGAGTAACCATGCAATAGCACGATTATGAAAGTTTGTAGTCTGTTCAGAATGATTGACGAGATCAGATAGCTTGACATCTGATGTCATCATTCTTTGTTGCATTTTTAAAATGCTTTCCCAACGTTCTTGTTTACTAGTTGCCTTTAAAATACTCACTGTTGACATGGCACCCGCATTAACTAACGGAGATAGAGGTTTGTCCTTATGTAATTCCAATGCCATGACAGAATTGAAAGGTAATCCAGTTGGACTATCCCCTATCTTCGTACGAACTTTTTCTACGCCTACCTGTTCCATTGCGAGCGCAAGAGTGCATACCTTGGAAATACTTTCAATAGCAAAAGGATACGTGTCATCTCCAATGGAATAAATGTCACCATTAACAGTCACCACGGTTAAAGCGGTAAGTTTTGGATCAACTTTTGCAAGGCAAGGAATATAACTAGCATTTTTCCCTTCAGTTATATCCTTATATTTCTCATACGACTCTTTTAATACTTGTTGAATGCTTTCATCTGTTTTTTTCATAATTCAAGCCTCATTGAATAATTGATAAATCCTTTCGTCTACGCATTTGTTGCATTATGACTAGACGACTCTACTTGATTGTCGCCATTTGTTTTATTACGGAAATGACTTTCCACAAGTTCATTTGTTTCTTTAGTAGATGGATTAATTACGCCGTTATGAATTTTTTCAATTTGCCATGTAAATGGTGCAAAAGTTGAATTTGGGTCCACCCATATAGATTTTCGACAAGCATAGATAATGAATGGGATTACACAGAATACAAGGGTTAATCCAATTAAGATCCATACGTATGTATAAGGGCTACCAACAGGAATTTGGCTTGGTGGAATAAAGCTAAAGAAGAACGCTAAAGCAGATCCTAAGAATCCAACGCCACCGACAAGCCACATACCAGCATTCCCACCAGGAATTTTATAAGGACGTGGGCGATTTGGTTGGCTGTAACGTAAGTAAATAGCAGCTGCAAACATAAGTAAGTACATGATTAAATAAAGAATAACGGTCAATTGACTTAATATTTGATAGGCTGCTTGTACAGAAGGAAGAACAACAAAGATAATAGCTAAGAAAGTTACGATAAATGCTTGAATAAGTAGTAAGTGTGTAGCAACACCGTGTTTATTACTATATTGCCACCAACGTGGTAAATAACCTGCACGTCCTACCGCAAGCATACCTGCTGATGGACCAGATACCCATGTTACGATACCCGCTAACACGCCCAATGCTAATGCAATAGCAATGATTGGAGCGGCCCAAGGGATACCGGCCCATTGGAACATTTTATAGAAGGTAATAAGTAAACTTTGTACTAAGTTAATATCTTTTTGAGGAATAACGAAAGCAATTCCCAACGTACCGAATACGAAAATACATACGGTCACGGCAGATGCAATCAATACCGCGATCGGATAATTACGTTTTGGATTATCAATTTCAGTAACGTGGATAGCATTCATTTCCATACCCGCATAAAACAAGAAGATGCTGGCAGCTAATACTAAGTTATTGAAATTGGTAAAATCTGGGAAAATATCAGAAGCTTTTAAAGGGATTTGGGATGGTTCACCTGCGATAAGATAGGCGAATCCTAAAATAATCAAAATCGCTGCAGGGATGATTGTACCGATAATACCTCCCCATTTCGCTACTTGGGAAAATGCACGCGTACCTTTTAAGGAGATGAAGGTCGCAATCCAATAAATTGCTAACACAACAAATAATACAAAGCCTCTATTGGCAGCAATAGAAGATGCCTCTGCAGTATTTGGATCAATAAAAGCCAGTGATACAGCACCAAAAGTTAAACAAGTTGGGAACCAAATAGTTACTTCTATCCATAACATGAACATTGCCAAAAAGGCCCATTTGGGACCAAAAGCCTCGCCGACCCATCGAAATACCCCACCAGTTTGAGGATACGTCGACGCTAATTCTGCTGCAACTAATGAAACAGGTATCAAAAATACAACTGCTGCAAAAATATAGTAGAAAATAGAACTCATTCCATATTCTGCTTCAGCGGGCAAACCACGTAAACTTACAACAGCAACGATATTTAACATAATTAAACTCGTCAATGTCAGTGCTTTACCCGTTTTCTTTTGGGTGGTAGACATAATCATCTCCTTTTTAAAATGAATCAAATACTCTTATAGGCATTCATCCAGCGTAGTACCCGCGCATGAAAGACCTACTCATAAAGATTACCTTTAGTATTTTATAGATCATTTTATGATCTGATTGATGTTATACTCGCCTAATAATACATTATAAATAACTATATATAGTTATTATTGTAACTTATTGTTAACAATATCTTTTTTTGTTATTTTTCATTAACTAACCTTCAATTAGTATAATTTTTTATTAATATAAAAATATATATTAAATACTCACTTTACGGAAAATCAGTCATAAGAATAGGAGTAGAAGGCTTAATTTATTGAAATATAAAGATAAGTAGGAATGATAAGATGAGGAAGGAAAAATAATTAATATTAAAATATTTAAAAAACAAATAGTTAGCTATTTATTTTAAAAATAAAAAAGGCGACCGTTCCTGATCGCCTCTCTTTTTATACCTTATGCAGTTAAAATCGCAATGAGTAGTCCAACAGCATTTTGATAAAACTGTGTTTTAGTCGGGATCTTTTGTACCTTTTCATAAAATGGTACTAACCATGATAACAAGTAATTATCAATAAAAGACTGCTGTTCTGCTTCAGGCGTATGCTGGATAAATTGATTTAGAATTTCCAGATACACGCAAACATGATCACTTGGTTCTTTACTTTCTTTATTGATCTGTAATTGGAATCGCTCCAATGCACTATCCATAAATTTCAAGTTGTTCTCTGTCGCATCCTCTGTTAAATAAGCAGATGCATATGGTAATGCGCTACTCTCCCCATCTAACAGGAATGTTTCAGTAAAATCAGCAGCAAGCTCTAAATAACCAAATTTATCATTTTTTAAACTTACCAATGCTTCTTTCATACCAAGAACATATTTTGCAAAACCTTGTTCTTCTAACGCTTGAAACAAAGGTTCAAAAACACCTGCTTGGTATTGATTAAACTGCACTTCATTTAATTCGTGACCTAGCACATTGCTAAGCCACTGAATTAAGAATGCATTTTCTTCAGGTAATGCTGGGATCATAGTTCAACCACAATTGGACCAGTAAAGCCATTTGGTGCTGGCGCTTTACCTTGATATTTTTCTACGTTTACTAAGCAAGTATTTGATGATACTGCTTGTGCAAGTTCTGAAGTAGGAATATCAATTGTCATAGTATTCGGGTCACCATAAGTATCAATTGCACCAATTTTTGCATCAAGTGGTGAATACCATGCACCTTCTTGTAAGCGTACAATACCTGCAGGATAATCGTCTGATAAATGTGCACCAACAATCGCTTGACCACGGTCGTTATAAACACGAACTAAATCACCTTGAGCAATACCTAAGGCTGCTGCATCTTTCGGGTTGATATAGAGTGGTTCACGACCTTGGATTGTATAAGTTTCACGTAAAGGTGCTGATTCACAAAGTTGTGAGTGCAAACGTTTATTCGGGTGAATTGATTGCATCCAGAATTTATACTCATTTGATTTTGGACCACCATGTGAACGTTCTTCTTTTTCGAACCACATTGGGTGTCCTTTACAGTGTGAATATCCATAGCTTGCAATCTTACGACTATAAATTTCGATAAAGCCTGAAGGTGTACCTAATGCATTTAATTCAGGATCATTACGGAAATCTTCCATAAAGGTAAATGGTTTACCTTCTGGGAATAATACGTAACCTTTTTCCCAAAATTCTGCAAATGGTGGCATTTCAAATGCTTTACCTTTCGCATTATTTTCTTTACGGCAACCTTCGTATAAGAATTCTAACCATTGCATTTCGTTTAGACCACGAGAATATTCTTTCTCTTTACCGAAACGTGCACATAATCCTTTGAAAATATCAAAGTCAGAGCGTGCATCATACATTGGATCGATCAATTGTTTCATTGCAATCACACCACGGTTACTGTATGAACCATACGCATCAATATCGTTGCGTTCATAAGGTGTTGTTGCTGGTAATACGATATCTGAGAAACGGCAAGTCGCTGTCCAGCTATAGTTAATAGAAACAATGGTTTCTAGACGTCGGAAAGCCTCTTTCATCTTATTACGTTCAGGTTGGCGATGCCATTGGTTACAACCAGAGAAGATGACCATTTTATATGGAGAATAAGTAACTTTCGAACCATTGTAGTTAATGGTTTCACCTGGGTGTAATAAACAGTCTGTCGCACGCGCAATAGGAATAACAGAGCTATATCCTTTATAATCAGTACTTGGATATTTTGGTGTTTGACCTGGATCTAAGTTCAATGGGAATGCACCAGGCATCGCTGCACCTGAACTTGGAACACCAATTGAGCTATAGTGGTGAGAATAACTAATACCACCACCCGGTAAACCAATTTGCCCAAGCATAGATGCTAATACTGCTGCCATCCAATATGGTTGTTCACCATGCTGTTGACGTTGAATTGACCAACCGAAGATTAACTGAGTACGTTTGCCTGCAAGCATGCGTGCAAATTCGCGGATACGATCTGCTTTAATACCACAGATTTTTTCTGCCCATTCTGGTGTTTTCGCTACTTTATCTTCTGTTTTACCTAAAAGATAAGGTAAGAATTCTTCGAAACCAACAGTGTACATATCCAAGAATTTCTTATCATAAAGTTTTTCTTCGTAGAGTACGTACGCAATTGCTAACATGAATGGTACGTCAGTTTGTGGATTCACATACTGATGATCACATTCTAAGAATTTTTGTGTTTTTGTTACAACTGGGTCAACACTAATTACATTAACTTTTTTGTCAGCGATTTTTTGTTTTAATTTTTTTAACCACGCAAAAGATTCATGGGTTTCACAGTTCCAACCAACTTGTAAGTTTTTAACTGGATCTGTTGACCAGAAAATAATGTTTTCACTTTCTTTTAGAATAATTTCCCAAGAAGTATTATTTGCATATACAACAGTTGAACCTAAAACGTAAGGTAAAATAATTTGACCAGCACCTGTTGAATAGTCGCCTGCAGTGCTTACAAAGTTACCGTGCATGCTAATTGCACGGATCATGTTATTTACACAGCTATGAAGTTGGCCAGTAGAGCGCCAGCCACCACCACCTACTTGTAATGCCCATGGACCGTAATTTTGTTGAATACGTTCTAATTCTTCATAGAACATATCTAATGCTTGGTCCCAGGTTACACGAACGAAGCGGTTATCCCCACGTTGTGTTGTATCGCTATGTTGGCGATTTTTAAACCAATCTAAACGTACCATTGGGTAACGTACGCGCGCTGTACTATAAATTAGGCCCTTAATACCTTGAAGCATTTCAGTTGGATTTTTATCGTAACCAAATGCCTTAATTTCTTCTACTCGGCCATTTAAAATTCGAGCTTCAAAGGCCCCCCAGTGGGAGCCTGAAAGACGCCAATCGTCCATTAAAGCGTTTCCTGCTGCTTGTCCGTTCGCTTGAGCAGCATTTGCTTTTCTTGCTACAAGGAAAGATGGCATTGCAAAAGTTGCAGCCATTGCAGAAACGCTAGTTAAAAATTGTCTGCGAGATTGTTTCATAATATTCCTTCCCTATTTATTTACTTGTTTCTGGTGCAGCGTCTGATGCGTGCATTTGTAAATAACGTAATACTTGTTTTGCTTGAACTGGTGTTAAGCTTGTGAAGCCTTTCATACCATTGAACACGCCCACCCAGGTATTAGAATCAAAGTGTTTTACATCTGGTTGTTTGTGACAAACAGAACATGAAGTTTGGAACATATCTTTCGCATGCGCCCAAATTGGTGCGATATCCGCAGTAAGTTGTCCTTGATGGATCCAAACTTGCATTTTAACTTTTTGCCAAGTAATACCAGTTAATGGATCAACTTTTGTTTCAATGCTTTGATATTTAGGATTTGATTGCATGAACTCTTTCGTTAATGCTGCATCCATAATACTTTTCGCGAAATCATTGTACCAAATACGTCCGAAGCCTTTTTCTTTACGCCACATATTTAATTCAACTAAATCTGCATTACCGCTAGATTTAATGTAAGTAACTGGCGAAATACCTTCTAAATAACCGATTTGAGTTTTCAATGCATCTGTTGCATAAATCGGAGTTTGTACTTGAGTGTAGTAAACTTTATTTGCAGTTAATGAAGATGCGACTAAGTTCGGATCAATACCATTGTTTGCACCTTTAGGTGGTTTTGGAATTGGGTGAGCAATACCTTTATGGCAGTCGATACAGCTTTGATCTTTAGCAGCAGCTGCTTTCATTGCAACGCGTGCTTTGTATGGCATTTTATCAAAATCCATACGATCATAGCGGTGACATGCTTTACATTCGGCTGAGCCGTTTGCTTCCATACGAGCCCATTCTTTCTGAGCCATTCTATAACGTTCAGCGTCAAATGAACCTGGTTTGTCGTATTTACCTGTAATAGTTTCATACACTTCGTTAAGTGCTTGTACTTTACGGATATACATTGGAATAGCATCATGTGGTAAGTGACATGCCGCACAATCAGCAGTAACACCAAATTGGTTGTGCCCATGTGGTGTTTGCATCAATGTTTGTTCGTTCCACTCCATTGTATGGCAACTTACACAGAATTTTTCTTGACTGGTGTGGTGAAGTGTGGTGTCAAAGCTTACTTTAGCGATAATACCGACAATTGCACCAAGGACTAGTAATATTCCTAGTCCAAGTTTTTTTGACGGTTTGAAGAAAAAATTCTTCAAAGATTGACAGATTTTCATAGATCCCCCGATAAATTTAAATACAGTGACCATCCCCCAACCCATATTGTATACTTTTCATACAGCTTAAAAGGGCGGTTTAGCCATAACTGAACATTCTACTGCTTTAGAATCAATCATTCATTGTTCTATATCAAAAAACCATAACAATATACCTGTTCATGACAGATTTTCCGCCAATTATGCAAAATATCATAACTGGCGGTAATATTTGACGATACCGTGTATCAACTAACGGTATTTATCCAAGAAATGGTAGTAACGAACACCTATGGCAGTAGCGACTTTTTTCACCCACTTTCCTCCATAAATGGACGGTACTCTTAATTGCTCAAAAATAGCTAAACGTTCATCGTTTCCCATAATAGCTTCAGATACGATACGTCCAGCTAAGCCTGTTAATGCTACTCCGTGCCCAGAATAGCCATGAGCAAAATAAATATTTGGTGCGATACGTCCAAAATGCGGGGTTGAATTGACCGTCATATCAATAGGCCCCTTCCATTCATAATCCACTTTCACATCTTCTAACTGCGGGAATACGTGCAACATACTTTTACGCATCGCAGCACTTAGTGGCTGATTCGCATCAATATCACTACCAAATAACAAGCGATTATCCGCACTCAAACGATAATAGTCTAAAAGTAGATTATTATCACAAACACTCATACCGTTATTAATAAGGCTATCTGCAACGGATTGGCTCAATGGTTCTGTTGCGATAATGCAGCTTTCAACAGGTAAAATTTTATTCGCAATACCTCGATGAACACTGCGTGGTAATTCAGTAATATAAGCATTCGTCGCTAAAACAACATCCTTACACGTTACTTTTGCCTTTGCAGTAATTACTTCTGCTTTTAAGTGTTGTTGTTTAATGTCAAGAACTGGGGTTTGCTCATAAATCACTACCCCGAGATCTAGACAGGCTTTTGCCAGTCCCAAACAGTAATTTAATGGATGTAAGTGACCAGAGTTACTATCATAAAGACCACCAACATAAATATCACTACCTAGATGTTGTTGTAATTGGCTTTTATCCCACAATTGCATATTTTGGTAACCAAAACGCTCATGGCTCTCACGCTCAATTGCAATAAGATCATCCATTCGACGGTTATTTAACGCCAGTGTCGCGTATCCTTTTTTCCAATCACATTGAATATTAAAGTTTTTTACGCGTTCATCAATGATATCAATGGCTTCTAATGACATATCCCATAACTTGTGAGCTTTTTCTTCGCCTACATGTTTGATATATTCATCAATGCCTTCTTCAAAGCCATTAATTGCTTGTCCACCACTTCGGCCAGAAGCACCAAAACCAATTCTAGCACCTTCTAGTACGATAACTGATTTCCCTTTTTGTGCTAACTCCAATGCAGCTGATAACCCAAAAAATCCTGCACCTACTACACATACATCCGCACTTTCATCTTTTGTTAAAGACGGACAAGTGATGGTTTGATTCTTGGTGTCAAAATAATAGGAACGATAATGTTCCTTATTTGCAAATTCCAACATAAATGATTCTCAAGATTTAATAAAAAATAGCGGCAAAAAATGGTACTCCCTTTCAGTAATATGTCAATTTTTTATGAGGCAATCTAAAAAAGATCTGTTATACTTCGCCGCAACGGTGGTATTTACAAAAAAATTCCACCTTTTTTACATAAATTCAACAATCGCCATTGAGCGTGGGAGAAAATAAAATTGAAAAAATTTATTTTAAAAGGCATGAAATCCTTAATGCTCACAGCGTGTGCATTAGTTGCTGTTAATGCATCTGCCGCTGATAACGATCTTTACGTGTATAACTGGACAGACTATATTCCGTCTGATCTTGTGAGTAAATTCACTAAAGAAACTGGCATTAAGGTCATCTACTCTACTTTTGAAAGTAACGAAGAAATGTATGCAAAATTAAAACTTTTAGCTAAAGATGGCGAAGGTTACGATCTTGTATTCCCTTCAAGTTACTACATTGATAAGATGGCTTCGGAAGGTTTATTACAACCTATCGATCACAGCAAAATTCCGAATTTCCACTATATTCCGAAAGAATTTTTAAACCAAAGTTTTGACCCGAATAACAAATATTCGCTTCCATACACTTATGGCTTAACCGGTATCGGCGTAAACAGCGCTTTTATCGACCCTAAAGATGTAACTAGTTGGGCAGATTTATGGGATCCGAAATATAAAGGACAAGTTTTATTAACAAATGATGCACGTGAAGTTTTCCATATTGCACTATTACTTGATGGTGATTCACCAAATACACGTAATCCAGAGCAAATTAAAGCTGCATATGAACGTTTGTTAAAATTAATGCCTAATGTTCTTGTATTTAACTCAGATAGCCCTGAAGTCCCATTTGTACAAGGTGAAGTAAACATTGGTATGTTATGGAATGGTTCTGCGTATCTTGCAAATAAAGAAGATCCAGACATTAAATTCATCTATCCAAAAGAAGGTGCAATCCTCTGGATGGACAACTATGCTATTCCATCAACAGCGAAACATGTAGATAACGCATATAAATTCATTAACTTCTTACTTCGTCCAGAAAATGCGAAAGAAGTCATTGAACGCATGGGCTTCTCTATGCCAAATAATGGCGTAAAAGCACTATTAACGCCTGAACTTGCTAACAACCCAATTCTGTTCCCACCAAAAGAACAAGTTGAAAAAGGTGTTGTTCAAGGCGATGTAGGTCCAGCAGTGGCTATCTACCAAAAATATTGGGAATTATTAAAAGCACAATTTGATAAATAACCCATGATTTAATATCACAAAAGCGCCTCGTTTAAGCGAGGCGTTTTTTTATGTAAAAATCACGCCCAATTTTTCGTATAAATTTATTATTTTACTCTCCCCCATAACCATACTTTTTCTCCTACTACCCTATCTCATAAGTTTGAAAATACACTACCCCCTCACTTTTCCCTAAAATTTTTATCCATAATAAAAATCCCTGCAAGTTTGCACCAGCAGGGATTTTCTTATTTATAAATCTTTATAAATCGAAACTAAAGGAACATATGTGCGAATAGCAAACAGAAGCCTAAGCTGAATGCCATACTTAATAAACCTGGCAACATAAAGCTATGGTTAAATACGTATTTCCCGATACGGGTTGTTCCTGTGGTATCGAAGTCAATACTTGCGATAATTGGACCATAATTCGGAATGAAGAAGTAACCATTTACTGCCACAAAAACCCCTACCAAAATTGGTGCAGGAATACCAATTGCGATCGCGATTGGGAATAAGGTAGCTACAGTTGCCCCTTGGCTATTTACCAGCACAGAAAGAATAAATAGCGCAAATGCGAATGCCCATGGTGCAACTTCAACAAGACTAGATACCGCTTCTTTTACTTCTGGAAGGTGTGCTTTCATTAAGGTATCGCCTAACCATGCAATACCAAAAATAGCGATAACGGCACGCATCCCCGCATGGAAAACTGAACCTTGTGTAATCGCATTACCATTTGGTTTACAAATACCAATGATAACTGCCGCTACTGTCAGCATGATAATTTCGATGCTGTTTGCCATGCCCATTGGTTTTCCGTCAAAATACGGACGAAGACTTGGAATTGCCCCCATCAACACAACTAATACTGCCCCTAATACAAATAACCAAAATGAAATTTTGGCATTTTTACCAAGAACTTCATCTTTAATATCATCAGTATCAAAGTTTTCTTCTACATAGCGTGGATCTTTAAGTAATTTTTGATATTCAGGGTCATCTTTTAATTCTTTACCCATTTTATTTACAAAAATACATGCACAGAAAAGACCTAAAATTGTGCCAGGAATAGTAACAACAAGAACATCACCTAATGTAATACCTTGCGGTTCTAAGAAAGCAACAACAGCCACCACAGCTGCAGCAATTGGGCTTGCCACAATCGCAAATTGAGAAGCGATTACTGCCATTGAAAGTGGACGTTCTGGACGAATACCATTATGGCGACTCACTTCAGCAATAACAGGTAGTACAGAGTAAGCTACGTGTCCAGTTCCCGCCATAAATGTAAATAGCCACGTTACAGCCGGCGCCATAAAGGTGATATATTTTGGATTTTTGCGTAACATTTTAGTCGCAATGCGGATCATATAATCCAAACCACCTGCGGCTTGCATCGCAGCTGCGGCAGATACAACCGCCATAATCATCAACATAACATCGATTGGTAGACCACCAGGTTGAAGTTGGAATCCAAAGCAAAGAATGGCTAGCCCAACGCCCCCCATTACACCCAGTCCTATTCCCCCTATGCGGGCCCCCAGTAAGATACACAACAGCACAAGGGCAAATTGTATATAAAACATTAATGACATAATTTTCTCCTAACGTATGACTCTAATAAAAATAATAAAAGTACCTCATTGAGGCATATAAAATTATAGCCTAATCCCCTACTTTCTTTGTGACAAAAATCAAATTTTTTGAATTTTCATGAACAATTATGCCATTTTTTTGGATAAATTTTATTAATCAATTGGGTTAATATAATTCAATTTTTTTAATGCATGCTTTTTAAGTTCGTTGCTTTTTTTCTCTTACTATTATTGCTAAAATGGTCAAATTTTACAGATAAAATCAAACTATGTTATTACCAACCGAACAATACGATACGCTTCTCCAACAAAAAGCCGATAAACTTCAACACTTACTTTCTCCATTTAATGCGCCAGCACTTACTGTTTTTGCCTCGGCACCAGAGCATTTTAGAATGCGTGCTGAATTTCGCGTTTGGCATGAAGGGGATGATTTATTCCATATCATGTTTGATCAACAAACTCGCCAACGTAAACGTATAGATAGTTTCCCTCAAGGTAGTCAGTTGATTAATCAAATGATGCAAACTCTTATTCCTCTTTTGAAAGAGAATCATGTATTGCGCCATCGTCTTTTCCAAATTGATTACCTAAGTACCCAAAGTAATAAAATTATTGTTAGCCTGCTTTATCACAAAGCCCTCACTGAAGAATGGGAGACGGCAACTAAAACACTACGTACGCAATTACAAGAGCGCGGTTTCGATGTGCAGCTTATTGGGCGTGCTAGCAAACAAAAAATTTGCCTCGATCACGATTATATTGATGAAGTATTAAATGTGAATGGACAAGATTACATTTATCGTCAAGTAGAAAATAGTTTTACTCAACCCAATGCAGGTATTAATCAAAAAATGCTTGGCTGGGCTGTAGATTGCACAAAAAATTGTACGAAGGATTTACTCGAACTTTATTGCGGAAACGGAAACTTCTCTATCGCTCTTGCACAAAATTTCCGTAAAGTTTTAGCAACTGAAGTAGCAAAACCAAGCGTTGAGGCTGCACAATTTAATATTGCGGCAAACCATGTAGATAATTTACAAATTATTCGTATGTCTGCCGAAGACTTTACCCAAGCATTAAATGGCGTGCGTGAATTTAACCGTTTACGCGGGATTAATCTTAAAGATTACGAATGTAATACGATCTTTGTTGATCCGCCACGTGCTGGTTTAGATCCTGATACCGTCAAATTAGTCCAAGGCTACGAACGTATCCTTTACATTTCTTGTAATCCATACACCTTATGCGAAAACCTCGAAACGCTTTGTCAAACCCACCGTATTGAAAAAGCTGCTTTATTTGACCAATTCCCTTATACCGATCATATGGAAACTGGCGTATGGCTCATCAAAAAAGCATGATTCAATTAATTTGCGAAGCAACACGCCCCGATATTCGTGAAAATTTTTATACTTTGTGTGAAAGCAAAGGATTAATCCACGATCCAGAGACAACGTTAGCCCTTGTGCAAACCGACGAACATTTAGAATTGCGTAAATTGGATGAACCTAAACTCGGTGCGATTTTTGTTGATTTTATCCATGGTACTCTCGCCCATCGCCGTAAATTCGGTGGTGGACGTGGTGAAGCAATCGCAAAGGCTGTAGGTATTAAAAAAGGGGAGCTTCCAAGCATTATTGATGCAACAGCAGGTTTGGGACGGGATGCCTTTGTACTCGCCGCATTGGGCTGTCCTGTACGACTTGTTGAACGTCATCCCGTCGTGTGGTTACTCTTACAAGATGGATTACAACGAGCTTACTTAGATGAGGAGTTGGGCGAATTTTTAAAACAACATTTGCAACTGCTTCCTGTCCACCATATTAATGAATTGGATCCCTCAACAGATTCAGCTGATGTCGTCTACCTTGACCCAATGTTTCCACACAAACAAAAAAGTGCATTAGTCAAAAAAGAAATGCGTGTGTTCCAACATTTAGTTGGAGCAGATTTAGATGCCGATGAATTATTAAATCCGGCCCTGAATTTAGCAAAATCGCGGGTTGTGGTTAAACGTCCCGATTATGCACCTTACATTAATGAGCAAAAACCAACCGTATCTCGGGAAACCAAAAATCATCGTTTTGATATCTACGTAACGAAATAGTTAGATAATTTGTTTATTTTTAACTCAATAAGATACAAGATTTTTCCTTTTCGGGAATTTTCTTGTATTTTCACTGACAAAAGAAATGAGCATCCTAATTTTTCTAAAAGGAGAATAGAAATGAAAATGTTAAAAACAGCATTAGTGATTGCCCTCGCTGCGGGCGCGACCTCTGCAACATTTGCAGATGATATGTCTTCAAACAATATGTTAGACATCGTGAGCTTCCGCACCTCTGTAAACAAGGAAGTTAAACATAACTACTGGCAAGCGACTGTATTTACCCAAACACAAAGTGACACCTTAGCTAAAGCCAATACCCAAGTTAACCAAACCTTACAAAAAGCCCTTGCTACGCTAAAAAATGAAAAAGATGTACAGGTGAAAAATAATGATATTTATAGCCGTGTTCATTACAATGATAAAGATAAACAAGATGGCTGGATCGTAAATGGGAATTTAACCCTTCGTAGCGATAACAGCGAAGCATTATCAAAAGCCCTAACTGATCTAAAAGGCACTATGGCTGTACAAGGTATGCAATCTGGCGTATCAAAAGCAAAACTTGCTAAATTAGATAACGAGCTTATTCAAAAAGCACTTGCTCAATTTAAGAAAAAGGCAGAGTTCATCACTGAAAGTATGGGAGCTAAAGGCTACAAAATTGTTTCAATCAATATCAATAGCCCAATGTCTGATAGCTATAATCCGCCATATATGTTCGCAGCAAATCTTCGTAGTAGCAACAGTGATACACCAGTAATGGGTAACCAAACTACCGACATCAAAGCAAGTATTGATGCACAAATTCAACTTATTTTAAAATAAGCTGAAAAAGGTAAAATAATCAAATAAAAAGTGGCGTTCTCAATAGAATACGCCACTTTTTTCATAAAACTTTATGTTATTTAGGCTGGCAAAAATAATAGCTTAATAATGTCAATTCTTGCCATAAGTCCTGATTAAAATCCTGTTTAATAGCCCGTTCAAGTCCTGCAAGCCTTTGAATAATTTCAAAAATATTCCGATAGGTAAAACGTGTTGCTGCTTGCTGTAATAAATTTCGTCTATTTTGCCAAATCCGTAACTCATCAAAGCGCGCACGTGCATTACTTAAATCAAGTGGCATATCGATATTGAGCGCACCCATAGGTTGCGTAATTTGTAAAAGCATCATAATCTCACGCTGTAAACTTCGTAAAAGAATGATAGGCTGCGTATCATCTTGTTGTAATGCAGATAAAATCTGTTTTGCACGGATAGCATCCCCTGAAAGTAGCGCGTCTACCCATTGATACACACTAAATACAGCTGACTGATCTATTACTTGCCGAACGCGTGGTAACGTAATTTTACTTGCAGGATAAAGCAAACTCAAAAGTGATAATACTTGCTTTAATGCCAGTAAGTTTCCTTCGTAGTTATAACACAGCAATTGGATACTTTCTTGATCGAACTCTAATTCTAATTGCCGAGCGCGAAAACAAATCCACTGTGGGAGCGCCTCTAACGTTGGTGTTTGACAATTTACTACCCAACTTTGCGGAGTAATCTTTTCTAGCGTGCTCAACCACTTTTGTTTTTCTACATTTTTATTAAATTTTGGTAAATGTAAAATCAACAAACAATCTTCATTTAGGTGCTCAATCAATACCTGTAATTGATTTTGTATTGCCGCATTCAGATTTTCGGGTAATTGCAAATAAATAATTTGACGCTGAAAAAATAGCCCCATAGATTGAACGCGCTCAAGAATACTGTCCCAGTCTGTTGTATTCTCAATCGTTTGACGATGTTTTTCATCAAATCCCTGTTCAGAGGCATACTGGCAAAGCATATCTTCAGCTTCTATCAGTAATAAAGGATCACTTCCAGTCAAAATACATACTGGCGGTAATCCTTTTTGTAGTGCAAAGCTGAGTTGATCGCTTGCGATTTTTCTCATGCTATTTTTCCACTTTGTTTACAACAAGGCTTGGTTTTAATTTATCTTTTAATGCCATTAAACGATTAATTAATTGTTCCGCTGCTTGTCGTTGCATTTGTTTCCAAAGCACATCTTTTTGGGTGGTTTTCGCTAAAGCTTCTTGTGGACTATCAAAGAAATTATGCACAACCTGAGTGGATAGTGGGTAACTTTCCCCATTCGGCATAATGATGCGTGCATTTGCCTTTACAACAAGAAGTTGCTCTGCTTCTTTACCTGTTAAGAAAAGTGCAGATACATCACTACTTTCTGTCATTCCATCAAGGTAGAAAATAGGAACATCTTTTGTGTCCTTATCAACAAGCTGAATCGCATTTAAGCGTAAAGTTTGACGCATAACGCGAGCCATGTCGGAATACTTATCACCTGTTTCAAATTTCATTGTACGCAATTCAGGTGGGAGCAACTCGCCAGTTTTAAATTGAAAGCCACACGCGCTTAGTACAGAAAGAAAAATCCCAAGAAGGGCAATTTTGACTTTATTTCGCATAAATTTCTCTCATTAATATGCTTTGTTAGTAACCCTAAATCAGATAATTTTATAAAGGTAGCGATCGCTCACTACCTTTAAAGATAGATTATTGAATAGTGCCTTATTTAGCAACAATGCTGACTAGTTTGCCTTTTACAAAAATGACTTTCAGTACGTCCAATCCTTCTAAGAATTTTTGTACGTTCGCATCATCAAGTGCAAGGGCTTTAATCGCTTCTTCTTCCATATCCGCTGGAACGATTAATTTCGCACGTACTTTACCATTTACTTGAACAACGATCGTTTTCTCATCATCAATCATTGCTTTTTCATCAGCTTCAACCCATGGTGCAAAATCAACGGTACCTTCGTTACCGAGTTCTTGCCAAAGTTTGAAACAGATATGTGGTGTAATTGGTGAAAGCATGCGTACAACAGCATTTAATGCTTCGCCCATCACCGCTTTATCTTGATCGCTTTCCAATGGTGCTTTGGTAAGTTTATTCATCAATTCCATAATTGCAGCAATCGCTGTATTGAATGTTTGGCGACGACCAATGTCATCCGTTACTTTAGCGATAGTTTTATGGAGATCACGACGTAGTGCTTTTTGATCTGCATTAAGCGCAGCTGGATCAAGCGCAACCGTTGCCGGATCTTTTTGGTAAGCTGCAGCGAGATTCCATAAACGACGTAGGAAACGGTTTGCCCCTTCTACACCCGATTCTTGCCATTCCAATGTCATTTCTGCAGGGGCAGCAAACATCATAAATAAACGCACAGTGTCAGCACCGTATTTTTCCACCATTTCTTGTGGATCAATACCGTTATTTTTAGATTTAGACATTTTGGTCATACCGCTATGTACAAGCTCACGACCTTCACGGTCTACGGCTTTAATGATACGACCTTTTTCATCACGCTCTAATAATACTTCAGTTGGAGATACCCAAATGCGTTCATTAGTTGGGCTGGTATAATAGAAAGCATCCGCTAATACCATCCCTTGGCAAAGTAATTTTTTCGCTGGTTCGTCAGAAGTAACAAAACCTGCATCACGCAATAATTTATGGAAGAAACGGAAATATAATAAATGCATTGTTGCATGTTCAATACCACCGATATATTGGTCAACTGGCAACCAATAATTTGCTTCCTCTTTGTCTAACATTGCAGTATGGCATTGTGGACTAGTGTAACGAGCATAGTACCAGCTACTTTCCATAAAGGTATCGAAAGTATCCGTTTCTTTAAATGCTTTTTGACCTTGATATGTCGTTTCTGCCCAAGTTGGGTCAGCTTTAATAGGGCTAGTCACACCATCCATTACCACATCTTCTGGAAGGATAATCGGTAAATCTCCTAATGGTGCGGGTACCACTTTGCCATCTTCAAGGGTAAACATTGGAATTGGTGCCCCCCAGTAACGTTGACGAGAAACACCCCAGTCACGTAAACGGAAGTTTACTTGACGTTGACCAACGTGCATTTTTTCTAATTTTTCAATAATTCCAGCACACGCTTCTTCAAAGTTTAATCCATCAAACTCTGCAGAATGGATAAGCAAACCATGCTCAGTATAAGCTTTTTCAGAAATATCCAATTCGCTACCATCTAATGGACGAATAACCGGATTAATCTCCAAGCCATATTTTTTTGCAAATTCATAATCACGTTGATCATGTGCAGGTACTGCCATTACTGCGCCTGTACCGTAATCCATCAATACGAAATTCGCAACCCAAACTGGTAAACGCTCGCCAGTAAATGGATGTCCAACATAGAAGCCTGTCGGCATACCTTTTTTCTCCATGGTTGCTAATTCAGCTTCTGCAACTTTGGTATTTTTACATTCATGGATAAAGGCTTGAAGTTCTGGATTATTTTTTGCTGCTTCTTCTGCAAGTGGATGACCCGCTGCGATAGATACATAAGATACGCCATAGAATGTATCTGGACGCGTCGTATAAACCGTTAAGGTTTTGTCACTATCAGCAAGTTTAAATGTGATTTCAGCCCCTTCACTGCGACCAATCCAGTTACGTTGCATCGCTTTTACCATGTCAGGCCATTCTGGTAAGTTATCTAGACCACCAAGTAATTGATCTGCATAATCAGTAATTTTAATAAACCATTGCGGAATTTCTTTTTGTTCTACAGGAGTATCACAACGCCAGCAGCAGCCTTCGTGCACTTGTTCATTTGCAAGTACGGTTTCATCATTTGGGCACCAGTTTACGGTAGAGGTTTTTTTATAAATTAAACCTTTACGATAAAGTTCAGTGAAAAACCATTGTTCCCATTTGTAATATTCTGGACGACAAGTTGTCACTTCACGGCTCCAGTCAAAACCGAAACCTAACATTTTTAATTGATTACGCATGTAATCAATATTTTCGTAAGTCCATTTTGCTGGTGCAGTTTTATGCTTGATCGCAGCCCCTTCCGCTGGTAGACCAAAGGCATCCCAACCCATTGGTTGTAATACATTTTTACCTAGCATACGTTGGTAACGTGCAATTACATCACCAATCGTGTAGTTACGCACATGTCCCATGTGTAAACGACCTGACGGATATGGGAACATAGCGAGGCAATAATATTTTTCTTTAGTCGTGTCTTTAACTGCTTTAAATGTTTGGTTCTCTCTCCAAAACGTTTGTACAGCGGGCTCAATTAGCTCGGGACGATATTGTTCTTGCATAAAAATTTTAACCTTCAATAAAAAATCGCAAGGAGTCGCGATTTAACGATAAAAAATAACGTATAGAATAGCGTAAAATAGCCGAAAATCCTAGAGAATGCCGATGAAATACGCAGATTTATTCACGCCCCAATTTTCATAAAAATTTTTACGAAAATTGGGGCGTATTTTTTGAGATTAGCGGGCGCCAAAAATAGCCGTCCCAATACGGACCATCGTCGATCCACATTCAATCGCCGCTTTCATGTCGCCTGACATTCCCATAGAAAGGGTGTCAATATTTTGTTGTGGGAAATGTGCTTTAAGTTCAAGGAATAATTTTTCCATCGCCTTAAAAGTCGTCCATTGGATATCCACATTCTCCGTGGCGGCAGGAATAGCCATTAGACCGCGCAACCGTAAATTTGGTAGCTGAACGATGTCTTGAGCAAGACTCAACATATCCTGAGGTTTTATACCCGATTTACTCGCTTCATCACTAATATTAATTTGAATCAGGACATTAAGTGGCGTTTTATTAAGTGGGCGCTGCTCACTTAATCTTTGCGCAATTCTCAATCTATCAATCGTCTGGCACCAATCAAAATTTTCTGCGACTAATCGACTCTTGTTTGATTGTAGAGGGCCGATAAAATGCCATTCAAGTTTAATTCCCTTATCACGAAAATATTGAATTTTTTCAACGCCCTCTTGAACGTAGTTCTCTCCAAATGCTTTTTGTCCAGCTTCATATGCAGCTTCAATGTCAGTTACGGGTTTAAATTTACTTACTGCAAGAAGATGTACATTTTTTCCAGAACTGTAATCATAAATTTCCTGACGGATCCTTAGAAGATTTTGTTGGATTGTCATGCAACGTTCTCCATTATTCTGAATTTTTCCCATCATATTGTTACTTCGATAAAAAATTATAGCCCATTTTTATCATGGATAGCCATTTCATCGAAATATGCGTCCTGCTTCGCGGACATAGTCCATCGCATGCCCCTCATGCTCAATATCGAGTCACCTTTAATTATATAACTAAAGAGGATTATTTTAATGAAAATGTCTACTTGGCATACGGGTATTATACATAAAATGTGTTATTTATTAATGAAATTTATTTGAAGTTTAACTTGCTTTTATCCATTCAAAGTGCTACTTATTTAACCAATAAATCTATATATGATTATATATAGAAATCTATTTTTGTTCGTAATTCTTGAAAATTATGTCGCACTAAGATTTGAGAGTCTTGTATAAATTTTTGGAGGATAGACATGGCAACCTCGACTGTGAAAAAAATAGGTTTTTTAGGCTTGACCTCAATGGTTTTTGGCTCCATTGTTGGCGGTGGGATCTTTGATATTCCACAAAATATGGCCGCTCAATCCGCATTGGGTCCTGTTCTCATTGCATGGCTTATTACCGCAATTGGTATGTTTGCTTTAGCTTGGACATTTAAGATATTGTCTGATGAGCGCCCCGACCTTGCAATTGGTATTTTTGCGTATGCTCGCCAAGGGTTTGGGCGTTATATCGGTTTCAATTCCGCATGGGGCTACTGGTTAGCATGTATTGCTGGGAACGTAGCTTTCGCTATCATGGTGAATGATTCCCTCGGACATTATTTCCCAATCTTCTTAAAACATAGTTGGCCAACCTTCGTTCTCGGTCTGGCTTTTATTTGGTTCTATAATTTTCTTGTTCTGGCTGGTATTAAGCAAGCCGCGGCTATCAATACTATCACCGTTATTATTAAATTCATCGCGCTAATTGGTATCATTCTTGCCATGATCGTCGTCATGCATATTGATTGGTTCCACGTTGATTTCTGGGGTAAACAGCTACACCTCGGACCGATTTGGGAACAAATTAAAGCACCGATGCTTGTGACTTTGTGGTGTTTCATCGGGATTGAAGGTGCTGTGGTCATTTCTAACCATGCACAAAATCCAAAACAAATTGGCCCTGCTACCGTCGTAGGTTTCTTGATTGCACTTGGACTTTACGTGGTGTTATCTATCCTTCCATACGGTGTGATGGCACAACCACAACTTGCAAAACTCACTGATCCATCTACAGGTTACATTTTACAAACTCTCGTTGGGAATTGGTTTGTAGATTTTGTCACAATCTCTGTACTTATTTCCGTTGGTGGGGCATGGGTCGCTTGGACAATCTTAATGGCTCAACTTCCATTTGCTGCAGCGAAAGGCGGTACACTTCCAAAAGTATTTTCAACTGAAAATGGCAAAGGAGTACCAGCTGGCTCTCTTTGGATTTCTAGTATTGTTATGTCAATTTTCATGGGCGTAGCTTTACTTGCTAAAAATGTTTATTTAGCCAGTATCAATATTACTAGTGTCATTATTCTGCCATGTTACTTATTAAGTGCCATGTATCTATGGCAACAAGCTCAACAGAAAAAACTCTACGTAAATAACGCTAAACAACGTCGTATTGCACTATTTACCGGGATTCTCGCCACCTTCTACTGCTTCTGGCTACTTTATTCTGCAAATTTAGCATACCTTTTAGCTGCTACACCAATTTACGCAGTAGGTATCATTCCATTCTGGATGGCAGGGCATGAAGAAGGTAAGAAATTTAAAGAAATTTTTACTAAGGTTGATGCCATTCTCGCTTTAATCATGATTGGATTGGCAATCCTCAGTATCTATTTGTTATACGCAGGCATAATCGTATTATAAATATTACTTACTTTAATAACTTATTGATTATATTTACAAATATTTAGGTCTTATTTGATGATTCTTCTTTAGGAATAAACAAATCGGGAGTGATTTTATTCCTCCCTTTGGTAACTAGCTAAGATATCGTAAAGATTGATTAGCAAAACACGAAGACACAATAGTGTCCTTTTATAGGAGAATGCTTATGGCAATTGTAAAAAACTTTCGTGTAGGTAAATGGCTACCGAAAGATGATCAAGTATTAAATACATGGTTAAAAAATATTACGAAGGAAGCTGAAACAGCAAATGAAAGTCGAACTTTGCTTCCGCCAGTTCAACTTTTTAAAGATTTGTTAGATGCAAAACCTAATCTAAAAAAACTGTTAGAAGAAGCATTTGCAGAAGTCCCAAATACACCTTACTACGATACGGATGCATTCGGTTACCCAGCTATTCGTAATTTAGATCAAATGTACAAGCTCATTAATTTAATCATCCAACGTCCACCAGCATATTATGATAATGGTTTAATTGGTTGTCCTATTAATGCTTTATTTAACTGGGCGATGGGAACAAAAGCGGGGGAAGAATTTTTCTTAAATGCTGAAGTTAATGATGCCTTCCGTGCTATTTTGGATTATTGGGGACAGTATCTAATGTCACCAGCATCCGCGTGCGCATTAAACACTTCTCCTACTGGTTGGCTATGCCCATCTGCCATTGAAGAAATGAATAAATCCGCTTATGGAACAAGTTTTACCGAACTATTCCAATGTAAAAGTGATAAAGTCGAAGATAAATTTGGCTTTACTTCATGGGATGATTTCTTTACTCGCCTCTTCAATAAAGGGGTTCGCCCTATCGCAGATCCAGATGATTCTAAAGTGATTGCAAATGCTTGTGAATCTGCCCCTTATGAAATTGCCACTAATGTAAAAAAACATGCCCCATATTGGGTAAAAGGTCAACCTTACTCTATGGCAGATATTTTTGATAATGAAGAACTTACCGATCAATTTGTAGGTGGGACTATTTATCAAGCTTATCTTTCAGCCCTTAGCTACCATCGTTGGCATGCCCCTATCACTGGTACAGTAACCCATGCCTATCTTGTTCCTGGTATGTACTACCAAGCAAGTTATTCTGAAGGGTTAATCGCAGGTAAAGATAAAGATCCTGCCAGTCCAGATTGGTCTGAAGCCTACCTTGCTGAAACATCTCCTCGTGCCATCGTTGTTATTAAAGCCGATGATCCAGATATCGGTTTAGTGGCAGTTATCCCAATCGGTATGGGGGAAGTGTCTACTTGCCAATTGGAGGTCAAAGAAGGTGATCACGTCACAAAAGGTCAAGAAATTGGTATGTTCCATTTTGGTGGTTCAACCCATATTCTTGTTTTCCAACCTCAAGTTGAAGTTGATTTTGATCTCCACGGTCAAAAACCTAATCTAGAAGCCGTCAATATTCCAGTCTGTTCTAAAATTGCAACTGTGAAAAAGAAAACGACATGCTAATGCAAGTTAAAAAGATATAATTAAAACTGCCGATGCTCCAGCATCGGCGGTTTATAATTAATCATCACATTTACGCGCGAGCACCACTAAATTTCTTAAAAAATAATCTTAATTTTCCAAGAACCCCACTCGCTTTATGAATATTACGGATACCACTTTCCGATAATGCTTTTTTCATAACATGTTGACCTTGTTCTGATAAGCAAGTCAGTGGAAGACGTAAAGTCGGAGAAGCAATTAATCCGATTTCATAAGCGGCCCATTTAACAGGGATAGGATTACTTTCTACAAATAAATTAACATGCAAGGGCATAAGTTTTTGATTAAGTTTATCGGCTTCATCTATCGCACCTGATAAAGCCAACTCACACATTTGTGCCATTTCAGCAGCCGCAATATTGTTGGTAACAGAAATCACTCCTTGAGCACCATTTTTAATACTTTCTAGACCCGTAGCATCATCGCCACTTAAAACAATAAATTCTTCCCCTGCTAGAGCTTTAATTTGTTGAACGCGATTAACATCTCCTGTTGCTTCTTTAATACCGATAATGTTATCCACTTTTGATAAGCGCCCTACCGTTTCTGGAAGTAAATCTACTCCAGTACGGCCAGGAACATTGTATAGAATTTGTGGTAATTTAGTACTTTCAGCGATCGCTCTAAAATGTTGATACATCCCCTCCTGGGTAGGTTTATTGTAATATGGTGTGACAGTCAAACATGCATCAATTCCCACATTTTCAAGTTTACGCGTTACTTCTATCGCTGCACGCGTAGAATTCTTACCTGCTCCAGCAATAACTGGTATTCTTTTTGCAACATATTCCACCACTTTTTTAATCACATTTAGATACTCATCATCTGTCATTGTTGCGGCTTCACCAGTTGTACCCATCACAACAATTCCATGCGTACCAGAACTGATATGATATTCCACAAGTGATTTTAAAGTTACGAAATCAATTTCTCCATTCGTATTCATCGGCGTAATTAAAGCCGTTAAACTCCCGTGAAATAAAGGTAATTTTGTGTTCATAAATGCTCCTTCGCAGTATTTTTTATATTATTAAGCACAGGTTTAAATTAGGATCGCAAAATCTTTATTTTTTGCAATGAATTTTTATAAATTTTCACAATTCTTCTAAAATTTTGGAAAATACCTATTAAAAATACGAATTATTCATCCATTTTTAGAGATTTTTTATTGCAGTTATTTTTTTTTAGTGTAATCTTTTGGCACTACGTCTGTAGAGGTTGCGATTGTTATCAGTAATTTTTAAGAGTGGATAACGTTGAGGAAAAATGAAAGGAACAATCGCCGAAATCATTTGGAAGTCATTTCAAATGGTTGGGGGTATTACCGAAAGGTATGCCACTGTCATAGTCTATTTATAACTATGGAGCGCTACTGATTAGGTAAGATACAACTTATCCTGCCTGTTTTCTTCCGTTTTACCATCAATAAATCTAAGAAAGATTCAGTGGTTCTCCCTTACCAAAAGGAAGAACAAAATGACACTTATTGACTATTCTAATAGTGCATGGTCAATTGCACCGGCAGTTTTAGCCTTGGTTCTTGCAATTGCCACTCGCCGTGTAATTTTATCATTAAGTGCTGGTATCCTTGCCGGTGCTATTATGTTAGTTGGTCTTCACCCAATTAATACCGTTACTTATCTCGTAAATAGTGTAGTTTCTCTCGCTTATAAAGGGGGAGCATTCAACTGGAATACGATAAACATTGTTATTTTCCTATTACTCCTGGGAATATTAACCGCGCTTTTAAGTGAATCAGGTAGTAACCAAGCTTTCGCTAACTGGGCAACTAAACATATAAAATCTCGCCGAGGCGCAAAACTAATGGCTGCCTCATTGGTATTCATTACCTTTATTGATGACTATTTCCACAGCCTTGCTGTTGGCGCAATCGCACGTCCAGTGACAGATAAATTTCATGTTTCTCGAGCAAAACTTGCCTATACACTTGACTCTACGGCAGCACCGATGTGTGTGTTAATGCCCGTATCAAGTTGGGGTGCATATATTATTACCTTAATCTCTGGTTTACTTGCTTCTTATGCCATTACTTCTTATACCCCAATGGGTGCGTTTATTATGATGAGTTCCATGAACTACTACGCGCTCTTCTCAATCGTAATGGTATTTATCGTTGCCTATTTTTCTTTTGATATTGGTCCAATGGTAAAATATGAACGTGAAGCAGCTGCACAAGCAAGTGAAAAAGATGAACTTGAAGCAACGCGTGGTCATGTTCGCAATCTTATCTTACCAATTGTCACACTTTTATTAGTGACTATTACTGCAATGATTTTAACTGGTACTTTCGCTTTACATGAAGCAGGTAAACCTTTCAGCTTACTAGGTGCATTTGAGAATACGACTGTTGGAATCTCGCTTGTAATTGGAGGTAGCTGTTCGGTTCTTATGGCAACGCTTTGTATCTTCAAAGATAAACTTGTAACTGCTTCAACTTACTGGAAATCTTGGGGGCTAGGGATCCGCTCAATGTCTGGCGCAATTTTAATTTTAATTTTTGCGTGGACAATTAATAACGTTGTAAGCGATATGAAAACAGGGGTGTATTTGTCTCACCTTATCTCAAGTAGTTTACCAATCGCTGTTATTCCGGCACTTCTATTTTTACTAAGCGCAATTATGGCATTCTGTACTGGTACTAGTTGGGGAACTTTCGGCATCATGCTCCCAATTGGTGCTGCTATTGCCGCTACTGCTTCTGTAGAACTTATGATTCCATGTTTATCAGCAGTAATGGCTGGCGCAGTGTGTGGAGATCACTGTTCTCCAATTTCAGACACAACTATCTTATCATCAACAGGTGCACGCTGCGATCATATGGTACACGTTATGACCCAGTTACCTTATGCAGCTACCGTTGCATTTGCAAGTTTTACGGGATATTTAGCAATTGGATATGCAGTTATTGAAGCTCATCATACACTTGGTATCGCAAGTGCATTTGGTTTTATCACCACTGCGGCAGTCATGATTGGTATTATCTTACTGCTTAAAAAACGTGATTAAATAACAAATTTATCTTAAAAGGCAAAGGCTACTCTTTGCCTTTTTTTATTTTTTAGCGTTAAATAGACTTTCGATTTTAATTAACAGGATAACCCATGCAAATTTTTGCCCCTATTTATCGGAAAACATTACAGTTATCACAACATCGCCACGCGCCATTTTGGCTTGGTTTTGTAAGCTTTATTGAAGCAATCTTTTTCCCAATTCCACCTGACGTTATGCTTATGCCAATGTCAATGACACAACCACAAAAGGCTGTTCGCTTTGCATTTATTGCTGGAATTTTTTCTACTTTAGGTGGAATGATCGGTTATGCGGTTGGTTATTTTGCTGCAGATTGGGTTACCGAGATGATGCAACATTTTGGCTACGGTTCACAATGGCACACGGTTATGGGATGGTTTGATAAGTGGGGAATCGTTATCGTATTTGTAGCGGGTTTCTCACCTATTCCTTACAAACTATTTACGCTATCAACAGGTGTTATGCAAATGGCCTTCTTCCCATTTGTTATTGCCGCATTCATCTCACGTATGGCTCGTTTTTTACTTGTTGCTAAACTTGCAGCGTGGGGAGGTCAACGCTTTGCAGATAAACTCCAACGATTTATCGAAATTATTGGTTGGGCTGTCGTCATTGTCGCGGTTATTGCGATCTTAATTATCCGCTAATTTAGCCCTTTTTATATTGATAGTATCCAAACCCATTTCTTGGAAGGGGCCACAGTACCCCTAACTCTAGATGGGTTTTAGATAAACTTACCCAATCCTGCAAATATTTTCCTATCGTATTGTACTACTCATAACTGTATAAAAATCACTCTATTAAACCTCTTTTAATAAAAATTTTTTACCTCTATCTGAATAGTCATAATTATTCCCTCTTAAATTATATATCTTATTGAAAAATATAACTATTTTTATGTACTAAAGGCATAAATATTCATTATATTAACTGTATTTTTCACCATACGTGGTTATTATTTTATCGTAACTATATACTTATTGACCTCACATAGTATTGCCCATAAATAGTTAGTAAATTACAATAAATAGGTAGTTAGTACCGTAAACTTAAATCGTGGTACTTTCCTTTTAGCTTAATTCGTATCCAGAGCTATCCAATATCATAATATATTTAAAAATATCCTCTAAGGCTGTTATTGAACTCTTTAGATTAAAGGGAATTAAACAACGAGTGAAATATTTATAGGGATGTTCATCTATTAACCAAAATGGTTACATACCTTAAACAGGCTACTCTTTGTTGTAATTAATGGAGATAATATGAGAAAGACTGTTATTGCCCAAGCAATCGAATACTATTGTTCTAGACGCTACAAAAGAAATTTTAATCATCTCTTAAAATTTACTTTTGCAGCTTCCCTCGCAACCTTTATTGCCAATAACACTTACGCTGACTATGGCGTGTTATCCCAAGATCAAAATAATAATATTTCTGTAAATTCACCCTCAGGAAATGCTGGTGCTATCAATGGGGGTAGCGGAAACGTAATCCTTAATACTGATTCTGAGAGCAATATATCAGGTGGAACTGCCAATACCATTATTGGCGGTCAAAATTTGAATATTAATGGTTCACAAAACAATCTCAATACTCTGCTCGGCGGGAATAATAATACAATAGATGCTGATAATAATGGTAATACTATTGGAGACTCTGCCATCATTGCTGGGCAAAATAATGATATCAAAGATAATTCTCTAAGTAATGCGATCATAGGCGGAAACAACAATACTGTAGGGGATAGTAATGCAACAACCACGCAACGCAGTGTTATTTTAGGAGGAGATCATAGTGTTGTTACAGGGATAGGCTCCGCTATCATTGCAGGTTCCACAAACCGAATTACCAATGCGGGCTCAACCAGTTCTATCGTCGGTGGCCAGAATAATATCATTACGGGTACAGGCGATCCTACTGATAATAATATTAATAGCATGTCTATCATTGGTGGTGCTGAAAATCAAATTGATGAAGCGGGAAATACAGGAATTTTCTCTGGTTATAAAAACACAATCGGTGAAAATGCTACTAATTCTGTAATTATCGGTGGAATAAACGGACATATTGGTGCAAATGCTCATGATAGTGTTTCTATCGCGGGTGGCATTATAGCAGGAGATACCGATCCTATTCCAGGTGCTACACGAGGTAATAATGGCTATGTGAGAGTGGGAAAAGATGCAGATGGTCATTGGACCGTTACCGCTGATGCAGCACATGATAGTATCGCAATTGGGCGTGAATCTTCTATTTTTGCACCTAACAGTATAGCTATCGGTGCAGGTAGCCAAGCTAATATGATGATGGGTAATCCTCATGATGATAAAAGTGGAGCCGTCGTTGCACTTGGTTTTGAAGCAAAAGCACAATCCAGTAACGACGTTGCCATTGGGTCTTATTCTGTCGCACAGCGGACTACACGTACAATCGATAAAGTTTTCCATGAAGCAGGGCCTAATCCCCAAACCCATGTTCGCGATACTGTTTTTGGTCCAGAACGTATGTTTGGAAATGATAAAAGTGATATCCTCGCAAGTACCTCTGGTTTACTTGGGGCAGTTGCTGTCGGGGCGCCAACTGGATCAAATGGCAAAGAAAAAACACGCCAAATTACTCACGTTGCTGCAGGTGGTGATTTAACTGATGCAGTAAACGTTGCTCAACTAGGGGCTGTCGCACACTTTTCAGAACGCGGTTTCGATATTACTGCAGACAAAGCAAATACTACCAATTCCGTAGATACTACTTACAATACGCCAAACAAAAATGTGATTAACGGTGACACCATAAATTTCACTGGAAAATCTGGCGTGATTACTAATTTTGATCCTCAACAAGGTGACGTTGTTACTAGCACCACAACTACACTTACCCAAGATAGTGCTGGGAATAATATTAAAATTCATACTGTCAATTTCGATCTCAACAAAATCACAGATGAAAGTCAGATCACTGCTGATGAAACCCACGTTATCTCTGCAGGCGCTGCTTTTAACGCAATTAAAGATTCTAAAACGACAATCACTACCCAAGATGGTAGTGGTTTAAAACTTACTCCTACAATCGGTGAAGGGATGACAGGGAATAATTATGCCTTAGGTCTTGATTTTCCATTCATTACCGATCACCTATATATGAACTATAAAGTTAATAATACTGGTAATGGCTCAGTAAGCCTTGCCCATGGCCTTGACTTTACAGGTGATAACAATGTTACGATTAAAGATGGTAGTGATGGTAATAATGGAGAAATCCAATTTTCGTTAAATAAAAATATTTCTGTAGAAGGCACCGTACAAGGAACAATGATCCAAGCAGGCAATAACCAATTAAATGCTAATGGATTAACTGTTAATAAAGTTACTGGACTTGCAACCAACCAAATTGATAACACAGGTAATCCTGCTAACGGAGCGACTGCAGCCGATGCCGTATCTATCGGTAGCCTCACCTCTTATGTCGGAAACAAACTAGCAGGGCAAACGATTAGCTACAGTGCTAACGGCCAAAATGCACAAACAACTACCCTATCTCAAGGCTTGGATTTCCAAGGCATTAAAGACCAAACTGAAATTTCTGTCGAAAAAGGTGGCGTGGTCAAAATTGGTTTAGCCCAAAAATTAACAGATACCATCGCCCAAAATACTGCAGCGGCAAACGCAGCCCAAAATACCGCAAATACCAACGCGAAAAATATTGGCAACATCACTCAAAGTATTGCTACAAATACTGGCAACATCGCTAAAAATACGAATGCGGTAAAAACCGCTCAAGATGCCGCAAATACTAATGCGAAAAATATTAGTAACAATACCGATAGTATCGCTAAAAATACCAATAGCATTTCTAACAACAGTAAAAATTTAGCAAACCTCGGCAAAACATTAGACACCTTGCATTCTGCTGCAGATAAAGGTATCGAATTTACCACAGCAAACGGTACCAAAACCGTTAAATTAGGTGAAAAAGTTAATGTTGCTGGCGATAGTAATATCCAAGTTTCAGCGGATACTAATGGTTTACACATTAATTTAAATAAAGATCTAACTGTTGAAAATATCACAGGATCTGGATCGGTCGTTGCACGTTCTATCGCTGCAACAAAAGCAACCTTAGGTAATATCCAAATTAACGGTAATAAAATCACCGGGCTTTCAACCAAACAATTCGATAATACAGGCAAATTATCGCGCGGTATAACTGATGCTGATGCTGTATCTATCGGTAGCCTCACATCTTATGTCGGAAACAAACTAGCAGGACAAACGATTAGCTACAGTGCTAACGGTCAAAATACACAAACAACTACCCTATCTAAAGGCTTAGATTTCCAAGGTATTAAAGACCAAACTGAAATTTCTGTCGAAAAAGATGGCGTGGTTAAAATTGGTTTGGCTCAAAAATTAACAGATGCTATTGCTCAAAATACTGCAGTGGCAACGGCAGCTCAAACTAAAGCGAAGGAAAATGCGAATAAAATCAGTCAAAATACTGATAATATAAGTAAAGTTACAAAAATTGCGACAGGTGCGCAAACTCAAGCTACCACAAATGCAGAGAAAATTAAGGGTAATACAGATAACTTAACCTCAATGAGTAAAACCCTAGACGCCCTACATTCTGCTGCAGACAAAGGTATCGAATTTACCACAGCAAACGGTACTAAAACTGTTAAATTAGGTGAAAAAGTTAATGTTGCTGGCGATAGTAATATCCAAGTTTCAGCGGATAATAATGGTTTAAACATTAGTTTAAACAAAGACTTAAATGTAGATAACATTACTGCGAAAAATACTGTAAAAACAGAAAACGTCTCTGCTACTACGATTTCTGCAAGTAATGGCGCAACACTCGGTCAAATCCATATTAATGGTAACAAAGTTACTGGACTTGCAACTAACCAAATTGATAACACCGGTAATCCTACTAACGGAGCAACCTCAGCCGATGCCGTATCTATCGGTAGCCTCACATCTTATGTCGGAAACAAACTAGCAGGACAAACGATTAGTTATAGCGCTAACGGTCAAAATACACAAACAACGACCCTATCTCAAGGCTTGGATTTCCAAGGCATTAAAGACCAAACTGAAATTTCTGTCGAAAAAGGTGGCGTGGTTAAAATTGGTTTGGCTCAAAAATTAACAGATACTATCGCTCAAAATACTGCAGTGGCAACGGCAGCTCAAACTAAAGCGAAGGAAAATGCGAATAAAATCAGTCAAAATACTGATAATATAAGTAAAGTTACAAAAATTGCGACAGGTGCGCAAACTCAAGCTACCACAAATGCAGAGAAAATTAAGAGTAATACAGATAACTTAACCTCAATGAGTAAAACCCTAGAAACCTTGCATTATGCAGCAGAAAAAGGTATCGAATTTACCACTACAAACGGTACTAAAACCGTTAAATTAGGTGAAAAAGTTAATGTTGCTGGCGATAGTAATATTCAAGTTTCTGCGAATACTAGCGGTTTAAACATTAGTTTAAACAAAGAGTTAAACATCGATAGTATTACTGCGAAAAATACTGTCAAAGCAGAAAACGTCTCTGCTACTACGATTTCTGCAAGTAATGGCGCAACACTCGGTCAAATCCATATTAATGGTAACAAAGTTACTGGACTTGCAACTAACCAAATTGATAACACCGGTAATCCTACTAACGGAGCAACCTCAGCCGATGCCGTATCTATCGGTAGCCTCACATCTTATGTCGGAAACAAACTAGCAGGACAAACGATTAGTTATAGCGCTAACGGTCAAAATACACAAACAACGACCCTATCTCAAGGCTTGGATTTCCAAGGCATTAAAGACCAAACTGAAATTTCTGTCGAAAAAGGTGGCGTGGTTAAAATTGGTTTGGCTCAAAAATTAACAGATACTATCGCTCAAAATACTGCAGTGGCAACGGCAGCTCAAACTAAAGCGAAGGAAAATGCGAATAAAATCAGTCAAAATACTGATAATATAAGTAAAGTTACAAAAATTGCGACAGGTGCGCAAACTCAAGCTACCACAAATGCAGAGAAAATTAGGGGTAATACAGATAACTTAACCTCAATGAGTAAAACCCTAGAGACCTTGCATTCTGCCGCGGATAAAGGTATCGAATTTACCACCGCAAATGGTACCAAAACCGTTAAATTAGGTGATAAAGTTAAGGTTGCTGGCGATAGTAATATCCAAGTTTCTGCAGATACTAATGGCTTACACATTAATTTAAATAAGGATCTAACGCTTGAAAATGTCACAGCATCTGGATCGGTCGTTGCACGTTCTATCGCAGCAACACAAGCAACCTTAGGTAATATCCATATCAATGGTAACCAGATCACTGGACTCCCAACAAAACAATTTGTAAATGGTACTAAAGCTCCAGGTGTAAACGATGCCGATGCCGTATCTATTGGTAGCCTCACTTCTTATGTGAGCAATAAACTAGCAACGCAAACTATTCGGGGTTTAACCTTTGCCGGTAACACTGGTAAGACTAAGATTGAACTAGGTAATATCATCAACATCAAAGGAGCATCTACTCCACTTAAGAGTGAAACACAAGGTGCTAATAATATCAGTGTTACGGCTAGCTCAAATGGTTTAGCCATTACCCTTAACCCTAAGGTTACCGTAGATGGATTAACCGCTAAAAGTGTAATCATCAAATCTGGTGGTAAAGTAACGGGCTTAGCAACTAATCAAGACTTTACAAATACTCAAGATGCACAGGACGCAGCATCTGTTGGTAGTGTCAAAAATTATGTAGATCAAGTTCTTACTGGTGATAAAGGTATTGCTAATGAGAAACTCACTTTTACTGACGGAAAAAACTCAACCTCTATTAAATTAGGTGGCTCAGTTAACGTATCTGGCGATAGTAATATCAACGTTAATACTAAAAATGGTATCCATATCTCATTAAACAAAAATGTAGCTGTAAATAGTCTTAAAGCAGGTACAAATTCATTTAGTAAAGATGGGCTAACTGCAAATAAAATTAGTGGCAATATCCTTGAAGGTACAACAATCAAGGGAACAACCATTACAGCTAGCAATGGTAAATTGACAAGTATCTTAACAAGTAGTGGACTTACAGCGCCTAAAGTTACCATCACTAACGGAGGAACAGTAACTGGTCTTTCTACAACCCAATTTACAAATGGATCTCCAGCTAAAGGTGTAAATAATACAGATGCCGTGTCTATTGGAAGTGTTATTTCTTATGTAGGTAGTAAACTTGCTAACCAAACAATTAGTTATGGTGCAAACGGGCAAAAAAATAACCAAACTACTACATTCAGCAAAGGCTTTAATTTCCAACAAACCGATGGTGAAACCACAGTTTCTGTTGCACCTAATGGAGTTGTTAAATTTGGTTTAAACCAAGAGTTTAAACAACAAGTAAACAAAAATACCTCAGATATTAAAGATCTAAAAAGTCAAGTTACTAAAGGTAACCAAGGACTTCAAGCGGCCATTGATAAAGCGAACCAGGCTGTAGCCCAAAACTCGAAAGATATCGCAACCAATAAAGCGGCAGCTGACAAAGCGATTGCAGATAATAAAGCAACGATTGCAGCGAATAAGGCAGCAGCCGATAAAGCGATTGAAGCAAACAAAAATGAGATCGCAACTAATAAAGCGGCAACTGACAAAGCGATTGCAGATAATAAAGCAACGATTGCAGCGAATAAGGCAGCAGC
>JAHHQX010000007.1 GCA_020026155.1 Actinobacillus sp. | reverse complement strand
TTTTGTGAATAAAAGGACAAAAAAACAGCTTTTTTGGAAAGTTTTCCACAATTTTTTTCTTTTAGTTTATTATTTTTTTGAATATCTTTTATCCAAAATAGTAAAAAGAACAAAATCGTTAATAAAAAAGGTAATCTTTCTGATTACCTTTTCAAAAAACTAACAACGTCCTGCTGCCCGTAACATAGCATTACAGGAATTAGAGGCGAGTCGTTTTCCATGGTGAAGAGGAACACATTGAGGTGCAACAATAATACCAAACGTCATAACATTACCACCTATTGCGGTGCAATTATATTTTTGCCCATCAATAATGGCATTATAATCAGTTTCGAAGAAGCCGTGTCCAATATTTGATACTTTAACTTCTGAAGGATCCGCACCTACTGAAAATGCTGTTTTTTTAGCAAGTTGAGCTTGACCTGCACAACCTGCTAATAGTACGGCTAATATGATCGGTAACAATTTTTTCATCTTATCTTTCCTTAATTATTGTAGAGTTGATATAAAAATTGATCATATTATATACTATTACCTCTATATGGTTAAAATAAAAGCCCATAAAATGGGCTTTTTTTGCAATAAACTTATTCTATATCAATTTATTTATCTAATTGTGGACCAGCGGCAATAAGTGCTTTACCTTCTGCATTAGTTGCATATTTTTTGAAGTTGTTGATAAATAATGCTGCTAGTTTTTCAGCTTTTGCTTTCCATTCTGCTTTATCGGCATAAGTATTACGAGGATCTAAGATGTTAGTATCTACACCTGGTAAAGCTGTTGGAATCGCAAGATTGAAAATTGGTAATTCAGTCATTTGTGCTTTATCAATAGCCCCATCTAAGATAGCATCGATAATACCGCGAGTATCTTTAATAGAAATTCGTTTACCGGTACCATTCCAACCTGTATTCACAAGATAAGCTTCAGCGCCCGCATCTTTCATGCGTTTTACTAAAACTTCTGCATATTGTGTTGGATGTAAGCTAAGGAAAGCTTCACCAAAACATGCTGAGAAAGTTGGAGTTGGTTCAGTAATACCGCGTTCTGTACCTGCTAATTTAGCAGTAAAACCAGAAAGGAAATAATATTTAGTTTGCTCTGGTGTTAATTTTGCAACAGGCGGTAATACACCAAATGCATCTGCAGTTAAGAAAATAACTTTTTTCGCAGGACCAGCTTTTGATACTGGCTTAACGATATTTTCAATATGATAAATAGGATAAGATACACGAGTATTTTCGGTTTTGGATGCATCTGCAAAATCAACAGTACCATCTTCTAGCACAACTACGTTTTCTAAAAGTGCATTGCGTTTGATCGCACCATAGATATCAGGTTCATTTTCAGCAGAGAGGTTGATTGTTTTTGCATAGCAACCCCCTTCAAAGTTAAATACTCCGTTATCATCCCAACCGTGTTCATCATCACCAATAAGTTGACGTTTTGGATCAGTTGATAAAGTTGTTTTACCTGTACCAGATAAACCAAAGAAGATCGCAGTATCACCATCTTTACCCACATTTGCAGAGCAGTGCATTGCTGCAATACCTTGTAACGGTAAGAAGTAGTTCATCATTGAGAACATACCTTTTTTCATTTCACCACCGTACCAAGTACCGCCGATTAATTGAATACGTTCTGTTAAATTGAATGCAACAAAGTTTTCAGAGTGTAATCCTTGTTCTTTCCAATTTGGATTAGTCGTTTTAGCACCATTCATTACGATAAAATCAGGTTTGAAGTTCACAAGCTCTTCTTGTGTTGGACGAATGAACATATTCGTTACGAAATGAGCTTGCCATGCAACTTCAGTAATAAAACGCACTTTTAAACGTGTATTTTCATTTGCACCGCAAAAACCATCTACTACATATAATGTCTTGTCTGATAGTTCAGTCGTTACGATTTTTTTCAATTCATTCCAAACTTCTTGAGACATTTTTTTATTATCGTTTTTAGCTGCATCACTTGTCCACCACACAGTTTCACGCGTAATGTCATCTTCAACGATATATTTGTCCTTTGGTGAGCGTCCAGTAAATACGCCAGTATCTACGGCCACTGCGCCTGTTTTAGTTACTACGCCTTTTTCAAAACCTTCTAAGCCAGGCTTAGTTTCATCCTGAAAGAGTTTTTCATAACTTGGGTTGTAAATAATTTCTTTTACATCGTGGATACCCAATTTATTTAGGTCTTGTTTAAGTACATTTAAGTCAGTCATAGTCAACCTCTTATCGTATTAAATATTAAAAAATTTGGATGCTTTTCATTCTAATAAAATAAAAATAAAAGACAAAAAAAATCCTTAAAAAATTGTGGTTTTTCTAAATTTTTGTGAATTCCTTTAATCACCTTATAACATTGCGGATTGATCTGAAAAACAATCCATTAACATTCAAAAAGGATACGTAGTTTTTATCTATTTTTAACCGTGAAAATCCTATTTTCTTAATAGCCGTAATCTTGCTAGAATGCCTTTAGTAATCATTTAATAAAAAGGAAGACATATGGCTGAAAAAAATTTAAGTTGCCGTGCACAAGAAGTTGCTGCTTGTTGTTGTGTAGACGTAGGTACTGTAATTGATAACTCGGATCTAAGTGTACAAATTGAAAAAACATTCCCTACCTTAGAAGAAGCTCAATCTGTACTGACTCATTTAAAAGAGAAAGCCGCAGATGCAGCCTTTTCTGGATTTGAAGTTGTCGATGAAATTATCGCCGTTGACGATAAATATCTCTTAAAAGCAACCTTCACTTTCGAATGCCAAGCTGAATCTATGATTTTTCAACTCGCAACTCGCTAAATAAAAAATCATAAATTTTTTTGAAAAAGTGGGCGTGATTCAATATTGCCCACTTTTATTTATGCCCTTTCTAATCCCATTCTAATTTTTTCGCCTATTTTTTGCGATCTGGATCCCAACTTTTGAAATATTTTTCCGAAAATGCATTTTTATACTATAAAATAGGTATCTCGTTATATAATTTTACTTGGAAACTTTTAGAGGTGGCAATGTATCGGTATACCGACAATTTAAATATCTTAAAAAAACGTTTATCTAATCTTGTAGGCGATGTGACTACGAAAAATCTATTCAGTGGTTTTGGATTTTTTAAAAATAAGCTGATGTTTGGCTTATTTTTAAATGATGTATTATACCTAAAGGCAAAAGGCGAACTCGCAACCTATATTGTGGAAGAATTGGGGGGTGCCTCTTGTCTTGCTAAAACAAATGAAACACATTTAAGCTTGACTCATTACTATCGGCTTCCCTTAGACATTATGTATGATGATGAGCAACTTAAAAATATTATTTTAAAATGTATCAATCAGGTCAAGCAGCATCATATTGATGAAGAATTATTGAAAAAAAATCGTATTAAAGAACTTTCAAATTTAACCATTAAGCATGAAAGATTACTGGCAAAAATTAAAGTTTATGATGTGAAATCTTTTAAAGAAAAAGGGGCTGTCGATTGTTTCGTTGCTCTCAAAAAAGCAGATATTCCTGTCAGTCTAACAATTTATTGGGAACTAGTAGGGGCACTCGCGGCTACGCATCCTTATGTTTTATCAAAACAAACTCGTATTAAAGCTCTCTTGGATCTCAATGAAGCTTTGGAAAAAGAAAATTTGAAGCCTATCAAATCACTTTTACTTGAAGATTACTATAAAAATAGAAAGTAATTTTCCCTCTCAGCCCCCAATGATAAAAGAAGCCATTCTAGAGTGGCTTCTTTTTATTATGGACGTGATGTATGTGCTATTTAACGATAGGGATCAAATAATACTGTACTTAAATAACGTTCCGCTGAAGAAGGGAGAATCGCAACAATATTTTTATCTTTAAATTGCGGATCCTGCGCTAATTTATTTGCTGCAAAAACAGCGGCTCCTGATGAAATACCTGCGAGAATTCCTTCTTTTTTCATAAGATCTCTTGCTGTTTCAAGTGCTTCGTCACTTGTAACGCAGATCACACGATCAATTAAAGAAAGATCTAAATTTTTAGGAATAAAACCGGCTCCAATTCCTTGGATCTTGTGTGGGGCAGGCTTAAGATCTTCTCCAGCTAACTGTTGCGTAATTACTGGGGATTCACTCGGCTCTACTGCTACAATCATTACCTCTTTTTTTAGATCTTTTTTCAAATAAGTCGCAATTCCTGTTAACGTTCCCCCTGTACCTACACCGGCAACGATCACATCGATCTTCCCATCCGTATCATTAACAATTTCAGGACCTGTTGTACGTCGATGAATATCTGGATTTGCTGGATTTTCAAACTGATTTAACATCACATAACGAGTAGGATCTGTTGCGTAAATTTCTTGTACTTTTTGCATAGATCCTTTCATTCCTAATGATGCTTCCGTGAGAATAAGATTAACGCCCAGCCCCTTCAAAAGGAGTTTACGCTCATTACTCATATTTTCAGGCATAACAATGGTCAACGCATAGCCTCTGGCAGCAGCCGCATATGCTAATGCAACACCCGTATTACCACTTGTTGCTTCTAAAATTTCTTTTCCTTTCGTTAAAATTCCATCTTTTTCAGCTTGCCAAATCATATTCGCACCCACGCGACATTTCACACTAAAACTTGGGTTACGTGACTCAATTTTTGCGAGAATGTTATGCTGTCCAAAATGTTGTAAACGAACAAGAGGAGTTTTTCCTATACTTTCTGTATTATCCGAATAGATCATACGATCTCCTTTTTAGTTTTAAAAAATAGATCACTTGTTTGAAAGGATCCTTCCTTTATCGCACTCTTTTCCCTATCTTTTCTTGAAAACTTCAAAAAGTGAAGTGTTAGGGGTTACAAAAAGTTACAAAAATAGAGTAAAATAACTGCTATATTTATCCATAACCATAAATAAGGAAATAAAATGTCTTTTGAAATTTTAGATCAACTTGAAGGTAAGATTAAAGAAGCTGTTGAAACTATCCAATTACTTCAATTAGAAATTGAAGAATTAAAAGGAAAAAATCAACAATTATCACAAGAAAATGAAAGTCTTAAATCTGAACACAATGACTTCCAAGATCGATTAAGAGCATTGCTTGGTCGAATTGATAATGTTTAATAAATCAAAAGCTTAGTTAATAAAACTAAGCTTTTTTATTAAGGAAACTCTATGACAAAAAAACTCTGCATCATTTCTGGCAGTACTTTAGGAAATGCCGAAGAAGTGGCTGAAGCTTTATGTGAATCGTTGGAAAATGAAGATGTGTCCTTGGATATATTTCATGGACCTAATTTGGACGAAGTAAAGGATTATTCTTATTGGTTAATTGTTACTTCCACCTATGGTGCTGGCGATATTCCAGATAATTTATTGCCACTATTTCAAGCTATTATTGATAAGAATTTGGATCTTTCTCATGTTAAATTTGGCATTGTTGGGCTAGGCGATAGTAACTACGATACATACTGTCATGCCGTTGATAAAGCAACCCAAATTCTTAAAGATCATTTTGCGACGGAAATTGTTTCTCCCGTAAAAATTGATGTAACAACCACGATGGATCCAGAATCAGTTGCCGAGGAATGGCTACCTTCTTTCCTATTAAATTACCCGTCAGATAATTAAGATCTTTCATTTATTAAGCACTTCTTCTGTGGATAACTCTATTTTTCTTTCCGTAAAAGTGCTTAATTTCTCTTGAATAACTCTATTCACTTCCCTTACCTGTGGATATTTCTTACTTTTACAAACAAGCTATACCCCTATTTCAACAAAAGATCTTAACAAATAAAAATGTAGATAAGATCTTAAAAATAAATAAATTTTCTTACTTATCCACAGAGATCATCTTTACTAATAATAAAAATAATAAAGATCTTATAAAAAGATCTTATTTATATGATCCAATCGATCAAAAGGATCTATTTTTAGATCTTTGATCTTGCATTTCTTGATTGGTATTCAATCCTAATTGAGTTAGAATGTCCCGTTATTTTTTTCTTATGTGAAGGAATTTATGTTTTATACAGATACTTATGACGTCATCGTTATTGGTGGCGGTCATGCAGGAACTGAAGCAGCACTTGCTCCAGCAAGAATGGGCTTAAAAACACTGCTACTCACTCATAATATTGACACTCTTGGTCAAATGTCATGCAATCCAGCGGTAGGTGGTATTGGGAAAGGACATTTAGTTAAGGAAATTGATGCCATGGGTGGTCTCATGGCAACTGCGACTGATAAAGCAGGTATCCAATTTAGAACGTTAAATAGTAGTAAAGGACCAGCCGTCCGCGCAACTCGTGCTCAAGCCGATAAAGCACTTTATCGTCAAACTGTTCGTATGGCGCTTGAACAACAAGAAAACCTTGATATTTTCCAACAAGAAGTTGTTGATATTATTATTGAAAATGGTCAAGCAGTGGGTGTTGTTACAAAAATGGGATTAAAATTTAGATCCCGATCTGTTGTTTTGACAGCAGGAACATTTTTAGGTGGCAAGATCCATATTGGCTTAGAAAACTATGCGGGAGGACGTTTAGGTGATCCTGCTTCTATCGCACTGGCAGATAAATTAAGATCTTACGATCTTCGTGTTGCGCGTTTGAAAACGGGTACTCCACCGCGTTTAGATGCGAGAACAATAGACTTTTCGCAACTTGCTCAACAGCCAGGTGATCCAATTCCGCCAGTATTTTCATTTATGGGATCTGTGGATCAACACCCTCGTCAGATCTCTTGCTTTATTACGCATACAAATGAAAAAACGCACGATGTGATCCGAAACAATTTAGATCGAAGCCCAATGTTTGCAGGCATTATTGAAGGCGTTGGACCTCGTTATTGTCCTTCTATTGAAGATAAAGTAGTGCGTTTTGCCGACCGTAATGCGCATCAGATCTATCTTGAGCCTGAAGGTTTGACAACAAATGAAATTTATCCCAATGGGATTTCAACCAGTTTACCATTTGATGTACAGATGCAGATCGTACATTCAATGAAAGGTTTAGAGAATGTTCGTATTGTGCGTCCAGGCTATGCGATCGAATATGATTATTTTGATCCAAGAGATCTTAAACCAACATTGGAAACTAAAGCGATCCGTGGTCTATTTTTTGCTGGGCAAATTAATGGTACAACCGGATATGAAGAAGCCGCTGCTCAAGGGTTGCTTGCGGGAATTAATGCGGGTCGTTTTGTCCAAGATAAAGAACAATGGTATCCACGTCGCGATCAGGCTTATTTAGGTGTACTAGTTGATGACCTAAGTACATTAGGGACAAAAGAACCATATCGTTTATTTACATCACGCGCCGAATATCGACTAATTTTACGTGAAGATAATGCGGATGCTCGTTTAACGCCAATTGCACATGAGTTTGGATTAATTGATGATGCACGTTGGACTGCATTCAATAAGAAAATGGATGCAATTGAATTAGAAAAACAACGTTTACGTGAAACTTGGATTCATCTACGTTCAGAACATCTTGCATCTATCAATGAAATGTTAAATACACCATTATCTCGTGAGGCAAGTGGGGAAGATTTATTGCGTCGTCCAGAGATGACTTACGAGAAATTAACTCAACATGAATTCTTTGCGCCAGCGGTAGAAGATAAAGCGGTTGCTGATCAGGTTGAAATCATGGTTAAGTATCAAGGTTATATTGAGCATCAGCAAGAAGAAATTGCACGCCAAAAACGCCATGAAAATACTGAAATTCCATCTTCATTTGATTATAGCCAAGTATCTGGATTATCCAATGAAGTACGTTTAAAATTAGAGCAACATCGACCAGTGTCGATTGGGCAAGCTAGTCGTATTTCAGGGGTAACACCTGCGGCAATTTCTATCTTGTTGGTGAATTTAAAAAAACAAGGTATGTTAAAACGCGGAGAATAGATGACAGGATTAGAAGAAAAATTATTGCAAAAATTAGAGCAATTACTTCCACAATGTCCATATGAGCTTACGAGTCTTCAAAAAGAGAAGCTCGTAAAGCTTGTGGGTTTATTAAATAAATGGAATAAAGCTTATAACCTAACCGCTATTCGAGATCCCGAAGAAATGCTTATTAAGCACATCTTAGATAGCTTAGCGGTAGGTCCGTATTTACAAGGTGAACGATTTATTGATGTGGGGACAGGTCCTGGACTTCCTGGGCTACCTCTGGCAATCATGTATCCAGAGAAAGAATTTTTCTTATTGGATAGCCTAGGCAAAAGAATTCAGTTCATTCACAATGCGGTTCGAGAGCTCGAATTAAAAAATGTTACTCCTATTCTGAGTAGAGTAGAGGAGTACCATCCAGAGGAGAAATTTGATGGAGTTTTAAGTCGAGCATTTGCATCCTTAAATGATATGACCACATGGTGTGCACATTTACCAAATCTAAAAGGCAGATATTATGCCTTGAAAGGACAATGCCATGAGGATGAATTTCAGGAAATTTCAGATAAATTTTTAATTGAAGAAAAGATTTGCTTAGAGATTCCACAATTAATGGGTGATCGCCATCTCATTTTAGTAAAAAATCGTTAGTCTATTAAATTGAAAACGTTTATAATGCAACTCATTTTCTTTATGATAGAATAATTTATTTCCAATAGTATTATTGATTGTGAGATGAACATCGTAAGAAAAACGCAGAGAAAGTATAAAATTAGTCTATCTATTGAGGCAGTTTTATTCGTATCTATTTTTTTTCTCGTCTATACACAAAATGTTGAGATGGCGCGATCTTTTTTAGTTGGTGCTATGTCAGCATTTTTTCCTTTTTTGTTCTTTGTGGCCTTATTTTTCTTTGTTAAAAATCCACAGAAAATGAATATTAAACGGTTGTATATAGGTGAAGCATTAAAATTATTATTAACAGTAGCTTTCATTATTTTATTTTTTGAACTATTTAAAATAAATTCTATTGTTTTTTTTGTTGGTTATTTTATAAGTATCTTATTAAATAATTTATTACCCTTTATTGTTGAAAAATCTTATAGTCATTTTTAATAAGCAAGGAACTAACTATGGCAGGGTTAACTACGGCAGAGTATATTGGTCACCATTTGACCTATCTTTCTTCTGGAGAAGGATTTTGGAGTATTCATTTAGACTCTATTTTCTTCTCTGTATTATCGGGAATACTTTTCCTCTATATTTTTTACCGTGTTGCATCAAGAGCGACGTCAGGCGTTCCTGGAAAAATGCAATGTTTGGTTGAAATATTAGTGGAATGGGTTGATGGTATCGTGAAAGAAAATTTCCAAGGTGTTCGTACATTCGTAGCACCACTTGGTTTAACAATTTTCTGTTGGGTATTCATCATGAATGCAATTGACTTAATTCCGGTTGATTTTCTTCCACAAGCTGCACACTTAGTAGGTGTTAACCACTTACGTGCTGTGTCAACTGCGGATGTAAATACAACCTTTGCAATGTCAATTTGTGTTTTCTTCCTAATTTTATATTACACAATTAAGTCTAAAGGTATGAAAGGCTTCGTAAAAGAATATACTTTACATCCTTTTAATCACTGGGCATTTGCACCAGTTAACCTTTTACTTGAAAGTGTAACATTAATTGCAAAACCTGTATCGTTAGCGCTTCGACTTTTCGGTAACATGTATGCGGGTGAGCTTATTTTCGTATTAATTGCATTGATGTACATGTCTGATCATATTGCATTGCAAGTGATTGGTGTGCCTCTGCACTTAGTATGGGCAATTTTCCACATTCTAGTTATTACATTACAAGCATTTATTTTTATGATGTTAACCATCGTATATTTGAGTCTTGCAAATAATAAACTGGAAGAACATTAATTTATTTATTAACTTTTTTTATTAACCTTGGGGCATAAAGCCCATAAATATTAACTGGAGAAAATCTATGGAAACTGTAATTGGTGCAACTATTATTGCTTCATCTATCATGCTTGCTTTCGCTGCATTAGGTACAGCGATCGGCTTCGGTATCTTAGGTGGTCGTTATTTAGAATCAGCAGCTCGTCAACCAGAACTAGCAACTTCTTTAATGACTAAAATGTTTATCGTTGCGGGTCTTCTTGATGCGATCGCAATGATTGCAGTAGGTATCGGCTTATACTTCGCATTCGCAAACCCATTCATTGAATTATTACAATAATTGTCTGTTTTCTAAAAAAGGTAATTACTTATAAAAAAAGACATTATTGAGGAGGCGTTGTGAATATAAATGCAACATTAATTGGTCAGTTGATTGCTTTTGCACTTTTTGTGTGGTTCTGTATGAAATTCGTATGGCCACCAATTATGAAAGCTATTGAAGAACGTCAACGCACGATTGCTGATGCTTTGGCTTCTGCTGAAAAAGCAAAACAAGAACAAGCTGATACAAAAGCATTCGTTGAGCAAGAATTAAACCAAGCAAAATTGAAAGCACAGGAAATTATCGACTTAGCGAATAAACGACGTAACGAAATTCTAGATGAAGCGAAATCAGAAGCTGAAACTGTAAAAGCGAACATTGTGAAACAAGGTTATGCAGAAGTTGAAAGTGAACGTAAACGCGTTCAAGAAGAATTACGTGCGCAAGTTGCTTCGTTAGCAATTGCTGGTGCTGAAAAAATTGTTGGCCACACTATTGATAAAGCGGCCAATAACGAAATTATTGATAATCTAGTTGCAGAATTATAGGGAGGAAGAGCTGATGTCAGATTTAACTACAATAGCTCGCCCTTATGCTAAAGCCGTATTTGATTTTGCAGTAGAAGAGTCTACTAAAGATGAAAATGCTCTTGATAAATGGGAAGGTATGCTTAATTTCCTTTCTCAGCTTATCCAAAATGAGAAAATTCAATCCTTTTTGGTAAGTGCAAATTCGGCAGAAACACTTGCAGATGGAATCATTTCACTTTGTGGCGAACAACTAGATCAATACGGGCAAAATCTTGTTCGTTTAATGGCAGAAAATGAGCGTTTAAGCGTTCTTCCTACTGTGTACGAAGAATATAAATCTTATGTAGAAGAGTATCGCTCAATTGCTGATGTTTATGTAACTTCAGCGTTTGCTTTAACAGAAGAACAGCAACAAAAGATTGCGACAGCAATGGAAAAAAGACTTGCTCGAAAAATTAATTTAAATTGTAGCATCGATGAATCTTTGATTGGCGGTTGTATTATCCGCACAGATGATTTGGTGATTGATGGAAGTAGTCGTGGACAACTTCAACGCTTAGCTAGCGATCTACAATTATAAGAGGAATAGAAAATGCAACTAAATTCAACTGAAATTAGTGATTTGATAAAAAAACGCATTGCGAACTTTAAGGTCGTAAGCGAAGCTCAAAATACAGGTAAAATTTTATCTGTATGCGACGGCATTATTCGTATTCATGGTTTAAGTGATGTAATGCAAGGGGAAATGATTGCATTACCAACTGGACGCTATGCAATGGCACTTAACCTAGAACGCGATGCTGTAGGGGCGGTAGTAATGGGTCCTTACACTGATTTAGCAGAAGGCATGGAAGTTAAGTGTACGGGTCGTATTTTAGAAGTACCAGTTGGTCCAGGCTTATTAGGTCGTGTAGTTAATACTCTTGGTGAACCAATCGATGGTAAAGGTGAAGTTGATCATGATGGCTATTCACCAGTTGAAGTAATTGCACCAGGTGTAATTGATCGCCAATCTGTTGATCAACCATTACAAACTGGTTATAAAGCTGTAGACTCAATGGTTCCAATTGGTCGTGGTCAACGTGAGTTGATTATCGGTGACCGTCAAACTGGTAAAACAGCTTTAGCAATTGATACTATCATTAACCAACGTGATTCTGGTGTTAAATGTATTTATGTTGCAGTGGGTCAAAAGGCCTCAACTATCGCAAACGTAGTACGTAAATTAGAAGAACACGGTGCATTAAAAAATACAATTGTTGTTGTTGCGACTGCATCTGATGCGGCAGCATTACAATACTTAGCACCTTATGCAGGTTGTGCAATGGGTGAATATTTCCGTGATCGTGGTGAAGATGCATTAATCGTTTATGATGATTTATCTAAACAAGCGGTTGCATATCGTCAAATTTCACTTTTATTACGTCGTCCACCTGGTCGTGAAGCATTCCCAGGGGATGTATTCTATCTTCACTCACGTTTACTTGAACGTGCAGCACGTGTAAACGTTGACTATGTTGAACGTTTCACTCATGGTGAAGTAAAAGGTAAAACAGGTTCTTTAACCGCTTTACCAATCATTGAAACACAGGCAGGGGACGTATCTGCGTTCGTACCTACAAACGTGATTTCAATTACCGATGGTCAGATTTTCCTAGAAACTAACTTGTTTAATGCAGGTATTCGCCCTGCGGTAAACCCAGGTATCTCTGTATCTCGTGTTGGTGGTGCTGCTCAAACTAAGATTATGAAAAAATTAGCTGGTGGTATTCGTACTGCTCTTGCTCAGTATCGTGAATTAGCAGCGTTTGCTCAATTTGCTTCTGATCTTGATGCAGCGACTCGTAAACAGCTTTCTCATGGTCAAAAAGTAACAGAACTTCTAAAACAAAAACAATATTCACCGTTAAGCGTTGCTGAACAAGCATTAGAACTTTATGCGGTTGAATTTGGTTATTTAGATGATGTTGAGCTAGACCGAATCGGTGCTTTCGACTCAGCACTTTTAGATTACGCGAGAAATAATTACGCAGAATTTATGGCGGAATTAACTAAAACTGGCAACTACAATGAAGATATTCAAGCGAAGTTGAAAGAAATTTTAGATAATTTCAAAGCCAATAGTTCATGGTAATGGAGAAATAAAATGGCTGGTGCAAAAGAAATACGAACAAAAATTTCCAGTGTACAAAGTACGCAAAAAATTACTAAAGCAATGGAAATGGTGGCAGCATCTAAAATGCGTAAAACGCAAGAACGCATGTCTGCTTCACGCCCGTATTCTGATGCGATACGTCGAGTTATTAGCCATATTTCTAAAGCCAATGCAGAATATAAACATCCTTTCTTAGTTGAACGTGAAGTTAAAAAAGTTGGTATCTTAGTTATCTCAACAGATCGTGGTCTGTGTGGTGGGCTAAATATCAACTTATTCAAAACCGTATTGGAAGAAATTAAATCCCTAAAAGAAAAAAATGCTGAGGTTTCACTTGGTATTATTGGTTCAAAAGGGGTAGGTTTTTTCCAATCACTTGGTCTGAATATTGAAGTTCAGCAAACAGGATTAGGTGATGCGCCGACAGTCGAAGAGCTGATCGGGGTGGCTAACCAAATGTTTGATGCCTACCGAGATGGTAAGTTAGATGCTGTATATATTGTTTATAACAAGTTTATTAACACAATGTCACAAAAACCTTGCTTAGATAAACTTATTCCTTCATCACAATTAATGCAGGATGAAGAAAAAGCAGCAGAAACGAAAACCGTTTGGGATTACATTTATGAACCCGATGCGAAAGAGTTACTTGATAAATTACTCGTTCGTTACTTGGAATCTCAAGTGTATCAAGCTGTGGTAGAAAATGTGGCGTCTGAACAGGCAGCTCGAATGGTGGCGATGAAAGCGGCAACAGATAATGCAGGTACCTTAATTAAAGACTTGCAACTGGTGTATAACAAAGCTCGTCAAACAAGTATCACAAATGAATTAAATGAAATTGTTGCAGGCGCTGCGGCAATTTAATAAGAATTAGAGGAATGGTAATGGCAACTGGTAAAATTGTACAAATCATTGGTGCGGTTATTGACGTTGAGTTTCCCCAAGATGCAGTACCAAAAGTATTTGATGCTCTTAAAGTAGAAACAGGGCTTATACTTGAAGTAGAACAACAATTAGGTGGCGGTGCAGTACGTTGTATTGCAATGGGTACATCTGATGGTTTAAAACGTGGATTGTCTGTTGAAAACTTAGGACATCCAATTTCAGTTCCAGTGGGAACAAAAACCTTAGGACGTATTATGAACGTTCTAGGTCAACCGATTGATAACAAAGGTCCAATTGGTGCGGAAGAAGAATGGTCAATTCACCGTGCGGCACCAAGTTATGAAGATCAAGCAAATAGTACAGAACTTCTTGAAACTGGTATCAAAGTTATCGACTTAATTTGCCCATTTGCAAAAGGGGGTAAAGTAGGTTTATTCGGTGGTGCGGGTGTTGGTAAAACCGTAAATATGATGGAATTAATCCGTAATATCGCGATTGAACACTCTGGTTACTCTGTATTCGCAGGGGTAGGGGAACGTACTCGTGAAGGTAATGACTTCTACCACGAAATGACAGATTCTAAAGTATTAGACAAAGTATCACTGGTTTATGGTCAAATGAATGAGCCACCAGGTAACCGTCTACGTGTTGCTTTAACTGGCTTAACAATGGCTGAAAAATTCCGTGACGAAGGTCGTGACGTGTTATTCTTCGTAGATAACATCTACCGTTATACCTTAGCAGGTACTGAAGTATCAGCACTTTTAGGTCGTATGCCATCTGCAGTAGGTTACCAACCAACACTTGCAGAAGAAATGGGTGCCCTTCAAGAACGTATTACTTCAACTAAAACAGGTTCTATCACCTCTGTACAAGCGGTATACGTACCTGCGGATGACTTAACTGACCCATCTCCGGCAACAACCTTTGCTCACTTAGACTCAACTGTTGTATTAAGTCGTCAGATCGCGTCTTTAGGTATCTATCCTGCGGTGGATCCACTTGATTCTACTTCTCGTCAACTTGATCCATTAGTTGTTGGTCAAGAACATTATGATGTAGCACGTGGCGTTCAAGGTATTTTACAACGTTATAAAGAATTGAAAGATATCATTGCGATTCTTGGTATGGATGAACTTTCTGAAGAAGATAAATTAGTGGTAGCGCGTGCACGTAAAGTAGAACGCTTCTTATCACAACCATTCTTCGTTGCAGAAGTGTTTACAGGTTCTCCAGGTAAATATGTTTCATTAAAAGATACCATTCGTGGCTTTAAAGGCATCTTAGATGGTGAATATGACCATATTCCAGAACAAGCATTCTATATGGTTGGTTCAATTGACGAAGTGCTAGAAAAAGCCAAAAAAATGTAATCACTTCAAGATTGATTAAAACTTGAAGGAGAAAAAAATGGCAACATTAAAATTAACCATCGTAAGTGCAGAAAAAAGCATTTTTGAAGGTGAAGTAAAATCACTTCAGGCGACAGGTTCCGAAGGGGAACTCGGTATTTTACCGGGACACGTTCCACTTTTAACCGCAATTAAACCTGGGATCGTGAATTTCACTTTGGAAGATGGCACGCATCAGGTCATTTATGTATCTGGTGGTTTCTTGGAAGTGCAACCACATGCTGTTATTGTTTTAGCAGATGTGGCTATTCGTGGTGAAGAATTAGATCGTGAACGTATTTTAGAAGCAAAACGTAAAGCAGAAGAAAATATTGTTGCGAAAAATGATGAAAACTACGATATGATGATTCTTCGTCTTGCTCAAGAAATTGCGAAACTACGTGCTTACGAATTAGCGGAAAAAGTACGTAAATACTAATTACGCAGTTAAATAAAAAATCCTACCAAGCGGTAGGATTTTTTTTGCATAAAATTTATCGAAAATGGGGGCGTATTATTGATGTTCGGTCATTATTAATACGGAAATAGTTTTACTTTTCAACAACTTCTGTACTCTTATTTGCAATAAAATGTTGTCTATAATTATCGACCCACATAGCAGTGGCACCACAAATTGCAACAGGGATAATCACAAAGTTAATGAATGGAATGAAAGTACAAATCATCACTAATACCCCAAAGCTAAAGTTAGCATAAGGTTTCTTTTTCAACGCATTTTTCATGGTTAAAAAAGGAATTTTATGGTTATCAAATGGATAGTCACAATATTGGATAGTTTGAGACCATGCTGTAAACACGAAAATAATGACAGGAATAATAAATTGTCCGATAAAGGGTACAAATCCTAGAATAAAAAGAATAATAATACGTGGCAAACTGTACCAAATTTTTAACCATTCCCGTTTAAATGTGCGAGGAAGATCTTTGATCATATCCATCAAACTATCATCATTTGCCGTTTCACCCGTAAGCATTTCTTCTACTTTTTCTGAAAGTAGACCATTAAAAGGGGCTGCAATAAACCCAGATAGGCTATTAAATATAAAATAATAGACTAATAAAATAATGGCTACGGCAAAAAATACGAGAATATGACTTACCCAACTTAACCAATGAGGAAGTAAGGTCATAATGGCATCAATTTGATGATCAATTTGAGTGATGAAGATCCAAAACAATCCCATTAAAAATAAGATATTGAGTAAAACGGGAACGACGACGAATCGACGTAAGCCCTTACGAGATATTAAATTCCAACCTGTTCGGAAGTAATGAACACCCTCTAATAATTCTTGTAAAATAGACATAATTTTTCCTTTATAAAAATTAATATGCAAAATATCACATTTTGTTACATTATAGAGCTTTTTATAGGGTAAGTTATCATCAAAAAATGGCTTTTGCTTATGATAACCGTTTGAAAATATGGTAAGCTTAATATCATTTTGTTTGCAAAACTAAGACAAGCAAACTTCGTGGGAGTTTATAATGGATTTAAATACGATTCTGATTATTTTAGGCGCTATCGCCGTTGTTATTTTAGTTATTCATGGTATTTGGCTAAATCGTCAAAATAAGTCAAAAGTTTTTGATAATGAAGATCCAATGAAAGCCGCTACAGATAATGTAGATCTACCAGGTGATGATTCTAGTGAAGACATGGCGCCTGATGCTGACACTGTGTCCGAAAATGGAAAGGATAAAGGAAAATCTGTTTCTGGTAGTGTTCGGAAAGCAGATAAAAAAGAAAAAACAAGCATGACTGATGAGCGCGTGGATAACAAAGCAGATAATGCAGAATTAAATGCGGATTTAAGTCATATTACGATTAGTTTACGTGATAAACCATCACGTGACGATGCGGAAAAGAATAATAAATCGGTAAATGAAACAACAGAAAGTTCTGTCAACGTACGTGAATCATCTGTTCAAACTAAGAAAAAAGAAAAGCCGAAAGATATTGAAATGCCAGCAATGCCGAAGAGTTCAGATTTTGATGAAACAGAAGCGTCTTCGGCGGGAGCACTTGATACATTGCCTGAGGTTGCGGTAGAAAATAAATTACCACAAGATTCGGTAGATGACGTAGAGAATGGGGCACAAGCACAAAATGATCTTACTGATGAATTACCTCCTACGAATGTAGCAGAGGAATCTCTCCCTGTTGTGGAAGAAAAAGCGGTAGAGGTACCAGCAGAAGAGCCTCAACCGGATACGAGTAATGTCATTATGCTTTATGTTGTAGCACCAGATAATAGTTGCTTTAAAGGAAGTGATTTACATCAGGCATTGGATAAAGAGGGCTTTTTATTTGGCGCACAATCTATTTTCCACCGCCACAGTGAGTTTAACTGCCATAGCCCAGTATTATTTAGCCTTGCTAATTTAGATGGTCCAGGTGAGTTTAATCCAGAAAATATGGAAAGTATGCGAACCTTTGGTGTGGCGATCTTTATGGAAACTCCAGTTAAATATGGATCAGCACGCACGAATTTACGCTTTATGATTAATTCTGCGAAAGCGCTAGCGAAGGACTTAAACGGTTATTTATTAAGCGATAAACAAGAGCCATTTACGTTTGATGTGGAACAAGAATATTTATCTCGCGTATTTTAAAAGGAAAAATATTAAAGAAAACTGCAACTTAGGTTGCAGTTTTTTTATGCGAAATACTTGATTTAAACAATATTGACAATAATTCTCATTTAAAATAAAATTTCGCCACTTTATTTTTTTAGGGATGAATAGTTGTGAAATTTAGTTTAAAAAAATTCCTTTTAGCCGCAACCTTACTTTCTGTAAGTGCAAGTACAATGGCTAAACAAATTACTGATATCGCGGGTCGTAAAGTAGATATTCCAGATCATGTAAAAACCATGGTTTTAGGTGAAGGGCGTATGGTGTATGCGCTTTCAATGCTAGAACCAAATCCATTAAAAGGTGTAGTCGCATGGCGAACTGATCTTATTAAAAACGATCCTGATACTTATAAAAAGCTACTCGCAAAATTCCCTGATATTAAGAACATTCCTGATCTCGGAAATCCATACAGCAGTGATGTGAATTTAGAAACCATCATTAGTATGAAACCAGATGTTTACTTATTAAACGTAGGTAATTTATTAAAAGCACAAGAAAGCGGTTTAATTGATAAACTTGCACGTGTTGGTATTCCAACGGTATTCGTCGATTTCCGTCAAAAACCACTTGAAGATACCGTACCAAGTATGCGTATTTTAGGTGAAGTGGTTAATCAGCAAGCAAAAGCTGAAAAATTTATCCAATATTACCAAAAACAAATGAACATGGTGAAAGATCGCGTAGCGAAAATTCCAGAGAAAGATCGCCCATTAGTGTTTATTGAAAATGCGGCAGGCTTAGATGGTGATGAATGTTGCACGACGTATGGTAATAAAAACTTTGGTCGTTTTGTTGATTATGCTGGTGGTCGTAACTGGGGCTCAACAAAATCAACTAACCTGAAATTTAAAGTAAACCCAGAAGTGATTTTCAGTGAACCATTTGACTATATTATTGCAACAGGGGCTAACTGGAAAGCAGCGTACAAAGGTAGTACACCAATTACATTAGGTTACTTTGCAAAACCGGCTGAAATTCAACAAGAAATGCAATATCTTGCAAATCGTGATGGTTGGTCATCATTAAAAGCAATTAAAGACAAGCATTTCTATGCGATTTATCATCAATTTTATAATAGCCCGTACCATTTCATGGCAATCTTAGCCTTTGCTAAATGGTTCCACCCACAACAATTTGCGGATGTGGATTTACAAAAAACTTACCAACAGTTCTATACTGAATTTATGCCAATTAGTTTGACTGGTGAGTTTTGGGCAAAATATCAATAATCGCCATTAATTAACTAGGAATTAGTCGCCTTACCTTCATTAAAATCAAGGTAGGGCGTTTCTCATTATTACAAGAAGGACATTATGGCAACAATTCCTCAGCAATATTTAACTGCGGCGCAATATCAAAAGCGCATCCGTAAAAATCTACTCGCATTATTATTTGTTCTCGCGCTGGCTATTGGAAGCTTTTTACTCGATCTTTCCATTGGTCCAGGTAATTATCCTTTCAGTAAAATTTGGGAGACACTCTGGCATCCAAATGCAAATGGCATCGCGCTTAATGTAATTGTCCATGATTATCGATTACCAATCGCACTCATGGCAATTTTAGTCGGGGCTATGTTAGCGACAGCGGGATCTCAAATGCAGACACTGTTAAATAACCCGCTTGCCGAACCTTTTACCTTAGGTGTGGCGTCTGCTGCCAGTTTCGGTGCAGCCCTTGCCATTATCTATGGGAATCAAATTAGTAGTAATCTTTTACAGCATGTTTTCGTGAGTGGTTCAGCATTTGCTTTTTCATTATTGACGTGTGTACTTTTGTTACTATTAACCCGCTTAAAAGGATTGGGACAACAATCTATTGTCCTTTTTGGTATTGCAATTTATTTCGTGTTCAACGCCTTATTAGCGTTAATGCAATACAATGCTAATGAAACCCAACTTCAACAAATTGTGTTCTGGATGATGGGGTCGTTAACACGTGCCGATAACACTAAAATCATGATTGCGGCAGTGTCATTGTTTGTTGTAATGGCGATTACATTACGTTTCTCATGGCAATTAACGGCATTACGCTTAGGCGAAGCAACCGCTCTTAGTATGGGGGTTAATATTAAGCGCCTGCAAGTTATCATGTTATTAATGATCTCCTTATTATCTGGATTATCTGTTGCCTTTGTCGGCGCAGTTGGATTTGTGGGATTAGTTGGACCACATATCGCTCGTCTATTAATTGGCGAAGATCAACGCTTCTTCATTCCACTTTCGGCACTTCTGGGCGCATTGATGCTTTCTATTGCGTCAATCGTAAGTAAAATCATTACCCCTGGCATCCTCTATCCAATTGGTATGATTACTGCGCTCATTGGTGTACCGATGTTTATTTCCATCATCTTAACGAGTAAACGTTCAGGAGGCGTCCAATAATGCAAAACATTAACGCCACAAAATTCGGAAAAATTTCTAATCTTTCTGCTAGTTACGGTCGTAAACAAATTTTATTTGATATCACCATTCCTGATCTCAAACCAGGTGAATTAGTGGGGATTATTGGGCCTAATGCAGCAGGAAAATCAACGTTGTTTAAAAGCCTAGCAGGCATGTTGCCGATTAAAGGTGAAATTAATATTGCTGGTGCTGATTTGAAAAAAACGTCCACTGCTGATTGGAGTAACATTGTTGGCATGATGCCACAGCAATATAACGTTCAAATCGCATTAAGTGTGTTTGAAAGTGTATTATTGGCATTAAAAAGTCATGGACATTGGCGTGTAACCGATGAAAACTTACAAGCGGTTGCCAAAACCTTGGATGTGCTTAAAATTTCCCATCTTGCTGAGCGCAAAATCTATGAATTATCTGGTGGTCAACAACAGATGGTGGCAATGGCACGCTTATTAGTACGCGATTTACCGATGATTTTATTCGATGAACCGACCAGTGCATTAGATTTACATCATCAACTCAATAGTATGCAAACGATTCGTCAGTTGACCCAAGATCGAAATATTATCAGCTTAATTGCTCTACACGATTTAAATTTAGCGGCAACATTTTGCGATCGCCTAGTTTTAATTCGTCAAGGACATATTATGCTTGATGGGAAACCGCAAGAAGTGCTTTCGCACGCCCATATTGAAGATGTATATGGTGTGAATGTAAGGTTAGAAAAAACGGCTCGTGACACTTTATTTGTGGATGCTTTTCTCAATCAACCACTCGGGGCAATGTAGGCATAAAGATAAATAGAAAATCTCACTTCGGTGAGATTTTTTATTACAGTAAAAAATAAAAGTGATCTATGCTATAAAGATAAATTAATTATTACAAAGAAATGGAATACAACATGACGCAACCAAGCTTACAACAGCAAATTGAAGAACTAAGAAAAACATTACGCCATCACGAATATCTTTATCATGTCCTTGATACGCCAGAGATTCCTGATAGTGAATACGATCGTCTTTTTCATCAATTAAAAGCGTTAGAAAACACACATCCTGAATTCATTACTGCGGACAGCCCAACACAACGTGTTGGTGCGAAACCTTTAACTAGCTTTTCGCAGGTGAAACACGAAATTCCAATGTTATCTTTGGATAATGTCTTCAATGATGATGAATTTATGGCATTTGTAAAGCGTATTCAAGATCGCCTACCATTTTCAACAGAAAATCTAACCTTTTGTTGCGAACCTAAATTAGATGGCTTAGCGGTAAGTATTTTGTATGAAAATGGAAAACTTGTACGTGCAGCAACACGTGGTGACGGGCAAACGGGTGAAGATATTACTGCTAATGTCCGAACGATCCGTAATATTCCATTGCAATTATTAACTGATAATCCCCCTGCTCGTTTAGAAGTGCGTGGTGAAATTTTTATGCCACACAAAGCTTTTGAACATCTTAACGAAATGGCATTAGCAAAAGGAGAAAAAACATTTGCTAACCCACGTAATGCGGCCGCTGGCTCATTGCGTCAACTCGATCCAAAAGTGACACGTCAACGTCATTTAATGCTCAATGCTTACGGGATTGGGATTGCTGATGGCGTATTGTTGCCAGATACCCATTACGATCGCTTGCAATGGCTACATTCAATGGGAATTCCTGTAAATAAAGAAATTGAATTGTGTGGGGGCATTGAACAGGTTTTAAAATTCTATCGTAATATTCAAGAAAAACGCCCACATTTAGGCTATGACATTGACGGTACGGTTTTAAAAGTGAATGACATTGCGTTGCAAGAAAAATTGGGCTTTATTTCAAAAGCGCCACGCTGGGCGATTGCGTACAAATTTCCTGCCCAAGAAGAATTGACCGTATTGCGTGATGTCGAATTTCAGGTAGGGCGTACGGGGGCAATTACGCCGGTCGCTAAATTAGAACCTGTATTTGTTGGTGGCGTAACGGTAAGTAATGCGACCTTACACAATGGTGATGAAATTGAACGTCTTGGTTTAGCGATTGGTGATACCGTAAGTATTCGTCGGGCGGGTGATGTGATTCCTCAGATCGTAGGGGTAGTGCGTGATCGTCGTCCAGAAAATGCGAAGCCAATTATTTTCCCAACGCATTGCCCTGTTTGTGGTTCTTTAGTGAAAAGAATTGAAGGCGAAGCGGTGGCACGTTGTACGGGTGGTTTATTCTGCGACGCACAACGTAAAGAAGCGTTAAAACATTTTGTATCGCGTAAAGCGATGAATATTGATGGGGTAGGTGCAAAACTCATTGAGCAATTAGTGGATAAAGAAATTATTCATACTCCAGCAGATTTATTTAAATTGGATTTAAACACCTTAATGCGTCTTGATCGCATGGGAGAAAAATCTGCACAGAAAGCGTTAGACAGTATTGAAAAAGCAAAATCAACCACGCTTGCACGTTTCCTTTTTGCGTTGGGTATTCGTGAAGTGGGGGAAAGTACTGCGCTGAATTTAGCGAATTACTTCAAAACATTAGCACCGATTCAAGAAGCGGATATTGAAACGTTACAAAAAGTGCAAGATATCGGTGATGTGGTGGCACGTCGTGTTTATCATTTTTGGCGCGAACCGCATAATGTAGAAGTGGTGAATGATCTGATTGCTCAAGGCGTCCATTGGGAAGCAGTGGAATCCAAAGAAATTGCTGAAAATCCATTTATGGGTAAAACCGTTGTGTTAACCGGAACCTTAATGCAAATGACCCGTAATGAAGCGAAAGAAAAATTACAGGCTATGGGAGCGAAAGTCAGTGGTAGCGTTTCTGCGAAAACGGACTATGTGATTGCTGGTGAAAGTGCAGGATCTAAGTTAACTAAAGCGGAAGAACTCGGGATTCATATTTTAAGTGAAGATGCTTTCTTAGGATTATTGAGTTAATTTAGTAGGATCAATAAGATAAACACGCCCTGATTTTCCATAAAATTTTGCGAAAATCGGGGCGTTTTGTTTTTTTGCAAGAAAAATAATTCCATTTAAGTAACTAATATAAGTTATTTTATATAATGTTTTGATTGATTTTTATGTATTTATTGTATGGAATTTAAATTTCAGTATAATCAGCAAGATTTTACTATATAGGAAGTAGATGATCTTGAATCTTGAATTTGACATTGAAGAAGCAAAGCAACGTGTAAATAGATTAGATAAATTACGTTTAGCACGTGCGATAGAGAATAGCCCTCCAGAAGTGCGAACTGTCTTGGAGCTACTCCCTGTTTTTCTTCATCATAATCATCCTTCCCTGATTGGCTATGTAAAAGGCTGCCCACATGGTATTTATAATTTTACACTGACGCGTAGCCAGCAAATTTCTTTACATAAACATTTTCTGAATCGAGAAAATGTGAGTTATTTTTCTTTTCCTGAATTAACTGAACATACAGGTCATGCTTTTTTTGGCTTATATGCCATGGGAAGTGTGAGCACGATCACTCAAACCCCCAACTCTGATCTTGATATTTGGCTTTGTGAGCGCCAAGATTTTTCCCCGGAAGAACGAAAACTTTTACGCCGTAAAATTAAACTTATTCAGCAATGGGCGAGTAAATTAAAAGTTAAAATTAGCCTCTATTTAGTGAATCAAAATCGTTTTCGTAAGGCTTTTTATGCAAAACCCCTTTCGGCGGAAAAGGATGATAGCGGATCGGCACAGTACATGTTATTGCTTGAGGAATTTTATCGAACCGCGATTCGTTTAGCGGGTAACCCTCTTTTATGGCTACATCTCCCCGTAGAGGAGAAAGATTACGAAAGTTACGTGCAACAACTTGTAGCGGAAGGGCATATCAAGTTACGTGAGTGGGTCGATTTTGGCGGGTTGGACGGATTATCCGCAAATGAATATTTCGGAGCCACCCTATGGCAATTATATAAAGGAATTGATTCTCCTTATAAATCCGCACTTAAAATTTTATTATTAGAAAGTTATTCAGCCCAATATCCAAATACACATCTCATTTCTCAAGAGTTTAAAAAGCGACTTCACTCTGGAGATGAGGATTATCACTATGATGCGTATCTTTGTATGTTAGAACACGTATCTCAATATTTAACGGGTAAACAAGATCAAGAGCGCCTTGAATTTGCCTATCGCTGTTTTTATTTAAAAATTGCAGAGAATTTACGTTATAAACGCGGTGCTATGCATAATTGGCGAATTCGCTACGCTAAAAAACTTGCACGCTCATGGGGATGGTCAGAAAGTACGATTGAGAATTTAGATGCTCGTCCGCATTGGAAAATTAAGCGCGTTAAAAAGAATCATAACGATTTGATTCAATATTTAATGGCAAGTTATCGTAATTTATTGCAATTTGTTAGAAATCATAAAGTAAATGCCAGTATCGTACCGCAGGATATGGCTGTTCTTACGCGTAAACTTTATACTGCATTTGAAGATTTACCAGGAAAAGTTATTTTTCTTAATTCAGCGAGTGCAAGTGACTTGAGTGAGAAAGCATTAACCTTTGTTGAAGTTGGAAGTGATAATATTAATTTCAGACCAGGTTGGTATCTTCTCAATCATGAACCTAATGTCAAAGCTTTTACTGCTCCGCGTCATTCAGAGTTTGGTGAAACATTACCTAAAATTGTAGCATGGGCTTACTTTAATGGGTTGTTAACTTCAAGAACGAAAAATTATTTAAAAAGCGATAATGTGCGTATTAAAGCGTTGCAACGCTTTATTAAGGATTTATATAACACGTTCCCACTAAAACAAGTGGCTGCAAGTCAACAAGAACTGATAGCCCATTGTAAAATACGTCAGCTATTTATTGCGATTAATTTAAGCCGTGATGTAACTCAAGATTTACCTGCTGATCGAGAAGTTTATCGAAAGGGGATTTTAACGGGGGATTTACTTAATATTACCTCTTCAGATAATCGATTTATTGGTAGTTTAGACGTTATTTACCGCAACCGTTGGGGTGAAATTAGAACGTTACACTTTGAGGGGGATGATGCCTTAATCCGATTACTCAAAGTCCTAACGCATAAAATTCCTCGGGCGTCTACAGAATTGCGCAGAGTAAATATTTTTTGTTATGCCAAACACTATCAGAAAGAGTTACAATCAGTCGTGCAATCTCTGATTTATCGTACTTTGGGTATAGAAGAAAAAATACGGATCAATGAAACGAATATGGCCTCTCTTATTCGTTACACCGGGCATGGTTGGAGTAAATTATTCCAAAAGAATGCTGAAAAACCAGAATTGCATTTATTAAAAGAAAATAATGCGATTTATCCTAAAGAAATCGCAGTTTTTGCTGCGGAAGGATTTTTGCAATTTTTCTTTGAAGATAACCAGGATAGAAGTTTCAATGTTTATATTTTGGATGAAAAGAACCATATTGAGGTATATCGTTCTTGTGTGGGAAACAAATCGCAAAAAATTAATGAGATAAATCAAATTTACCAAGCTGCAGGTTTGAATACTGATAACAATCCATATAGAATAGTGAAACATCACTTTAATTATCCTCAGTTCTACCAATTATTACCCGTACAAGGAAAAGTACAGATCGTCCCGTTCCGACATCAGCTAAAAATGACGTAACGGAATCAAGGTAATAATTTACTTCACAATATAAAGGTAAAATTATAATGGAAGAGAATATTATTATTGCGGGCAAAAACAAAATGCCTAGTCGCGTCCTACTCATTGATGATCACCCATTAATGCGTCGCGGAATTCGTCAGTTACTAGAATCAAGCGATGATTTTTTAGTTATCGGAGAAGTTGGTTCAGGTCTTGAAGGCGTAGAGTGGGCAGTACGTGAATTGCCAGATCTCATTATTTTAGACCTTAATATGAAAGGATTATCAGGGCTGGATACATTGAAAGCATTACGTCGTGAAGATGTCGATTCCCGTGTAGTTATTCTTACGGTATCAGATGCACGTAATGATATTTTTACTCTGATTGACGCAGGTGCAGACGGTTATCTTTTAAAAGATACAGATCCGCTGACACTTTTAGAACAAATTCAAGATATCGCATCCGGTAAAATCGTTTACAGTGATGTGGTGAAAAAAATTGTGAGTGAACGTCAAGTAGGGGATGATCCAATTTATAGTTTAACCAGTCGTGAGTTAGATGTATTAACGTTGGTTGCGAAAGGACTATCTAATAAACAAATTGCAAATGAACTCTTTATTTCAGAGGAAACTGTAAAAGTTCATATCCGTAATTTATTACGTAAATTAAATGTTCATTCAAGATTAGCGGCAACAATTGTTTATTTAGAACATTTTGGTAAAAAATAAACAAAAAACTCTGACGCTATAAAAAGTAAAAAAGAAGTGCGGTAGAATGAGTTTTACCGCCTTTTTGCGTATTATAGACTGCTAAGATTGCATATGGAGTTATTATGTTGCCCCCATTTTTGACGAAGATTAAAAACTTATCGCCATTTATCTTATTGGGTACGGCATTGTGCTATCCGTCAGTACTTTACGCACAATCAAAAACGTCCGCGACTACGGTGTCCTCTAATGCTAAGGCACTCGACGCAACACGCCAGGCGAGTGATGACACCACCTTTCAAGCAGATGATTTTATTCCTGCCCCCCCTCAAACTCTTTATACCCTCAAATTAGTTGGCATTAAAAATTCAGACGCGCGTAAAAATGCAGAAATTTACGTCAGTATGATTCCTACCGAAGAAATGGATGGCTCATTACGGAATTTTTATCTAGTACGGACAGCAATTCAAAAAGCGATCAGTGTTTATGGTTACTTTAATAGTACGATTAAATTTGATGTTGTTGCTCCTGAGGAAGGTGAAAAAAAAGGGACATTAATTGTCACGGTCAATCAAGGACCAGCAACTGATATTGCAGGAATTAATGTAAATGTTACTGGGCAAGCGCATGATGATGAGGCTTTTGAAAAATTGCTAACGCAAGTTCCCGCAATTGGCACTCAACTCAACCAGCAAACTTATGATAATTTTAAAGAAGATCTCCGCCAATTAGGCATAGAACGGGGATATTTTGATGCAGATTTCACATCCTCACAGTTAGATGTAAAACCTTCTACTCAGCAGGCTTGGTGGAATTTAGACTATGATAGTGGAACGCGATATAAATTTGGGCGGTTTACCTTTGAAAATAGTCAAATTCGTCAAGATTATTTACGTCATATTATGCATATGAAGGATGGTGACCCGTACAATATGGAAGACTTAGCGGCACTAAACTCTGATCTGTCGTCGTCTGGTTGGTTTAAAGTAATTTTATTTCAACCCAAAATAAATAAAGAAGATAAAACCGTTAATGTTAACGTTCTGCTTTACCCGCAAAAGAAAAATGTATTTAAGGTTGGGATTGGCTATTCAACGGATGTGGGGGCGCGTTTTCAGTTAGGATGGAACAAACCTTGGGTAGACAGTAAAGGTCAAAGTTTACGAAGTAATTTTTATATTTCTAAACCTAAGCTTGCTATTGAAGCCGCATATCGAATGCCATTATTAAAGAACCCGTTAAATTATTATTATGAAGCGGCATACGGTATTGAACGTGAGAAACAAAACGATACGACTACAAATGCTACGAGCGCTTCTTTCATGCGTTATTGGAATCGCGAAACGGGTTGGCAAAATGGGCTTGGGGTGCGTGTTCGTTATGACTCCTTCACCCAAGCAAATCAATCGCATAAAACCTTATTGATTTATCCAACCGTGTCTGCCACTCGAACACGTTTTCGTGGTGGATTGTTCCCTTATTGGGGTGATACACAACGCATTAGTATCGGAGTAGGGAGTAAAGCGTGGGGATCCCAAGTTAATTTTTATAAGATTGAAGCTTCTACAATTTGGATTAGAACGTATTTTAAAAAGCATAGGTTTATTTCGCGTGCAGGTGCAGGATATTTAAAAACGTCTGATTTTGATCGCATTCCACCCGCACTGCGTTTCTTCCTTGGGGGAGATAGAACTCTAAGAGGATACAAATACAAAACTGTTGCTCCCCGCGACTCAGAAGGAAAATTAGTGGGCGGCTCGATTATGGGATATGCTGGTTTGGAATATGATTACCAATTATTCCCAAAATGGTGGACAGCTGTTTTTGCAGATACAGGTTTTGTATCAGATAAATTTAAACATAGTGATTTACGATATGGTACAGGGTTTGGGTTACGCTGGATTTCCCCTGTTGGTCCTGTAAAATTTGATATTGCTACGCCTGTGCATAGTGATCACCATAATGTCCAGTTCTATTTAAGTTTAGGAACAGAACTTTAATTTAGGTTATAAAAATGGAAGAAAAAACAAATAACGACACGCCAAAAGTTAAGCCGAAGAAGCATATATGGTGTAAATGCTTTGCGGGTATTGTTGTATTTTTTGTGGCGCTTATTTTATTTTTATTTTTCCTACTTGGTACTACCAGTGGTCAACACCGTCTATTTCATTGGATTGATGCGCTGATGTCTGATTTGAAAATTGGTCAAGTTGAAGGGAATTTATGGCAACCACAAGGATTAAAGCTGGTTGACGTTAATTACACTAATGCGGCGACTGAAATTCATGTAGCACAAGCCGATTTGCAAATTTCTATCGATGATTTATGGCGAAATAAGACGTTAAATATTGGGAATGTAACCTTAAAACAACCTATCATTACGTTATTAAAAACCGCCCCACAACAATCAAATTCACAAACCGAAAAAACGAGCGGGAATATTGCTTTACCTTTTGCGATTAATGTTAAACATGTTTTGGTTAATGACTTACAAGTTACATTGCCAAGTGGCGATAAAATTGCACTTGGTAACTTCCACACTGCATTAACGTTAAATAATAAAACAGGTTTGACGGTTGCACCGACCTCTATTGATGATCTTTTGCTGGATTTTCCGAAACCTGTTACAAAAGATGTGAGTACAGAGAATGATAAGAAACAAAATTTACCCCAACAAGCCGTTCAGCAAATTGAAAATTTAGCAAAAACATCACAACACGCCCCAAAAAGCGGAAAAAATTATGAAAAATCGCAACCGAAGCCAGTTGATTGGGCAGCGATTCAAAAACGTTTTTCAGGACCTTTATTTTCACTAGCGGATATAAAACTCCCCTTTGCTATCCATATTGAATCGCTTACAGGGGCAAATTGGACATTCAAACAAAGTGAGAAAGGCACAGATCAATTTGTGGTATCACAATTTGTTTTAGAGGCGAATGCCCAAAATTCAGACATTAATTTGCAAAAATTATGGATTAAAAGTCCTATTGCAGATGTGCAAGCCAAGGGGCATATTCAAACGAGTGCGAGTTATCCATTTGCGTTAACTTTATCTGGTAGTTTTACGCCGCTTTCAGATCAACATTATCTTAATGATGTTGGTTGGACGCATTTATTCTTATCTCAGCCCAATACATTAAAACTTATTGCTAATGGTCATTTAAATGGTAAATCTACGCTAGAACTTCATACAACAGGCGCATTGGATATGGATGTAGATGGGCATGTGGAGCTTACTGCAAATACGATGCCATTTGCTTTAAATATTCAAAGCCCACATCTGCAATACCCGTTTGATAAAAGCGCGGCACATCCGTATAAATTTAAAAATGTAAATATTCAACTTGCGGGGAGTTTAATTGGATATAAAGGCTCAATTAATGGCTCTTTCTTAGGCGAAAATATTAAAAGCGCACCACTTTCTGCAGAGGTATCTGGCGACATGTCGGAAGTAAAAATTGCTCGACTTGATTTGGATGTCAATAAACAAAGTAAATTATCATTGAATGGTGAATTAAGTTGGCGTAACCAATTAAAATGGCAATCTCATTTAAAATTGGATAACTTTAATTTAAATAAATACCTTTATCCAAATGTTGCGCCATTAGCCAATCTTAAAGGATTTGATAGTACGTTATCCGGCTTAGTCACCTACAATGGGTTTTCTAATTTCTATGATGATAATTGGGCGATGGATGCACCACAAATTTTACTTTTTGGAGAAATCTCCCACCGTAAATTCTCTTTAGATACGCATTTTGATGCGCAACCGCATAAGGTAAATATTCCAAAATTTGACTTGGTATATCAGAAAAATTACATCATCTTGCAAGGTGAATTAAGTAAAAATACCCATTTATTAATGGATATCGATGCGCCTGATCTAAGTGGTTTATTGCCAACCTTGCGTGCCAATATCCAAGGTAAGGTAGCTATTAATGGAAAAGGCGACAATCTTACCGCGGATGCTAACCTCAAAGGGCGTGATATTCAGTTTGAAGCATTTAAACTCGCACATTTAGATTTAAAAGGTCACGTGCAAGATATGCGGACCTTGCAAGGTAAAATTAATTTAGCGATTCGAGATTTAGCATATCAAACCATTAATTTTTCTCGGATTGATTTAGACGCCGTCGGGAATGAGGATAAACATCATTTAACGTTAACCTCCCAAGGCAATCCATTTGCTTTATCATTAAATTTAAATGGAACTTATAAAAAATCTTTAGCTGAATGGCAAGCAGTATTATCTACGTTGAATTTGGGAACACCAGTAGGTAAATGGTGGATTGATAAGCCTGTAAATATTGTTTATAGCATTCCTCATAGTAGTGCGCAGATCAATATGAATTGTTTGTTAAATAACCGTGCAAGTTTATGTTTCCCTCGTCCAATACATGCAGGTAAGAGTGGGGATGTCGCGTTTAATTTAAAAAATTTAAACTTAGATTTGCTCAATGCCTTTTTACCTCAAGAGCGATTCTTAGGAAATGTTACTGCCGATGGTGAAGCGAAATGGTCACCAACCAGTGCACCACAAGTTAAATTAAATGTAAATGGTCGTGATCTCCATATTGCTCAACGGATAGATTATCGCTATTTCCAACTTGGTATACCAAAGGCTAACATTAAAGCGGAATTAGCTAACAATACTTTACAAAGTTCCGCTAATGTACAAATTTATAATCCTTACGCAACTGGCTATCGCCGTTATGGAAATCTTGATCTTGTATTGAATGTGGAACATTTACAGGATGAGAAAAACCTATCGGGTAGTGCGAAAATAAGTAATGTTTCTCTTTCCCTTGTAAAACAAATTCTGTCGGGTGACGAAAATGTGAAAGGCGATGTGTTTGCCGATGTGAATTTTGATGGATCATTAGATAAGCCACTGGTAAAAGGGAATATTGGCATTAAAGATGTGCGTGCAAATCTGAAGGCATTACCATTTGATATTAATAATGGTGGCTTACTTTTAGCATTGAATGGAGAGGATGCTAAATTGACAGGCGATATTAAAACGCCACAAAGTACCTTGAATTTAAATGGGGTTGCACGCTGGGCAAGCTTAGACCAATACTTCGGTCGTATCAGTGTAACTGCAAAAGATTTTTACCTAAATGTTCCATTGGCACCAAGTCAGGTAGAAATGAAAGTGAGCCCTAATGTAACAGCAATGGTAACTGATAAGGATTTACTGCTTTGGGGGAATGTGGATATTCCATGGGCGAGAATCATCATTAAACAATTACCAGATAGTGGAGTAAGTGTCAGTCCAGACCTCGTGATTTTAGATGGTCCGAATAAAACGGATGAACGTAAAATCCTTGCCTTGACCAAAGGTCAGTTAGATACGGAAGGACGCAGAATGCTTTCTCGAATTACGATTCATATTGGTGATGATGTGAATTTGAAAGCGTATGGGCTAGACACTAATTTAGAAGGAACATTGTCACTTTCCCAACAACATGGATTATTAGGGTTATATGGGCAAGTTAATTTGGAAAAAGGCAGTTTCAAAGCTTATGGACAAAATCTTGTGATTAAAAAAGGTTCGTTAGGTTTCTCAGGTATTCCGGGAAGACCAATGATCAGTTTAGATGCAATCCGTAATCGTAGTGAAATGGTTGATACCGATGTGGTTGCGGGCTTACGCGTATCAGGCTATGCAGATAAACCAATTATCAAAGTGTATACCATCCCAAGTATGTCCGATGATCAAGCATTGTCGTACTTAATTACTGGGCATTCACTGGATAGTAATGATGGAACGGGTGCTCGAGATTCGTTAAGTGCGGCGTTACTTTCCATGAGCCTTGCACAGACAGGGAGCGCGGTAAGCAGTATTGGTAAGTTCTTTGGTATTCAAAATCTCAATGTAGGAACGACCGGTACAGGAAATAAATCTCAAGTTTCAGTGAGTGGTGATATCACAGATCGCTTACAAGTACGTTACGGTGTGGGATTATTTACGGGCTTGGCAGAGTTAACGTTACGTTTACGCTTATTGCCTCGACTTTATCTGCAAACCGTTTCAGGCGTAAACCAAGCCGTGGATTTATTCTACCAATTTGATATTTAATAATGCCCTAATAGAAAAACCGCCGAATTGGCGGTTTTTTATTATAAATCACATAAATTTTTGCGAAAAATGGGGCGTGATCAATTAAGATTGTCGCCCATTTTCAACCCGAATTTGCTTATCACAAATTGCCATGGTGGATTGACGATGGCTCACTAGGATAATGATTTTATCCTGCTTTTCTTGTAATAAAGCTTGTAAAATTAAAGCTTCATTTAAGCTATCTAAATTACTGGTTGGTTCATCCAGTAAAATAATCGGCGCATTGTGCAAGAAGGCTCGAGCAATGCCGATACGTTGTTTTTCACCATCAGATAAACTATTACCCATCTCAGTCACGATCGTGTCATAGCCATTAGGTAAACTCATAATAAAATCATGAATATTGGCTTTTTGGGCCGCCTCAATGACTTCTTCACGGGTTGCGCTACGTTTTGCCATGTGAATATTGTCATAAATGCTTTCATTGAAAATATAAGTTTGTTGGGTAATGTAAGCAATATGATCGCGTAGGCTCTGCGTATTGATATCTTTTAAATTGATACCATCAAAGAAAATTTCCCCTGCGCTTGGATCATAAAAACGCATGATGAGTTTCAGTAGGGTAGATTTGCCACTGCCACTGCGTCCATGGATACCTAAAATCTCACCTTTTTTCACCTCAAAGTGCATATCGGTGAGGATATTTTCGGTTTGATAGGCAAAATTCACGTGATCGACACGCAGTTGGTGGACATCGTGTAAGTCTTTACCGTGAATGACATCTTTAAGTTCAGGCTCTTCTTGTAATAATGCTAACACACGCTCACCGCTAGCTAAGGTTTGTAAGAGATTATTAGACAAGTTAGAGATGGCGATCACGGGACCATAACTCGACATTAATAAAATCACCCCAACTAATAATCCGACAAAATTAATTGTACCCGTTGCAAATAAGATAAGACCTGTGACGAGAATTAAAATATTAAAAGCAGAAACAGCAATTTCAGTATAAGCACGGACCTTCCCTTCCTGTTCTTTAATTTTTAAGAAAGCATCATCAATCGCTTGGCTGCGACGTTGAATGTTTTTATCACGGATTTTTTCATGTCCAAAAAGCTGGATTTCTTTCATTCCTCGAATGCTATCTAAGAAGTAATCATTCATTTCACCGACTAATTCTCTATATTTACGCCCATCATCGCGTGCCATTTTCGTCGTGAAAATGGGTAAGAAGAATCCGATGGTGAGATACGCTAAAAGCGCAATAAGCGTAAACCACAATGAAATGTGTGCAAAGATACCGAGGAGAATTAATGAAGTAATGATAGCAATCATCACTGGCGCAATGGTATGTGCGTAGAAGACTTCAAGTAATTCAATATCATTGGTCACCAATGATAATAATTGTCCCGCCTCTTTACCTTGTAATTTAACAAAAGCTAATTTACGCAATGCGCCAAAGACTTTATCCCGAAGTAGGGCAAGGAGTTTAAAGGCGATATAATGCCCTGACATTTGTTCCAAATAACGTAACACACCGCGCGCAACGGCTAACGCGATAAGAATGCCAATCACTGCACTAAAGGAAAAATGAGTATGGAATCCTAACAAGTCAACGAGACCGATGGCACCAAAAACCATAATAAAGATGGCACTTAAAAATCCTAGTACCCCCATGGTAATGGTGAACGCCATAATGTGAGAAAGAGGTTTGACTAACGCGAGCAATTGCCACATCACTAAAAATCCATTCTTACGCATGGTTTGCCCCCTGTCTAATTTGTTCTAAATGCTGTTGTTGAGTAAACATCTGGAAATAATCGCCTTTTTGTTCCATTAATTGTTGGTGGGTACCCTGTTCAATGCATTGACCGTGATCTAATACATAAATTTGATCTGCTCCGACAGCATTGGCTAAGCGGTGTGAAATCATGATAATGGTTTTAGTCGTCTTCAATTTTTGAATGAAACTTAAAATAATTTCTTCACTTTCTACATCAATATTGCTGGTAGCCTCATCAAAAATGTAAACAGAAGTGTCGTGTAGTAAAGCACGCGCAAGGGCAAGACGTTGAATTTGACCGCCAGAAAGATTACTACCACGGCTTAAAAGTGGCATGTCTAAGCCACCATTCTCGCGTACAAAATGGGCGAGATTGACTTCTTCTAACACTTGGTAAATGGCTTCATCTGTTGCATTGATTTGTGCCATTAGCATATTTTCGCGAAGAGAACCTTTGAAAATATAGCTACTGTGGCTCACTAGTGCGACGTGCTCATAGAAAGATTGGCGAGTAATGTCATTAATATTTTGCTGATTAAAGAGAATTTCTCCATGCGTCACTTTATTAAAGCCCATCAATAAAGACACTAGCGTAGATTTTCCGCAACCACTTTCTCCTACAAAAACGGTGAGTTGATTAGCATTAATTTTTAAACTGAGATGATTGATCGCCATTTTTTCTTTGGTGTATCCAAAAGTAACATCATTCACCACAATATTGACATCATGGGGATGTTGGAATGCCGTTGCCTGCGGATTTTGTTCAATTGGGGTATCGAGGAGCGTAAAAATTTTATCGCTTGCCGCTTTACCATTCATGGCCACATGGAAGAAGGATCCAAGCAAACGCAAAGGAATGAAAAACTCAGAGGCTAATAGAATAAATAAAATCACGCCTAAAATTGTGATTGCGCCCACTTTAAACTGATATAAAGCCGTAATGATTCCGACCGCCGAGCCACCGTAAGCTAATAAATCCATTAGTGAAACTGAATTTAATTGCATAGTGAGGACTTTCATCGTCACGGTTCGAAATGTTTCCGCTTCTTTATCCATGACTTTGGCCTTATGAGCATCATCTTGATAAATTTTTAAGGTAATAAGTCCTTGTAAATTATCTAAAAAACTACTCCCTAAGCCGACATAAATCGCCCAATATTTAGCTAAAAGCTTTTTAGCGATTTTATTAACAGCAATGATCGACATTGGAATAAGTGGTACGCAAATGAGTAATACGACCGCAGTTGGCGCATTGAAAAAGACTAAAAAGATAAAAAGTGTGAGCGGTGCAAGTAAGCTATAGAACAGTTGGGGTAAGTAGCGCCCAAAATAAATTTCTAATTGTTCAACGCCCTCGGAGGCAACCTGAATAATGGAGGAAGTAGATTGCGATTGCACTTGGTTTAAGGGCATTTCTGCAATTTTATTGTAAATTAAACTTCGAAGATGGTGTTTAACATTTGTGCTTGCACGATAAGAGGCCTTAACAGCCATTTTACCTGCAAATGCACGCAAAATTAATGCAAAAATAAGCAAAATACATAGTGCGATAGTGCTCCATAAATGCAAATTTTGTTTATAAGCAGCTTGTAATAAATCTGCAAAAATGACGGCGCTGATAATGCCACCCACTAAAGCAATCCAGTTCCATATTACATTGATAGCAATCCATTTTTTACTATCTGGAACGGTATTTATAAGACGTTTATCTATCATCATAACGAAATACTCTAAAAAAATATAACTAAAAAAATAAGCCGAATGCAAATGATTATCCGACTTATTCTTATTATAACTAAATTACGCCCCAATTTTCGGAAAAATTTTTTGGAAAATAGAAAAAAAGCCAAAATCTCAGATTTTGGCTTTTATATTAAGGCATAGAAGATTAATTATGCTTTTTTAGAAACACTCGCAATTTTACTGCAAAGTGGAATATTACTGCTGGATAATCCAGGTTCTTGACCATGGAGATCAAAATCGACTTGTACATCTGGTTGGAAAATCAATAAATGGGTTGAGCCACCAAAGTGGAACATACCAATTTCATCCCCTTTATTGACGTGTTGACCCACTTTCACTGTAATTTCGTTAGAAGAAACTTCAGCCATACCAACTGCAACGAATGCAAGCAAGCCAAGATCTTTATTATCTGCTTCAAGAATAATAACGGCACGTGATGCAACTTCAGCAATATATGCTTGTGAATCATTTGGTGCAGAACTATCTACTTGATCACCATCCGCGAAACCTTCGTAGTAGTTTTCTGAATAATAAGTACCGTAAATATTGTAGGCTTTAACAACTGTGCCACTAATAGGTGCATGCCAACGGTGATAACTTAATGCACTTAGGAAAGCTTGATAGATTGTGCCACCAACAAATCTATCAGTCAGATCGTCTTTATTAAGAATATTTTCTAGGGAATAAGGTTGACCTTTAATCCAATATTTATCCGTTTTTTTCACATTGGTGACAGTACGATATGGCGCAGATTCACACGCATTTACTACAATGCTGTCATCGCCGGGTGCAGCAACAGGACGCACACCTGGTTTGAAACGGCGGGTAAAATATTGATCCCATGAAGTAAAGCCAAAACGTTTTTCAATATCTTGATTTGGCGTTTCAAAGATTTTTAAGAAATCATCCCCAAACGCCGCTTTACTTACTTCTTTCATTGCTGTTGGGTTAAGCCAACCAGTTGGGCTTGTGTTTAAAATATATGCAGATTTTTCTGAAGCAAGGAATGCGCCCCAATAATCCAAGATTGCACGGAAACAGTCATTAACGCGAGGATCTAGGAAAACTTCATAACCTGCTTTGGTGCCCATTGCCCAGTCTAAAATCGCATTAATTGGGAAGCCAACTAAGCCAGTTTCGTTAAATTCTGGTGCGCGGGTCATAACATGATTAATCAAACGAAGCATTTGATCATAGTTTTTAACAGGGCAATTTTGATATTCACTCGTTTTGTATCTTGGTTTATCTGGGATTTCAGAAAACATGTCTTGGAATTTTTCTTTAAGCAAAGAATCACTTTCAATTAAATCTTTCAGCATTTGTACTGGTGGGTACAATTTCATATCTGAATTGTCCGCATCTTGCGCGACTTTTTTTAGCCAATGATTAAGAAAAGCCTGATCGCTCGGTAACCATTTACCTACTTTGTATTTTAATTTTTCAAACATAAATTTCTCCTTACAGATGAGAGTTGCGTTTAAAGGACAATGTACCCAGTTGCGAGTAACACGATAGATAAAATAGCAAACCCGATAATAATGAGGGCCAATATAGCGTCCCATATTGGGAAGGTTTGTTTGAAGGTTAAGCCTTTTTGTTTGCAAGCAATATAGAATGGGATAATACCTACCGCATATAGAATGCTTGCAACCATGAGATAACTAAGTCCAGCTGAATAAATTAGCCATAGACAATATAAAGTGGCCACGATGCCGATCCAAAGAGCAGCCACACATTTAGATTTGTTACTTTGGAAGATTTGTTTCTTTTGAGAAATTTTCCAAAGGTACATGGCACTAAGTAAATAACACGGCAAGATGATGACACTGGTAATATTGATAGATGCGAGATATACATTTTTAGCAGTGACAGCGACTACCATAAAAATTGACATTACGATGCTTGAAATATAAAGCGAAGCACTCGGCACCAGTTTACTGTTTTCTTTAGAGAAAATTTTTGGGAATGTACTATCTGTGGCCGCTGCGTATGGAAGCTGAGCGGTAAGGATAGTCCATGCAACCCAAGCGCCTCCAACGGAGATAATGACAGAAATAGTAACGAAATCGACAAACCATGGACCAACCAGTGTAGAGAGAACATAAGCAGTAGATGGATCGGTTAATTTTGCTAATTCAGGTTGTTGTGCGACTGCGTAGGGGAGTACAGAAACGATAACATATAGGGCTAACGCAATGAGGAAACCAAGCACAGTGGCTACGCCAACATCTTTAGGATTTTTGGCATGGTTTGAGATAACGACTGCACCTTCAATTCCGATGAAACACCAAAGAGTAACGAGCATTGGTGCTTTAATTTGTGACCAAATACTACCCAAATGCTGTTGTTTACCCCAAAAATCAATACTTAACCAATCAATATGTGCACAAATTATCATCATAATAATAATGACAAGTAGGGCAATAAATTTAATGATGACGGTTACAGTGTTTACTGAAGCTGCTTGTTTAATACCACCTAAAACTAGAAAGTTATAAAACCAAATGAAGATTAAACCGAGAATAACAGTTGGGGTACCGTGTTTTAATAAGACTGGGAAATAGTGCCCAAAAGAATCGTTGAGCATGATAGCAAATGCAACATTACCTGCAAGGGCAGCTAGCCAATATCCCCATGCAGAATTGAAACCTATAAAGGATCCAAAGCCTTGCTTCGCATAAGAGTAAATACCAATGCTCAAGTCAGGACGTTCTTCTGAAAGAATTTTAAAAACGAATGCTAAGGCTAACATACCGATAGCTGTAATTACCCAAGCGATGATAACCGGACCTAATGCCGATTGCGCTGCCATATTTTGAGGAATGTTAAAAATTCCTCCACCAATCATTGAACCAAAGACCATGGCTGTAAGGCCAAGTATTCCTATTTTCTTTTCAGTGGACATTGTTAACCCTCCCATTAGGTAAAGTTTTATATAATGAGATTATTTTAAAGACAAATAGAGCAAAATAAAAGCATAAATGGAATAATTTATATATATTTTTTTATAAAATTTATTTTGTAAAAATATATTAAAAACAAGGACGGGTACGAGAGGGGATAATTCGTTATTTATTTTTCCAAATAATCTTTGGTTATCATGTTAGAAAAAGAGTGTTAGCGTTAGAAATAAAAAAGCCAAAACAGCGCGTTTTGGCTTTTAAGTGAATGTAAAAAAATTAGAGTGTAATGTCGCCTAACGTTACCAATACAGTTGCGACACATGCAAACAAGATAATAAGGATAGCCAGAATAGCATCTTTAAATGGGAAAATTTGTTTGAAGTGGTAACCTTGTTGGCGGCGTGCAATGTAAAAAGGAATTATTCCAATGGCATAAAGGATACTTGCAACAAATAAATAGGTGAAACCAGCAGAGTACACTAACCAACAGCAGTAAAGCGTAGCAATGATACCTACCGCTAAAGACATACGGCATTTTGTACGATGTTGCGCATAGATCTCTTTGCGTGATGCGATTTTACATAGATACATGGCACTTAATAAATAAGACGGCAAAATAATGACGCTAGTAATATTTACAGATTCCAGATAAACATCTTTTGCAGTAATTGCTAACAGTAAGAACAGGGACATGATAGCACTTGAAATAGTTAGCGCCATGCTTGGTACTTTTTTGGTATTCTCTTTTGCAAAGATCTTTGGAAATGTTCCATCTAAGGCTGCCGCATATGGAAGTTGTGCCATGAGAATGGTCCATGCAACCCATACCCCTCCGATAGAAATGAGAACTGAAAGCGTAACGAATTTGGTAAACCACGAGCCAACTAATGTATCAAGAACATAGGCTGTTGATGGATCCGGTAAATTTGCAAGTTGTGGCTGGCTAATAATCGCGTAAGGTAGGATTGAGATAGTGACATATAAAATTAAAGCGACTAGAAATCCAATAAGCGTGGCAATACCAATATCTTTTTTTCTTTTAGCATGGTTAGAAACAACTACAGCGCCTTCAATACCGATAAAACACCAGACCGTCACTAGCATAGGTGCTTTAATTTGTGACCAAACACTCCCTAAGTGATCTTTTGCACCCCATAAGTCGATATTTTTGAAATCAATATGTGTGTAGATAACATACATACAGATAATGGCAAGAATCGCGATAAACTTAATAATAACCGTGATGGTATTAAGCGAACTTGCTTGTTGAATCCCTCGCGTTATGATGAAGTTATAAATCCATATAAGTGCCAAACCCAGTAAGATAGTGGGCAGACCATGGTTTAATAGTACGGGGAAATAATGTCCTAGCGAGTCATTAAGCATAATAGCAAAAGCGACATTTCCCGTAATGGATGTCAGCCAATAGCCCCATGCGGAATTAAATCCAACAAAGGTGCCAAAACCTTCTTTGGCATAAGAATAAATACCGATATTAAGCTCAGGACGTTGCTCTGTTAAGATTTTAAAAACGAAGGCGAGAGATAGCATACCTATCCCAGTGATAATCCACGCAATAATAACTGGACCAAGAGCGGATTTGACGGCGATATTTTGTGGAATATTAAAAATACCGCTTCCAATCATGGAACCGAACACCATTGTCGTCAGACCGAGTACGCCTATTTTTTTCTGAGGTGACATTATAAGTCCTTTGAATATTTATAAATGAGGTGCGCATTCTAAAGATAAAGTAGGGGAATAGAAAGAATTAACTACATTATTTTAGTAAGAAAAATAAAATCCTAGCAAAATTTGTTCACTAGGATATAAACGTTTTATCAATCAACTTCCTTTTTTGACCCAGTATTGAAAAGGAATTTCTTGTGTTTGACTTTTAATTAATTGATGATCCATGAATTGACAGAAACTTGGAATATCGCGTGTCGTCGCAGGATCGTCAGCAATAATAAGTAAAATCTCTCCAGCTTGCATGTGGCGGATTGTTTTTCTCACCATCATAACAGGTTCTGGGCAGCGTAAACCGAGGGCATTGAGTTCTTTATTGACAGTAATTTCCATCGTATTCTCTCTTTTAATAATTTTTGCGTATAATATCGCTCATTAAAAAGATGGTCAAAGATTTAGAAAAGTAATGCAGTATTTTGTTCCAAAAAATTTAGTTGTTTTTGAAGAAGAAATAAAGAAAAGCCGATTTATCACCTATATCCACCGTACAACGGGTATGGAAGAGGCAAAACAATTCTGGTTGTGGGTTAGGATGCAACATCCACAAGCATGCCATCATTGCTGGGCAACCGTAGCGGAAGCGCCTACTTATTCGCAAGGTCTAGGATTTTCTGATGATGGTGAGCCCGCTGGAACTGCAGGTAAACCTATGTTGGCTTGTTTACAAGGTAGTAATATAGGAGAAATCACGGCGGTTGTTGTACGCTATTTTGGTGGCGTATTATTAGGGACAGGGGGACTGGTTCGGGCGTATAGTAATGGGGTGCAACAAGCGCTTAAGCAAGTTGAAACCGTATTGAAGGTTGAACGCAAACCATATCAATTAGTTTGTGATTATGCACAAATTAATTTAGTACAAAACTTATGTAAACAATATGATGTGCTTATTGAGACACAAGATTTCCAAGCTGAGGTAAGATTTGTATTAGCGATTAGCGCTGATAAAGTGGCTACATTTCAGCAAGCATTAAGTGACAATTCAAGTGGGCAACTGTGTCTTGAAAGTAAGGAATAGGGGATAACGTGCAAATTTTATCAGTATTAAGGATCGTAGGTATTCTCATTATGGGGTTTTCGGGCGTCATGCTCATACCTGCATCGGTCGCATTAATTTATGGAGACGGGGGCGGTAAAACCTTTATGGAGTCCTTCGCGATTTTCTTAGCATTGGGTGTTACACTTTGGTGGCTTTGCCATAATCATAAAGAACAACTCCGTGCGAGAGATGGATTCCTTATCGTTGTGGCATTCTGGGTAGTATTAGGATTGCTAGGTGCGATTCCTTTTTTACTTTCCGATCATCTTCATATCAGCGTAAATTCCGCTATTTTTGAGTCTTTTTCTGGATTTACTACAACCGGCGCAACGGTTTTAACGAATTTGGATAGCCTACCACATGCTATTCTCTTTTATCGTCAGTTAACGAACTGGTTTGGGGGCATGGGGGTAATTGTACTGATGGTTGCAGTATTACCACTCCTCGGTGTGGGGGGAAACCAAATTTATCATGCGGAATCCTCAGGCGTGGAAATGAAGAATGATAAATTACGACCACGTATTTCTGAAGTCGCAAAATTATTATGGCTTTGTTATTTCTTCTTCACCGCTTTGTGTGCCATTTCTTATTGGTTTGCAGGAATGAACTGGTTTGATGCAATTTCGCATAGCTTTGCTACCTTATCAAATGGCGGATTCTCAACGCATAATGCAAGTTTACCGTATTTTAATAGCTCGGCAATTTATGTTATTTCGGCAATTTTTATGTTGGTAGGGGGATGTAACTTTAACCTCCATATCATTGCATTAAGCCATTTCCCGCATAAAGCGACTTTGACGACCTATTGGAAAGATCCTGAGTTTAGATTTTTCGTTTTTCTACAAGCGGCGTTTATTATTATTTTCTCTTTAGGACTTTATATTCACTTTAATAATATTTCGCTAAGCCAAGCCTTTGTAAAAGGCTCCGCACAGGTTACTACTATGTCAATGAACTGTGGTTACACGGTTTATAATATTGATGATCTTCCTCCATTCCTTTCTATGCTACTTGTTTTTGCTTGTTTATTAGGGGGATGTGCAGGATCAACATCAGGTGGTTTAAAAATGATTCGTGCCTTAGTGCTTTGGCTACAAGGAAAACGTGAATTGTTAATGCTGATTCACCCGAACATCATTCACCCCGTAAAACTTGGGGATAATGTAGTTCCTCGCCGTGCGTTAGAAAATATTTGGGCATTTTTGATTGTGTATATTCTCGTATTTTGGCTTTGTGTCTTTGGTGCAATTGCTTGTGGTATGGGAGGCTTTGATGCAATCGGTGCGGTAATTTCTACCATTACTAATACTGGACCTGGTCTTGGATCAACTAGTGAAAACTTTAGCTCGGTGCCAGACGCATCGAAATTAGTTTTCTCTTTTGCGATGGTGGCAGGACGTTTAGAGTTCTTCTCATTACTCGTTGTCTTTATGCCAGCCTTCTGGAAAAAATAATTAAAAATAATAAACACGCCCCGATTTTCCGAAAAAATTTTTACGAAAATCGGGGCGTCTTTCTATTTATTTTTGTAATTCTTTTAAAATCGTTGTGTAATCAACAGTTACGTTGCGCCATAGGCCAAAACTCTCCGCTCCTTGTGCAAGTAGCATTCCTAGACCATCAGCATAATTTGTGATTTGGTAAGATTTTAATTTTTTGATGAAAGGCGTATCTTCATGTAATTTGTATTGCATGTCATAAAAGTGAGGGATCTCACGCACCCATTCGCCTAACAAAGTAAAGTCTTCGCCGTTTAACCCAAGCGATGTGGCGTTAATGCAGAGATCGAAATGATATGTCGGAATATCATTAAAAGTGATGGCTTTCAGCGAACCAAGATCTTGAAAATCATTAACGAGGTTCTGGGCTTTATCCATATTACGATTAGCGATAAAAATCTGTTGTTCGGCTTGTAAAAGAGGATAAAGTACCCCTTGTGTCGCACCACCTGCCCCAAGAATAAGTATCTTTTGATGAGGGCGTAACCAATTTAAACGGCTTAAATCATTGACTAAACCAATACCATCGGTGTTATCTGCATAAAGCTGACCGTTGGCAAGTTTTTTAAGAGTATTACAACTTTTAGCACGTAAACAACGTTCGCTATGTAGATCAGCTAGAGCAAAAGCACGTTGTTTAAAAGGGGCCGTAATGTTACATCCCTTTGCCCCTTCTTGGAAAAAGGCGAATAACTCTTGTTCAAAATGTTCTAAACTTCCTAGCCTTTTAGTGTAAAGAATGTTTTGCCCCGTTACTTTCGCAAAAGCCATTTGAATTTGTGGCGAAAGGCTATGTTCAATAGGATTTCCCCAGACGGCATATTGATCACAGATTGCTTGCATAGTTTACCCTTGGCGAACGATTTGATTTGTAAATAAATCTTTAATTTGTGAAGGATTCTTTGCCCCACCAACCTGTCCTTCAAGCACAGGAAAATTCTCTCCAAATTGTTGGTAAACTTCATCATAGGTTCTTGCAGGCTCTTCTCCGCTAAGGTTTGCACTGGTTGAAACCAGTGGTATTTTCCCTCCTTCACATAGTGCAGTTACATCTGGATGAGCACATAAGCGAATTGCAATCGTATCAAATTTCCCACGGACTAGACGAGAAACGCTTGTTTTGACGGGAACAATCCACGTGGTTGCGGGAGTATAAAACTGCTCGAGGCGTTGATGCTGTTCTGGGCTTAATGCTTCCAGATCAATAAAGTCTTTAAAATAATGAAGTGCTGGTGCTATCAAAATAAGCCCTTTTTCAATTGGGCGATTTTTTAAGGCCAGTAAGCGTTGGATAGCCGTTTCACTATAGGGATTGCAGCCTAATCCAAAAACTGCTTCTGTTGGATAAGCGATGACTTCATCATTTAATAAAGCCTTAATAATTTGTTGTATATTCATAAAGTTATTCTTGTTTTTCTGATTCAACAGGGAGATCAAACATTTTTTCACAATGTGGATTGATACATTGAAAAGTTTGAGAGTGTTCTGTCGTTTTTTTTAATAAAGCTAATTTACCGTGGCAATGTGGACAGCTTTGAAAAAGCGGTTTTTCATTAATAATCATTTTGCATTTAGGAAACTGGTCGCACCCATAAAAACTTTTTCCGAAGCGACTCCGACGTAAAACTAACTGCCCTTTTTTACAAAGTGGGCAAGGATATTTTTCTGTCGGTGTTTCTTGCACTTGATGATGCAACACATAATCACAGTCTGGATAAGCACTGCAGCCAATAAACATGCCGTAAGTACCTTGTTTAAGCTGTAAATTTGCACCACACTTAGGACATGGTTCAGGTAAATCGTGGATAATTTGGAATTGTGGTGCACGTAAAGGTTTTAAATAATCGCATTCAGGATAACCCGTGCAACCTAGAAATAAACCACGTTTACTTTGTTTCATTTGTAAAACTTTACCGCATTTAGGGCAATATTCTTCTTGTTTATGCGGTGAAAAAAGTGAAGTCATAGTAAAACCTTTATCAGGGGATCATGAAGATATTTTGAAGTAAGCGCTCATAAAAAGCTATTTTTTAGATAAAAAAAATGGCGACAATGGGATTGTCGCCAACTTCTCCGTACTGACTCGCATTATCTTTGCACAGAGAAAAGGGGGAAAATGACCTTTCTATCGTCTTCCAAGGTTTTACAGCGGAGTGGAAGTCCGTAAAGGCACTCTAACCGATTTTCTTGCAACGCCTCATAAACTGGCGCATACAACCACTGTTGTTCAGGAAGCAATAATAAACAACGATCCGCAACTAATTGTGCATGATAAGGATCGTGTGTTGTAAAAAGTACTGTTTTTTTCTGTTCTTTCGCTAATTTCGCAATAAAATTTAAAACGATTTGTTGATTAGCTAAATCCAGTGCTGAAGTAGGCTCATCTAAAACGATGAAGTCGGCTTCAGACATTAATGCACGTGCTAATAAAATTAATTGTTGTTGTCCACCTGATAAATGGTTAAACACACTATGTGCAAGGTGAGCGATTCCTAATTCCACCAATAGTGCTAAAGCCCGCGTTTCATCTTCATGAGTCGGCTCATAAAAAAGTCCTACACGTTGGCTTAATCCCATTAACACGACATCTAATACTAAATAATCAAAACTCATTGTATTGTGCTGTGGCACATAACCAATATTTTTTACACATCTTATTGACCCGCTGAGGGTAGGTAAAATTCCCACTAGAGTATGAAGCAACGTTGTCTTTCCACGACCATTTGTACCAAGAATGGCGACGACTTCACCTTGTTTTAATATGAGCGATAAAGGTGAGCATAGCGGGGTTTTATAACCGAAGGTAATGTCGGTGGCATGTAAAACTATTTCCGCCATGATTTATTCTTCGCAAGTAAGAAAATGAACAATGGCGCCCCAAATAGTGCCGTGATAATGCTGAGTGGAATTTCGGATTGACTTAAAGTGCGAGCTAGATCATCTACGAGCAACATGATAATGGCACCCGCCAAAAAAGTCGTGCCCAGTAATTTCCGGTGATCAGCACCAACCAGTAAACGTCCAATATGCGGTACGACCAAGCCTATCCAGCCAACAGCGCCTGTAACAGCAACTTGAGAAGCAATAAGTAGCGCACTTAAAAATAGCACACCGTAGCGCAGAGGCGTTACATGTAATCCTAATGCTTTTGCTTCGATGTCACCCAAAGAGAGAATATTGATTCGCCAACGCAGCTTGTAAAGAATCCCTCCGAAGAGAACGATTGGAAGCCACACAAGCCACAATTTTTGCCAATTTGCTGTGGAGAAACTTCCTAGTAACCAAAAAACAATATTTGGGAGTTTTTCTTCCGTATCTGCAAGGTATTGTACTAAGTGAACTAACGCAGCAAAGATACCGCTTAAGACGATACCCAACAAAATCAGCATTAAGCGATCACTTTGTCCAAATAAGCTTGCGAGCAGATAAATCAGTGCTAATGCTAATAGACCAAAGAAAAAGGTATTCAGCATTAATCCAAATGTTGAAAATCCTAAGAGAATGGCTAAGGTTCCGCCGAAAGCAGCGCCAGAGCTTACTCCAATGATGTGGGGATCTACTAGGGGATTATGAAAAACTCCTTGTAAAATGGCACCACTAAAAGCTAAGAGCCCCCCGACACCAATAGCGAGTAACACTCGAGGTAAGCGAATATCCAATAAAATATGCTTATCCACTATGGTTAAATGAGTTTGATTTGTTAAAGAACAAATAATTTTGGCGAAGCCAACGGGATATTGCCCTAGCGTGAGGGAAAAGATTCCCACGACTAACAGCAATATCATTAAAATTAAGTTAATTTTTCGCGAATTTTTGTGGCGCATTATTTAACGTTTGGCGCGGCAATATAATTCGTGCGATAGAATTGGTGATAGTAATCCTGTACTTTTTTCGCCAAATCTACATCCTTAAATCGTTGCGGATAAAGGGTTTTCGCCATCCAAAGCTCCCCTAAAGCAATTGCTTCTGGCATTGGGTATCCCCATGCTTTCGCATATTGTGGCATCAAATATACTTGATGATCTTTTACCGCTTTTAACCATTTCCAACTGTCAGAATCATTGATCTCGGTATAGACAGAAGGGAAACGATTTTGTACAAAAATAACTTGTGGATTCCAATTTAAAACCTGTTCCATAGATACGGCTTTGTAACCTTTTAACGTTGCTGCCGCAACATTTACTGCGCCAGCACGTTGCATCATGACACCCGTATATTTCCCACTTCCGTAGGTGTGTAGATCAGGGTTGGCAAGATAGACACGCACACGTTGTTCTGGTTTTAAATCGGCAAGGCGTGCTTTAATTAGGCCTTGATTTGCAAAGGTTGCCTTAATAAGTGCTTCCCCATTTGCTTGTTTGTTAATGACATTAGCAATTAAACGAATCCCTTGTTTTAACCCTTCATCATAAGCATATTGTGGATCTGCAAGGGTTGGATTCATTTTATTATTTTGTGATTTTGGTTCGACTCGTAAAGAGATTCCAATTACTGGAATACCTTGGGCAGTGATTTGCTTAATCATGCTTTCTGGCGCATAGTTCGCGACAAAAACCACTTGCGGCTTTAACGCCATTAAACTTTCAATATTTACATTCGTTAAATCGCCAGGCATAGGCATATTTTTAAGGCTCGGGGCTAAACGTAGATAACTTTTACCGAGATCTTTTTCCCAGCTTGAAAGTACGCCCACAACGTCTTGCATACCATCTAATTGATTAATAATGTTCAATGTCTGATGTTGTAATACAACAACGCGATTGACCGTATCAGGGATGGTGACTTCACGACCCAGTTGATCGGTAATTTGACGATCAGCATGCGCCAACGTCGAGAAAAATAATCCCGAACCAAGTGTGATTGCCATGAAGAGTTTTTTTAATTTCATAAATATACCTGGTTAACTCCATTAACGTTATGTATAAAATTTTATATAAACTTTTGGAGTAGTGCAAATTTTATTTATAAAAAATGAAATATTTTTTCTTTTTGTGCGTGCTGGAGATTTTAAAAGATAAGTTACATTTTTAAATAGAAATCTCTATATTTATTAATAAAATCAATTGTATATTTATTTTCGTTATCATAAATAACAAGCGATTCTTCTTTGCAAGGTTGGGCAACTCTAGAGAAGCTAACGATCATTCTGGAGGGCAATTTACCAATTTTCGTTGTAATAATACATTTTCTAATACAATGAAAAGGAGCGTTTTCGATAAGATTTTGTGCAGCATCAAAGGGTAGCACAAAAGAAATTTTTCCCGTTTCTGTTAAAAAATTAGCGGCAATTGTGAGCCAATCTAAATGAGAAAGTTCTGTATAGCGGGCTAAATCACGTGCTTGATTTTTACAAGGTTGCGCTTTAGGAAAATAGGGAGGATTTGCAAGAATATGATCAAAACACGCCCCGATTTTCGGTAAAATTTCTATAATATCACCACAATAAAGCTGAATATTCTCTTTCCATGGGCTATTGAGGAAATTCTTTTGAGCTTGTTTTGTGGCCATTTCATCTTTTTCAATGGCGACGATAGAAAAGTCTTGCGATACTGTGGCAAGGCGTTGTGCGGTCATCAATGCAATAAGCCCGGTACCTGTTCCCATATCCAAGACTGATTTGGCGTTTTCCAAATCTGCCCAGCCACCCAGTAAAATTCCATCGGTTCCGACTTTCATTGCGCAATGTGTTTGTTCGATAGAGAATTGTTTAAAATGGAAAAATTGTGGCTTAGGTTGGTGAGAAGAGGACATTTTTTTGGAAAGCTCCGTATTTTTGTTGGAAGTACGTTATAATTGCCCTAATTTTAAATGAAAGGATTACAGAGAAAAAGATGAATACAGCGACTTTTGAAAGTTTCGACCTCTCGCCAGCGCTTCTCGCAGCAGTGGAGAAACAAGGTTATAGCCGCCCAAGTGCCATTCAGGTAGAAGCCATTCCAGCTGCCATGGATGGATTAGACGTATTAGGTTCAGCGCCCACTGGGACGGGGAAAACCGTAGCTTTCTTGCTACCTGCTATCCAGCACTTACTGGATTATCCACGTCGTAAACCCGGTCCGCCACGAGTACTGGTATTGACCCCAACCCGTGAATTAGCCATGCAAGTCGCAGAACAGGCAAAAGTACTTGCTCAATTTACTTCCCTTAAAATTGCAACGATTACGGGAGGAATATCTTATGAAGAGCATGGTGAAATTTTTAACGAAAATCAAGATATTGTCGTAGCAACCCCAGGGCGATTATTACAGTATATCCAACAAGAAAATTTTGATTGCCGTGCTGTTGAAATTTTAATTTTTGATGAAGCCGATCGCATGTTGCAAATGGGATTTGGTCAAGATGCAGAACGTATTGCGGCAGAAACACGTTGGCGTAAACAAACATTACTTTTCTCTGCAACCTTAGAAGGTGAGTTATTGCAAAGCTTTACTGAGCGTTTACTAGAAAATCCAGTTAAAGTGGATGCCGAACCAAGTCGTCGCGAACGTAAAAAGATTCATCAATGGTATTATCATAGCGACAGCAAAGAACATAAGATCAAGCAAGTTGCGCGTTTTATCCAAACTGAAGATGTACAACGAGGTATCATTTTTGTCCGCCGTCGTGAAGAGGCGCAAGAGCTTTCTGATATTTTACGTAAGCGTGGCATTCGTTCTACCTTTATTCAAGGTGAGATGAATCAATATCAACGCAATCAGGCGATTGAAAGATTGAAAAATGGTGTGGTAACCGTGCTTGTTGCGACCGATGTTGCCGCGCGAGGAATTGATATTGAAGATATTAGTCATGTGATGAACTTTGACTTACCGTACAGTGCGGACGTATATACACACCGTATTGGGCGCACGGCACGTGCAGGTAAAAAAGGAACTGCCGTTTCTTTCGTTGAAGGGCATGATTATAAATTATTGGGTAAAATCAAACGCTATACTCAAGAATTGCTGAAAGCTCGTGTGCTTGAAGGATTAGAACCTCGTACCAAACCGCCAAAAGATGGTGAAATTAAAAAAGTCAGCAAAAAATCAAAAGCAACCAAAAAAGCAAAAATTGCCGAGAAACAAAAGGCAGCCAAGAAAACCAAACAAAAATTGCGTCATAAAGACAGCAAAAATGTGGGTAAACGTCGTAAGACAGCTACCAGTGATGCTACAGAAAAATAAAAAGAAAACCGCTGATGTACAGCGGTTTTTTATTGCATAAATTTTTCGGAAAATCGGGGCGTGAGTTACAAGAGATTTTTTCCATCATTAGATTGTAATTTTGTGACAAGCCAAATGAGGAATAAGCCAAAAAGACTGGTCGTGAAGAAGGTGTAACTAAACGCATGTTGGAGTAAATCGCTTGGTAAAATATTGCGATAGCCTGCAAGAATAGTAGAAGCGACAGCGATACCTAACCCAATTCCTACTTGTTGCGTGACACTCAATAATGTTGAACCGACACCTGCCGATTCCTGCGCTAAATCCCCAATTGTGAGCGTATTAATGGAGGTGAATAAAATCGACATACAAGTTCCGTATAACGAAAATAATACCACGATCCAGATAATTGGCGTGGACTCACGCAATAAGCCCATCATCGCAACGACGATCATAATCCCAATCGCACTATAAATTAAGGTTGTACGATAACCAATGCGTCTTAATAATGGCGTAACTATACCTTTGGCGATAATAGAGCTTAAGGCAATAGGTGCGAGTAACCAACCTACCATATCCGCACGGTAACCGAAGCAAATTTGAAACATAAGCGGAATTAGGAAGGGAATACTTGAGGCGCAAAGACGGACAAATAAATTAATCGTTAATCCCAAACGGAACGTTCGAATATGGAATACGTGTAAGGACAAGAGGGGAGCAAGATGGCGTTTTGCGTGGCGGTAATAGGCCATGAAAAAGAGCACCCCAATTACGAATAAGAGGACGGCCCAATAGAGTGCGACAACGCTTTCAGCAATGAGATCCAGCCCTAATGTGATCCCGACCAAACCACCAGCAAAAATGAAAAACCCTTTAAAATCAAGTGGTTTTGTTTCTCGAGTAAAGTTAGGCATATAATGGGCGGCGGCAAAAATACCGAGTAAGCCAATAGGGATATTGATTAAAAATATCCAATGCCAACTTGCATACGTCACTAACCAACCTCCCAAGATAGGTCCGAGAATAGGTCCCAACAATCCTGCGACCGCCGCCAAATTCCAAGCATGAATAAGTTGTTTTTTAGGTACGGCTTGAATGAGAGTTAAACGTACTACTGGCATCATCAGTGCACCGCCCATTCCTTGTAAGATTCGGAAAAGTACAAGCACTTCGAGCGATTGAGACATCGCACACCCAATAGATCCTAATACGAAAACAGCGACTGAATACCGAAAGACATGTAAACTTCCAAAGCGATCTGCCATCCACGCACTCAAGGGGATAAAAAGGGCAACACTTAATGCGTAGGCAATGATAGCAAGTTGCATATCAAGCGGCACGGTATGTAATGCTTTTGAGATTGCGGGCAGTGCCGTATTAAGAATGGTGGCGTCTAAGGTTTGCATAAAGAAAGCAAGCGCAGCGATCCATGCTAAACCAAGATATTCTTTAGCTAACTTTTGCTTGCTTTGGGAAACATCTGTCTCGCCCGCATTTTCGGATTTTTTTCTAAAAATACTCAAATTAATATCCTTTATTGCTTTATCAACCAATCTTTTATGAAGCGTGCGATTTGTTCTGGATTATTTATATCCAAAACTGGAACGTTGCACGACAAGGAGTAGTCGGTTGCAATCGCAATAGTAAAGGTATCAATTTCAGGTAATGGGCGTGTCATTTCCTGACGATGTAGCAAAATTTTGGGGATAGCTTCATCCTTAAATCCTTCTACAAGGATAAGATCATTTAACACTGGGTTAAATTGGCGCATTAGTTCTTTTAGGGTAATGGGCGCTGTTGGCGTTTCAGACATGATTGCCCAACGTTTATCTGAAACAAGTGCAACTTGGGCAGCCCCAGCCTCCTTCATGCGCCAGCTATCTTTTCCTGGGATATCAGTGGAGGCATCATGATGAGTGTGTTTGATGACGCCGATGCGTAAATCATATTTTTGTAAATAGGGTAACAGTTTTTCTAGCAACGTTGTTTTTCCACTATTACTATAGCCTGAAATCCCTAGTAATGTCGGAGAATTATACATAAATATCTTATCTTCTTTTAAGGATAAACGCGCAGTAAGATCGGCTGGTAAGCAGGATGGGATGCGAGTTTATCTGCAAAAATTTTTACAATAAAAAAACAAAGGGTCGTGCAACCAAAAATAATGGCAATACAGATTAACTCACTGCTACAAAAATATTGGCTGATGATAGTACTTAAGACCAAAGTTAGAAGCGGAATGGTATAGAGCAATAAACTTGCTAGTACGAGAGCTTTTTCTTTTAGTCCTATTTCAACTTGCTGACCAATTCTTAAAGGCGTTAGCGTTTCAATAATAAATACGTGATCAGTTTTGTTTTTCTTCTCATTTGTCAAATCAGACAGCGCAGCACTACCGCAAGAATCTTTGGCACTACATGCCGTGCAGCCACCTTGACGTTGGCATTTGATTGTTGCTTTTCCCCCATGATAAGCAACAACCACTCCTCGTTCCGTTAACATAATTAGTTACTCTTAATATTTTCAATAATGCGTTTTGCTGTAGAAACTGGAATTTCTCCAATACAGGTAAAATCTTGATTATTTTGTGTTCGTGTATAAAGTGATAGCGCACCGCGAGACCAACTTTTATCGGGTGCATCTGGAATAATGCTTGGTGCAACGTTTATTGTAAAGGAAAAAATACCATCCGAATAGAACTGTGTTTCAATAGTTTTTCCATTTAATGTATTAACAGTTTGTTTTATAAGATGGAATCCTTTAGGTAACCAATCAAGTTTCCATGCAAAAGTATTTTGAGAAGTCTGCATTTTGGTGGTGATGAATGGTGGCATGTCTAAAGTATCAAGTGCTGCAATAAATTTTTTCACATTAGTTAGGGGAATAAAATCTACCACACGGAATTGAGAAAGTAAGTTACCATTATGATCGAGCACATCTTGACGTAACAACATATGGTTTTTTGCATTTAAAAATAGAACAAGCTGATCGCGATAGCCATCTTTAGGCACAATACGGAGCGTATTGACCACGTGATCGGCAATGCGATTCATACCCACTGGAATGATGTCATAATATTTATTGACGTTTTTTAAATTTGCCCAGAGGATACTTGGAAAATTATCAATAATATAGTTTCCACGAATAGAGAAGCTCGGATAAAGCGGAGAAAAATAGCTGATAATATCTCCCCTTTGTAATATCTCTTGCTGGATACCATCCATAGTGGTTAATTGTGCATAATTGTTATTGTCTGCGTAAGCATGATAATAGCGGAAGGATTCGATACTCGCAGGGGTGATGTTGACAAAAAAGAGCCCATAGTCTGTTGTCGAATGGTTCGTTTGCATCAATTGTAATTGTTGCATGGGTGATAGATTTTTAGCAGGCGTTTGCAAGGCATTTTTTTGTAAAATTGTATTGGTATCGGAAGGAACCCCTCCTGTGGAAGACGCCATATTATCAGTAGCTATTGGAGTACTTGCCTGCGCAATCATGGGTGAAAAAAGTAGCGTACAAATAGCAAAAAGACGTATAAATGACATTTTAAAAATAAAAGCAATGACATTTTTAGACATAAACTACTCCAATGGATATTAAAAAATCACCAATATTATTAATCAATAAACATGGTGATTTTGTATACTAAATTATTTATGGATTTCTGAAGCATAAAGTCTGCGTTGTAGTTCATAACTTTGAACCATTTCACCGATTTGTTTATTTTTTTCTTCCATTTGTTTTGGCGTCACAATAAATTGATGTGGGACATTGTAACTCACATCTTGGACTTGGTTGTTAAAAGGAAGGGTTTGTAAAACAGAAATCGCACTTTCCGCAGGTTTTTTCGTAAATTGCTGTACGCCAAATACTGCGACTAGACAGACACTTGCTGCAACACCTAACTGTAACATTGGCATGAAAGCAGGTTTGAGCTTCCGCCAAAAGTTTTTTTGTTTTGGTTCAATTTTTTCTTGGGATTCAAGGATCGGGGTGTCTTCCAATTCTAGGGCCGCCGCGACACTTTTTGTAAAGTCATCACCTAAAATAAAATCTGACTCTTTACGCATGACATCTCTAATAAGATGGAAATTCTGCCAAGCCTTTTCTAATTCAGGATCTTGGGTGACTTTGCGTAGCGTAGAACTATTTATTTCCTCCCCATCCATTAATGTGGATACTGAGATTTTTTGCATAAGTTACTCCGTGTATAAAACCGTAATTTAATTTTGAAGCAGAGGGGCAATCTCTGTTTCAATGAGTTCACGTGCTCTAAAAATACGTGACCGCACCGTTCCAACGGGACAATTCATAACACCTGCAATTTCTTCATAGCTCAAACCATCTATTTCACGTAAAGTGATAGCTACGCGCAGGTCTTCCTGCATATTAGCGATTGTCGTAAAAACGATATTTTTCAATTCATCTGAAAGTAATTCATTTTCTGGTGTCGCCACATCCCGTAAGGCAGTACCTGATTGAAGAACTTCAGCATCTTCTGCGAGAATATCCTCATTAGGTGGTCGTCTACCTTGAGACGTTAAATGATTTTTGGCGGTATTGACCGCTATGCGATAGAGCCAAGTATAAAAAGCACTTTCACCCCTAAATGTGTGGATAGAGCGATATGCCTTGATAAATGCTTCTTGAGCGACATCGGCGATTTCATGAGGATTAATGTAACGTGTAAGTAAGCCGGCAACTTTGTTTTGATAACGTGCCACTAACAAATTAAAGGCTTTCTTATCTCCCTGTTTTACTCTTTCCACTAATGCCTGATCTGTTAGCTTTTCGGTCATATTACCTCTTTTTCCCTTACAAATCTGACACCAAAATTCATTGCTCTTTGGTAGTTAGATAGGTTTTATATTGAAAAGTTCAAAATCTAAATAGTATTAATGTTCTATCTTAGATTGAATCAATGATATTAGGTTCTGTAATTCTGCATCATCAGCAGGTTTGTTATTAAAGAACCAAGAAAATAACTGCAGATCACTACAGGCTAGTAAACGTAAAAAAGTAGATTTTTGCTCTTCAGAAAGAGTATCAAAATGCTGTTTATAGAAAGGCATAATGACCTTGTCTAACTCCAACATACCTCGGCGGCAATCCCATTCAATACGAAATTTATCCCTTTCTTGCATAGTAGACATCCTTTAAAACAATGAACCCCCTAAAAAATATTAGAGGGTTATAGAAAATTATAAAAATGCGTAAATAATTAGTAAAACGATAAGAATGATAATAATAGATAAAGAGATACGATGTGCACCTTTTTTCACGGCACATTTCCCCATGTGAGTTTCTTCAATCGCTTCTTTTACTAAATCGTTATTGCGTTCCCCAGTATAAATTTCTGCTTTTTCAAATGCATGCATACATTCTTGTGCAGTATGTTTAATTGTCGCTAGGGTAGACGTGCGATAAACGGGTTTACCTTTAAATTTACTTAAATCAATATCGTGATCAGTTGCCACAATAACGACATCTGCCTGTTCAATATCCGTAGGCGAAAGTGGCATAATATGAGGATCATCATGGTCATCTTTATGATTTCCATGCATTTCTACTTTAACCTGCCAATTTTGTTCTTTTGCATAATCCGCAATTGCTTTTGCAGATAAAAAAGTTTGCGTCTCGCTATGAGGAGCAGAGGTGATAGCAACAATATTCTTTTTCATTGATGATTTCCACAATGGATCTTACTTAAGGTAATCTTCGTAAGGTTTGCAATCTTTTAATGCTTTTTCTAAAACGGCTTTAGAATCGTTGAATGCAGTTTCTTCATCCGCAAGATATACTTTTTTCCCTTTGTAAGCGTCATTAGGTGTAAGGGTATCTCCAAAAGCGATAATGAGTTGTGCTTCTTCTACATTATGAACAACGATAAGTCCGTGATCTTCAAATAAGCGAGTAAGACGTTCCATTAATTGGAATTCTTTGACATTTCCGAAATAAGCAGCTGGTACAAAATAAACAGTTTTAATCATAAAAAACCTCTTGATATTGGCTAAAAGTTCTTAGAATCTTAGCAGAAAATACCTCACACGGGAAAGAAAAATATACACAATTCCATGTGAGGTATTAGAAGATTAGTAGCCGTTGCCTTCCGCAATTTGACCGCTAATAATAGCAATTCCTGCGCTAGCACCAATACGATTTGCACCTGCTTCAATCATTGCCATTGCAGTTTGAGTATCACGAATACCGCCAGATGCTTTTACGCCAACATTTTCGCCAACAGTTTTGCGCATTAATGCGATATCTTCAACGGTCGCCCCACCTTTATTAAAGCCTGTTGATGTTTTAACGAAACCTACTCCAAGACCTTTACAAATTTCACATGCGTGAACAATTTCTTCTTTAGTGAGAAGACAAGTTTCCAAAATAACTTTTAAAGTTTTGCGTCCGCAAGCTTCAAGAACAGTATGAATATCATCGCGTACTGCATCCCATTGATGAGATTTAATTAAACCAACATTAATTACCATATCAACTTCGTCAGCGCCTGCTTCAATGGCTGCTTTAGCTTCAAATGCTTTTACTGATGGTAAGTTTGCACCAAGAGGGAAACCAACGACAGTACAAATTTTTACATCAGAACCCGCAAGTTCTTTTTTTGCGAGAGGAATATAGCCAGAGTTGATACAGACTGACCAAAAATGGTGCTCTTTTGCTTCCTCGCAAAGTTTAATAATGTCCTGTTCAGTTTTATCTGCAGTTAAAGCAGTGTGATCGATAAATTGAGCAATTTCTTTTGGGTTATGGATTTTAATTGTCATTTTATTTTCCTTCTTTGTGCTAAAAACTATCCGTATGATAACGCAAAAGAAATTACAAAAGAATAAGAAATCCGAGGGAAATGGTTGAGAAAAACCGATTAATTTTTATAGAAAGTATTATAAAATCTTGACCTTTTTTTATGGATATTGTGGTAGAATTCCACTATCTAACTTAGGTAGTAAATATGTTAAACCAAATACGAATCGTTTTAGTAGAAACATCGCATAGTGGCAATATTGGTTCCAGTGCTCGTGCAATGAAAACAATGGGACTGACGAAGGTAAGATTAGTCGCGCCAAAATGCGAGATTGACGATCAGGCAATAGCCCTTTCAGCAGGTGCAGAAGATGTATTAAAACAGGTAAAGATTTTTCCTAGTTTTGATGAAGCTATCGCCGATTGCGATCTCGTGATTGGCACTAGCGCACGCTTACGACATTTACAAAATACGCTCATTGATCCCAAAGGGTGCAGTGACGTCGTAATGTCGTATTTACATCATCATCCCAATGCGAAAGTAGCGATTGTTTTTGGACGTGAACGTGTAGGTTTGACAAATGAAGAGCTTTTGAAATGTCGTTACCATCTTTATGTGCCGACAAATCCTGAATATGGTTCGCTTAATTTAGCTATGGCTGTTCAACTGGCTTGTTATGAATTACGTCAAGCGTGGCTGAATCAGACAGGTCATTATCAGTTACAGGAAAAAGGTGATAAAGAGGCTCGCATTTATCCGAAGGCAGCTGATCTAGCTTATTTCTTTCAACAAACAGAAGCTTTGTATCGTGAGTTAGGGTTCATTAAGAATGATGGTGTAATGCAAAAATTACAACATTTATATCAACGTGCTGATTTAGATAAGACGGAACTTAATTTACTCTGTGGAATGTTGAGTATTGTTCAGAAGAATTTAAAGGATTAGGATAAAGTTGACTATTTTAGTCAGGAATGTATCATATATAAGCAGTAAATTCGGCAAAAAGATAACAAAGGATTTTTAGAATGAAATTAACATCCAAAGGTCGCTATGCCGTAACCGCGACTTTAGATATTGCACTACATAATCAACAGCAAGCAGTAAGTTTGGCTGAGATTTCAGAAAGACAACAAATCTCTCTTTCCTACTTAGAACAGTTGTTTTCTAAATTACGCAAACACGGGATCGTGACAAGTGTACGCGGACCAGGTGGTGGTTATAAGTTAAATTTACCACCAGAAGAAATTTCCGTTGGCATGATTATTAATGCAGTTAATGAAAATATTCAGGCAACAAAATGTTTGGGACATGGTAATTGTAAAGGCGGTATTCAATGTTTAACTCATGCACTCTGGGAAGAATTGAGTGGCAGAATCGAAGAGTTTTTATATGACATTACGCTAGCAAGCCTCGTCAAACAACATACTCAAAAACAGCGACAACGCAAAGAAAAATAAAATATTACATAATTTAGAGTGAGAAAAAGAATGGAATTACCTATTTATCTAGACTATGCGGCCACTTGTCCAGTGGATCAACGTGTAGCAGAAAAAATGATGAAGTTTATGACTAAAGAGGGGACTTTCGGTAACCCTGCAAGTCGTTCCCACCGTTTTGGTTGGCAAGCAGAAGAAGCAGTGGATGTAGCACGTAACCAGATTGCTGATCTCATCGGTGCGGACAGTCGAGAAATCGTTTTTACTTCTGGTGCAACAGAATCAGACAACTTGGCGATTAAAGGCGCTGCACATTTCTACAAAACGAAAGGTAAACATATTATTACCTGCAAAACAGAACACAAAGCGGTATTAGATACATGTCGCCAGCTTGAACGTGAAGGTTTTGAAGTGACTTATTTGGCTCCAAAAGCCGATGGTCTAGTTGACTTGGCAGAGCTTGAAGCTGCTATGCGTGATGACACTATCCTCGTGTCTATTATGCATGTAAACAATGAAATTGGTGTAATTCAAGATATTGAAAAAATTGGTGAAATGTGCCGTGCACGTAACATTATTTTCCATGTAGATGCGACGCAATCAGTGGGTAAAGTAGACATTGATTTGAAAAAATTAAAAGTTGACTTAATGTCTATGTCTAGCCATAAACTTTATGGACCAAAAGGGATTGGAGCACTTTATGTACGCCGTAAACCACGTGTGCGTTTAGAAGCGATTATCCATGGTGGTGGTCATGAACGTGGTATGCGTTCTGGTACCTTACCAGTTCACCAAATTGTGGGGATGGGTGAAGCTTACGAAATTTGCCATAAAGAAATGGCGACAGAAATGCCTCGCTTAAAAGCACTTCGCGATCGTTTATACAATGGTTTAAAAGATATCGAAGAAACTTATGTAAATGGTTCAATGGAACATCGTGTTGATACTAACTTAAACATCAGTTTCAACTACGTTGAAGGCGAAAGCTTAATGATGGCATTACGTGATATTGCTGTTTCTTCAGGTTCTGCATGTACATCAGCAAGCCTTGAGCCATCATATGTACTACGCGCTTTAGGCTTAAACGATGAATTAGCACATAGTTCTATTCGTTTTACCGTAGGTCGCTTCACCACTGAAGAAGAAATTGATTATACAATTAACCTTGTGAAAAATGCCGTAGCAAAATTACGTGAATTATCTCCACTCTGGGATATGTATAAAGAAGGCATTGATTTAAATACCATTGAGTGGACTGCTCATTAATTTTGGAAAGTAGAGGAAAGAAAAATGGCATATAGTGATAAAGTGATTGATCATTATGAGAATCCACGTAACGTAGGTTCTTTTGACAAAAAAGATCAAAATGTAGGAAGCGGTATGGTGGGTGCACCTGCATGTGGTGATGTAATGCAACTTCAAATTAAAGTGAATGATGAAGGCATTATTGAAGATGCAAAATTTAAAACTTATGGTTGCGGATCTGCGATCGCCTCTAGCTCATTAGTGACAGAATGGGTAAAAGGCAAATCATTAGACGAAGCACAGGCTATTAAAAATAGTGATATTGCGGAAGAACTTGAATTACCACCAGTAAAAATTCACTGTTCTATCTTAGCTGAAGATGCAATTAAAGCAGCTGTTGCGGACTATAAAGCAAAAAAAGCAAAAGCATAATAGGGTGAAGAGTGTGGGGACGCCACACTTTTCCTTTTTATTTTAATAAACCGATAAAACGACGGGGAAACGTATGGCGGTAACCTTATCTCAAAGCGCAGTAGAGCGTGTTAAAACCTTCCTAGAAAAACGCGGTAAAGGTGAAGGTGTGCGTCTTGGTATCAAAACATCTGGTTGTTCAGGTATGGCTTACGTGCTTGAATTTGTAGATGAAATTAATGCAGATGATCGTGTTTTTGAACAAGATGGTGTGAAAGTCATTGTCGATGAAAAAAGTCTTGTTTATTTAGATGGCACACAATTAGACTTTGTAAAAGAAGGGCTAAATGAAGGCTTTAAATTTACCAACCCGAATGTTAAAGATGAATGCGGGTGTGGCGAAAGCTTTAATGTTTAATTTTACGCCCCAAAATTCGAAAAATTTTATACAATGCGTAAGATTATTCAGATAGGAGCAAGACAATGAATAACCCATTTACTCTTTTTGATTTACCAGTGGATTATCAAATTGACGAAACCTTGTTAAAGAGCCGTTACTTACAGCTTCAAAAACAACTTCATCCTGATAATTTTGCGCAAAGTTCATCTCAAGAACAACGATTAGCTATTCAAAAGTCAGCACAAGTTAACGATGCATGGCAACAACTGACGGATCCCGTATTGCGTGCAGAATGTATTATTGCATTAAATGCAGGTGATAGTTTAATCGCATCCGAAACAAATCACGATCTTGAATTTCTTATGCAACAAATGCAATGGCGCGAGGAACTCGCTGATATTGAAGAGAAGCAAGATCTTGACTTATTAGATGCGATTACGAAACAGGTTAATGAAGTTAAACAAGATGTATTAACTGGTCTTGTAAGTTCCCTAGATGAGAAAAATTGGACTCAAGCTAAACAACAAACTGATCGTCTTCGATTCATCCAAAAATTATTTGTAGAAATTGAACGCGTGGACGATAAGCTTTCTGATTTTTAATTTTCCATTTATTAATAGTAAGTTATAGAGATTATTTATGGCACTTCTACAAATTGCCGAACCAGGGCAAATGGCTGCACCGCATGAACAAAAATTAGCGGTGGGTATTGATCTTGGTACAACGAATTCTTTATTGGCTACGGTAAGAAACGGTAGCCCAGAAATATTATTGGACGAGCAAGAACGTCCTTTAACGCCTTCCGTGGTACATTTTGCACCGGAAACCACAACAATTGGATATGAAGCTCTTGAATTGGCTTCTCATGATCCTAAAAATACCATTATTTCAGCAAAACGTTTAATAGGGCGTAGCTTAGAGGATATCCAAAACCGTTATCCAAAACTTCCTTATGCGTTTGTTGCGAGTGCAAATGGTTTACCGATGATGGAAACTGCACAAGGTACAAAAACCCCTATTGAAGTTTCTGCCGAAATTCTAAAAAAATTAAAAACACTTGGTGAAGCTCGTCTAGGTGGGGAATTAACAGGTGCGGTCATTACGGTTCCGGCTTATTTTGATGATGCTCAACGTCAAAGTACAAAAGATGCGGCAAAATTAGCGGGATTACACGTTTTACGCCTTTTAAATGAGCCCACAGCGGCTGCGATTGCGTATGGCTTAGATAGCCAAGAAGAAGGGATTATTGCCGTCTACGATCTCGGTGGTGGTACATTCGATATATCAATTTTACGTTTAAGCAAAGGTATCTTTGAAGTCTTGGCGACAGGTGGTGACACTGCATTAGGCGGAGACGATTTCGATCATCTCTTAGCAAACTGGATTGTAGAAAAATCGCATCACCAACCGAAAGACTTAAAAGAACAGCGTGAATTACTAGAGCTTGCTACAAGCTTAAAAGTCGCGTTAAGTGATCAAAATACGGTAACGTTTGGTTACGGAAACTGGACGGGTGAAATTTCACGACATGATTTTGATAGTCTGATAGAACCTCTGGTAAAACGCTCATTGTTGGCGTGTCGCCGCGCATTAAAAGATGCAAAATTAACGATTGAAGATGTGAAAAATGTTGTCATGGTAGGTGGTTCAACTCGTGTACCGTTTGTGCGCTCACAAGTGGGAGAATTTTTCAATCGCCAACCGTTAACCAGTATTGATCCAGATAAAGTGGTCGCGTTAGGGGCGGCTATTCAAGCAGATATCTTAGCTGGGAACAAGCCAGATAGTGAAATGTTATTACTGGACGTGATTCCTTTATCCTTAGGTATTGAAACAATGGGTGGCTTAGTGGAAAAAATTATTCCACGTAATACCACAATTCCAGTTGCACGCGCACAAGATTTTACGACATTTAAAGATGGACAAACTGGTATGAGCGTCCATGTTGTTCAAGGTGAACGTGAATTGGTTGAAGATTGTCGCTCACTTGCGCGTTTTAGCTTAAAAGGTATTCCACCAATGGTGGCAGGGGCTGCCCAAATTCGTGTGACTTATCAAGTTGATGCCGATGGTCTGCTTAGTGTTACCGCTATGGAAAAATCGACAGGTGTTCAATCAAGTATTCAAGTTAAACCTTCTTATGGTTTGACGGATGAAGAAATTGCACAAATGCTAAAAAGCTCGTTAGAACACGCCAAAGAAGACATTGAAGCACGTCAGTTAGCTGAACAACGCGTAGAAGCTAAACGTGCGTTAGAAACTGTCAACGCGGCTCTTAAACAGGATGCAAAACTACTGGATGAAACAGAGCTTGCTCAAATTGCGCACGCGATGAAAGTTTTAGAAGATTTATTGCCAGTTGGCACAATGCTTGAACTTAAAGAAGGTATCCAAGCGTTAGATAAAGCGACACAACATTTTGCCGCAAAACGTATGGATCAGTCTGTCCGAGCTGTTTTGACAGGACAAAGCGTTGATAATTTAGAGGAATAAGAGGGAAAAATTATGCCAAAAGTTATTTTTTTACCGCACGAAGATATTTGTCCTGAAGGGATGGAAGTTGAAGTACCCGAAGGTGCAAATTTATTGGAGAGTGCATTAGAAGCAGGTGTAGATATTGATCATGCTTGTGGCGGGGTAGGTGCTTGCACGACTTGCCATGTTATTGTAGAAGAAGGTTTTGATAGCTTAAATGAAAGCAGTGAACAAGAAGACGATATGTTAGACAAAGCATGGGGTGTTACGATGAACAGTCGATTAAGCTGCCAATGCCGTGTTGGGAAAGAAAATTTAACCATTGAAATTCCAAAGTATACGTTAAATCACGCCAAGGAAGAATTATAAGATAATCCACTGAGGGGAGAATACCGATGAATATTCAGTCAGCCATTAAGCAACACCAATTAGAATTGCTTTTCCAACAAGGATCTTATGGACTTGAAAAAGAAAGTGCCCGAATATGGCAAAATGGTGAATTGGCAACAACATCTCATCCACATATTTTTGGTAATCGTCGGTTTCACCCCTATATCCAAACGGATTTTGCAGAAAGCCAGTTAGAGCTTATCACGCCTCCAAATAAAACGGTCCATGATACTATGCGCTGGCTTTCCGCGATTCATCAGATTGTATTGCGCACTTTACCTGAAGATGAATATATTTTCCCATTTAGTATGCCACCGCTCTTACCAGATGAGAGCCAAATTCAAGTCGCTAAATTAGATAATCCTGCTGATGTAGCCTATCGTGAACATCTTGTTGATATTTATGGTAAGAAAAAACAAATGGTCAGCGGCATACACTATAATTTTCAAATCTCACCAGAATTTATCAAACAACTTCATAAAATTTCCGATAAAAAGGAAAACCTCGTCGATTTTCAAAATGCACTTTATCTCAAAATGACACGTAATTTTTTACGTTATCAATGGATATTGGTCTATTTACTCGCAGCCACTCCAACTGTAGATGCTTCTTACTTTCGTGAGGGATCTCCTTTAATGCCAGGACAGTATGTACGTAGTTTACGTACCAGTCGTTATGGATATGTAAATGCTCCTGAAGTCGTGGTGTCTTTTGATAGCTTGCAAGATTATGTCGAAACGCTAGAGCATTGGGTAAGCATTGGAAAATTACAGGCAGAAAAAGAATTTTATTCTAATGCTCGTCTACGTGGCGCTAATAAAGCACGTGATTTATTGACGACGGGAATTCAATATATTGAATTTAGATTATTCGATCTTAATCCATTTGAAGCTTATGGAATGAGTGAGGAGGATGCGAACTTTATTCATTACTTCATTCTGTTAATGCTTTGGTTGGACGAAGAGGGTTCACAAGAGAACGTTCAACTTGGGAAAGATCGCCTTGCAGAAGTTGCGTTAGAAGATCCGCTAAAAGAAACAAAATTTAAAGCGGAGGGGCTAGAGATGATGGATAAACTGTTAACCATGTTAGAGAGTTTACACGTCCCGATTTCCGTAAAAAATTATGCACAATCGAAACGTGAACAGTTTAATGATCCAAGCCAAACACTCTGTGCAAGAGTCGTAAAAGCTATTGAAAAAGTAGGAAGCTACGAAAAACTAGGCACTGAGCTAGCCCTAAAATATAAGGCGCAAGCGATGGAACATTTTTATTGCTTAGAAGCTTTTGCGGATATGGAACTTTCTACACAAACTTTAATGTTTGATGCGATTGTTAAAGGGGTAAATGTCGAGATTCTAGATGAGCAAGATAATTTCTTAAAATTACAATTTGCAGATCATATTGAATATGTAAAAAATGGCAATATGACAGGAAAAGATAGCTATATCGCCCCACTCATTATGGAAAATAAGGTTGTAACCAAGAAAGTTTTAAAAACAGCAGGTTACAATGTTCCTGACAGTGTGGAATTTACAAATTCCGAAGTGGCGAAAGCAAGTTTTCCGCTATTTGTTGATAAGCCAATGGTAATTAAACCAAAATCAACGAATTTCGGTTTGGGAATTAGTATTTTCCAAGATGGTGTAAAAGATAAAGAAGATTTTGCGAAAGCCATTGATATCGCGTTTAGAGAAGATAAATCCGTAATGGTAGAAAATTATCTCAGTGGAACTGAATATCGATTCTTCGTGATTGGTGACAATACTTTAGCTGTCTTATTGCGTGTTCCGGCTAATGTGGAAGGCGATGGTAAGAAAACGATTCGACAATTAATTGAAATTAAAAATGATCATCCGCTACGCGGTGATGCAAAACGTACGCCATTAAAGAAAATTACGTTAGGTGATATTGAATTATTACAATTAAAAGCACAAGGGTTAACGCCAGATAGCATTCCAGCGAAAGGTGAAATAGTACAGCTTCGAGTTAATTCCAATATCAGTTCTGGTGGCGACAGTATTGATATGACCGATAAAATGCATTCAAGTTATAAAGAAATTGCAGTCGGAATTACCAAAGCATTAGGCGCGGCAGTTTGTGGCGTGGATTTAATTATCCCTGATTATACAAAACCTGCAACAGACAGTATTCATTCATGGGGCGTGATTGAGGCAAACTTTAATCCAGCCATGATGATTCATATTTTCCCGCATCATGGGAAGTCGCGACGTGTTACTCGAGATGTATTGAAAATGCTGTTCCCAGAAGTGGCATAACCCTAAAAGAAAAACCGCAATGAAGATTGCGGTTTTTTTAGCTAACAGTCTTTTTTTAATAGTAGGGGGGATAAACTTGCCCATACCATTTCTGGTTGGATATCAATTAAACTTTGATGATATCCTTCGCTGCTATCTGTTCCTTTACGAATTTTAATTAAGCCGCCTTCAATTAAACGAATAATGATCGCTTTATCTGATAAAGGTGGCGTATAAGTCGGGCTGGTTGGTCCATAAAGGGCAACGAGGGGACGATTAACTGCTGCAGCAATATGCATCAGCCCACTATCATTACTTACTATGGCTTGGCAATCTGCAATTAAGTCTACTGCTTGATTTAGTGTAGTTGCTCCCGCTAAATTACAACAAAACGGTTGCGCTTCTTTCGGTAAGGATTGAATAATTTCTTCACCCACTGCGTGATCTTTTGGTGAGCCAAAAATACGAACTGCAAATCCCTTTTCAATAAGAAGTTTAGCTAAGTTGGCATAATGGTAATGTGGCCAACGTTTTGCGGGGCCAAATTCTGCGCCTGGACAGAAGCCGATAACGTGGCGGTCACCTTCATGCTTTAATTGTTCGCTAAAGTGCTGCTTAGTGAGCAGAATCTCCTGTTCCGAGTAGGAGAGGGTCGGATTTTCAATGCGCAGATCATTGGCAGAAGGAATGTGATTTTTATCATATCCAAGCGCAACATAACGCTGTACCATCATAGGATAATCTTTCTTATTGGGGCGTAGATCATTTAAAATAAAATAACGACTTTCCCCTTTCCAGCCACGGCGCAATGGAATTTTAGCAAAAAGTGGGATAAATGCTGATTTAAAAGAATTAGGCAAAATAATTGCCATATCGTATTGATTTCGCAATGCTTTACCTATTTGATAACGGGTTTTGATTTCGAGTGCTTTATGTCCAATCGGCATCGTAATTGCTTTGCGGACTTCTGGCATTCTTTCTAGGAGTGGTTTGCACCAATTAGGAGCAAGTACATCAATTTCGCAATTCGGATGTTGTATTTTTAATGTTTTATAAAGGCTTTGGGACATCACCATATCCCCAACCCAAGATGGACCAATAACTAAGATATTCATATAAAATATTGTGCAGAATTAAAATTGGCTATTATTGTACCTATTGTTTTGCGAAAAGTCGCCACCCTCGCTTATGCTTACCCTACCATTCTGAAAAATAATCGGAAATTTCTTCATCACTCATTCCAATAAATATTGAAAACTCATCAGTATTGAATCCATGAGAGAACATATATTGCCAGATTTTTTGTTTTTGTTTAGGTGTTAGACTTTCTTGAAAAAAAGGAAACTTTTTACGTAGTACATTGAGGGCAATTGCCTGCCAATTAATGGCATTTTCCTCTTCCATCTCCATTAAAACCTCTGAAATTGTACTTTCTTGCACACCTTTTAATTGTGTAAGTTCTTGTTGAATGCGTTTTAAGCCATAGCCACGTTGTGAACGGGCACGGAGATAGTTTTCGGTAAAGCGGTGATCACTTTGCCAGTGGCGCTCTTGGCATTTGCCAATAGCATATTCAATTTCATTTTCACTATAGGCTTTTTCTTGGAGTTTACAACGTAGCTCAAATTCAGAATACTCACGACGTGATAAAAGATTAACTACATAGTTTAAGGCGAATGATTGGCGTTGTTGGGTTTCCATGCGATTTTTCCTGGCTGTTTTAAGAGAAAAACAATAACAATTAAGAAAAAACCACGCCATAGCGTGGTTTTACAAGTAGATGAGATGATTATTCATCATCAGTTAAGCGTTCAATACTTTCCACATCATCTTCATCGCCAGAAGCATCAATTTCTGCAAATAAAGCTTGATCTGGATTAGCAAGTAATTCTGCGCGTAATCTTTCTTCTAATTCTTGCATTTTATCTGGATGTTCTTCTAACCATTTTTTCGCATTATTCTTACCTTGACCAATTTTCTCGCCTTCGTAAGAGAACCATGCACCAGATTTATTGATAAGTTTTTGTTTAACGCCTAAATCAATGAGTTCACCTGTTTTGGAAATTCCTTCGCCATAGAGAATTTGGAATTCCACTTGGCGGAATGGGGGTGCAACTTTATTTTTTACTACTTTAACGCGGGTTTCATTCCCTAAGATTTCGTCACCATTTTTCACTGCACCGACACGACGGATATCAAGGCGTACGGAAGCGTAGAATTTTAACGCATTACCACCGGTTGTGGTTTCAGGATTACCAAACATTACCCCAATTTTCATACGGATTTGGTTAATGAAAACAACCAGACAGTTGGAGTTTTTGATTTGACCAGTAAGTTTACGTAATGCTTGAGACATTAAACGTGCTTGTAAGCCAACATGGGAATCCCCCATATCACCTTCAATTTCTGCTTTTGGTGTGAGTGCAGCTACTGAGTCTACAATCACTACATCTACCGCACCAGAGCGTACTAATGCATCACAGATTTCAAGTGCTTGTTCACCATTATCGGGTTGAGATACAAGAAGATTTTTAATATCTACACCAAGTTTAGCGGCATAAATAGGGTCGAGTGCGTGTTCTGCATCAATAAATGCACAGGTTTTCCCATTTTTTTGCGCTTCTGCGATAACAGAAAGGGTAAGGGTTGTTTTACCAGAAGATTCGGGACCAAAGATTTCTACAATACGACCCATTGGCAAACCACCGATACCAAGTGCGATATCTAAGCCGAGAGAACCTGTTGAAATGGATTCAATATCTAAGTTTTGTGTTTCGCCCAATTTCATAATTGAGCCTTTACCAAATTGTTTTTCAATTTGACCTAATGCGGCTTCGAGTGCCTTTGCTTTTTCCTCTGGAGTTGCCATTTTTTATCCCTTTCTGATAAATAATAAGACTGATTGGGTAATAATATAACTGTATTCTTATACAGTATCAAGTGCTTTTTTGGTGTGAATTTAAAACAAAATAAGACAATTTTTCGGCATTTTGCAGAAAAGATGTGTCATTTTAATGACTAACGCTTAAACAAAACCATATTTTCGAGAAACATATGATGATGGACATCTATTGTAAAATTCTCAAAATTTTCTACCATCTTGCGTACAAGATCAGAAGATATTTTATTATTTTCTTGTTTTATGCGAGTAAGTAACTCGGAAAGTTGTTGTACTGAATTAACTAGGGCAATGTGTTCTTGCGTCAGCTTTTCCCATTCTACCTTTTCTCCATGGAGAATTTTGGGATAGAGATCGTGTTCTTCCAACTCAAAGTGGTTGAGTAATTCTTGATGAACCCCAATAAATTTTTGGTAAAAACTCAATAGCAAAGCATTATTGGGATATTTTTCACAAGCTTGTAAAATAGTGTCTTCAAGTTGAGTGAGAATCAGCCTTTCACGTTGATGATGGCGATCAATGATATACTGAATGAGGGCATCAGTATCTAAAGTCGCAGCATTACGCGTAGATTTAGCTAAACTTTGCATCGATTTTGTCCTTATTAATATTATCGAAAAAAGCTTACTACGCTTCATATTAAGCAGTATGAAACGTTTATGGTAAGTAATATATTCCTCACCATAATACGCATAATTACAAGGCTTGCAAAGGTTATTATTGGTCATTCAAACTTAATTTGAGTGCGGCTGCTTCATTTGCTTCTGAAAGTGCTTCTTCTAGGGAGGCGCCACTTGATGCGGCAACAACAGCTGCAATTGTCCCTTCTATAAGCGGTGCATAACTTAAATGCACTTTTTCTGCCATAATAGGGTCGAGTAAATCTAATGCAGTTTGAGTGCCAAGAATAGCGCTTCCCAAATCAACAAAAACAATCACCCCATCGTCGCTAAACGCATCTTCAATAGCCTGAATAATCTTAATCGTATCCGTTCCAATTCCGCCTGGAGGATCTTCAAGACCACCAGCAGGAATAATTTTACATTCGGGTGCTTTAATTTGATTCGTTAAGGCAACAAGTCCTTCTGCTAATGCTTGGCTGTGAGAAACAATAACAAAATTAATCATGACAACTCTCCACAGCTTGAGCAAGTGCTTTAAAAAGGTAGCTGGTAGAGGTTGCGCCAGGATCTTGATAACCGACACTACGTTCATGCAAATAACTTGCTCGTCCCTTTTTAGCAACTAAGGGAATCGTGTCATGAGCAGCATGTTCTGCAGTATCGGCAATGCATTGGAAAAGCGCAGGGCTGTTTTCATGTTTTTCGAGCCCAAGCTGGTAGTCATTTAATACAGGGATCAATACGTCACAAATAGTTTTATCTCCCAGTAGTGCACGACCTCGAGCAATTAGCCCATCACTTCCTGCTTTTAGTGCCTCATAAAATTCATTAAGTGTCAGCTTTTCTTTCCCTTGTGCGACCTGTGCTGCTTTAAGGAAAAAAGTTCCAAAGAGCGGTCCACTAGCGCCGCCTACCTTTGATAATAAGGTCATGCCAGCCGTTCTTAAAATTGTACCAATATCTTTATCAGCAACATCTGGGAGTTTTTCTACAACGTAATTAAATCCACGTTGCATATTTAAACCATGATCTGCATCTCCGATTTCTCTATCTAGCTGTGTAAGATAATCTTGTTGTGCCGTAAAAATACGGTGACAATTTAGTAGCCATTGATAAACAGTATGACGAGTAATTTCCATGGACTTCTCCTTGATATTATTTTCCCCACCGCATGGCAGGTGTGACAACAGGGGCATCCCACAAAGTGAGATCATCTTCGTTAGTTTGCAATAAGGTAATAGAAAATCCTTGCATGTCTAAAGATGAACAGTAGGTACCAATAAGAGAACGTTTGATTTTAATGCCGAAAGACTCACAACATTGAGCAAGTTTATGATAGATGCCATAGAGCTCTGAGATCGGGATGGTACCAAGATTGTTTACTAAAGCAATGACCTCATCGCCTTTTTGAAGAGGATGCTTACTTTGTTCTGTTTCGCGCCAGGTATTTTGATTTCTATCCCATTGACGTAATGTACGACGATAAGTACTATTTTCAATAAGAGTTGAAAACATTTGCTCTACTGTATCATCAAGGTTGTTATAGCAACGTCGTTCAATTCCGGGCTCTCCATGTATCCCTACGCCAAATTCCATTTCATTTTCACTCAAAACGAAAGAAGGTTTTCCTGCAGCGGGAACGGTACACGCATTAAGCGCCACGCCAATAGAGTGTCCTTGATTATTTAAGCGCACGCCAAGAGCTTCGATTTTATCAAGACTCTCGCCACGGGAAATTGCCGCCCCAAGCATTTTTTCAATTAATACCGTATTCGCAACACCACGGCGACCAGCCGTAAATAAGCTATCTTTGACTGCAACATCATCATCCACAATGATGAAACTGACTTTCCCACCCATATCTGCGTAAAGTTCTGTGGCGGTTTCGAAATTCAGGATATCGCCCGTATAGTTTTTGACAAGAAAAATAACGCCCTCACCACTATCTACCGCCATTGCACAACTTAGCATTTGATCTGGCGTAGGCGATGTAAAAATTTCGCCGGGACACGCTGCTGTTAGCATCCCTTCCCCGATAAAGCCAATGTGCATGGGTTCATGACCGCTGCCACCACCAGAAATAAGGGCGACTTGCTTAGCAATAGGCGCATCTTTACGTTTAATAAATAGAGGATCTTGATTTAATTCACAATGTGGATAGGCTTCAGCAAAGCCATGAATTTGTTCAGATAGGATTGTATCAAGTTGGTTAATGAGTTTTTTCATACCGCCGCCTTTAATTAAAACCGATGATAAAACAGGCTACTAGCAAGTAAGTTTACAAAATTTTAGGGGGAGAAACTGGGAAGATGATCACAAATTGAAAATTTTATAAAAAAAAGACGCCCCAATTTTCGGAAATTTTTTGGAAAATTGGGGCGTGAAATTAATCTTCGAAATTATTAATTAATGTCATGGATGGGAAAAAGTAGAGGTTACCTGTAACGGCTTGAACGAAGTCTAAAAGGCGATCGTAGTTGCCATCTTTATCAGCGGTAATCATTTGTTTAATGGAAGTTAGTAGAACTTCTGGATTAGCAGCAAAGCCGACAAACATGGTGCCGTGTTCTTGGGCATTCCCGAAAGGTCGATTTTGGCGGAACATTTTTTGTTCTACATCATCAAAGAATACTTTACTCTTGGCATTATGCGCCCAAACAGGTTTTACATTATCGGCTAATTCAATATCGTCAAATTTAGTGCGACCAATGACTTTTTCTTGATATTCAACGGGTTCTTTATCCCATGGGAGGAGGTTATCAATATCCACATATTTCTGTACTAAGAGATAAGTTCCGCCATTGTGTAAGTCAATATCATCATCAATAAGAACGGTATTAATGCGTTCTTGTAATTTAGGATTTTCAGTACCATCCACAAAATCAATGAGATCGCGACTATCTAAGTATTTATACCCTTGTGTATCTTCGGTTAAATCAGCTTTGTTTAGGAATGCACGACGGATATATTTGGCTGCCTGAAAATTAAGATCCATGCGTTCTGATTTAATCATAAAGAAAATATCGCCAGGGGTTGCGGGGAAGGTGCGTTTACCGTTTTTAAGTGCTTCAAAAGCAGTGAGTTGTTTTGGTTTTGGTAAATCACTAAAAATACGGTTCCAGCCATTCAAAGATACACCGAAGGTAACTGATAAATGCGCATTTGCATCTTTTTGTCCGATAGATTTTTGAATAACGAAGACTTGCGCTAGCGCTTCCTTGATGTCTTCAGCACTTACGCCATCTTTAATTACGAAAGTAAGATATTCAGCAAAAGAATTTGGATCGGTGATAGTGCCTTGTTGGGCGAGTTCAAAACGATGCATAAGGTACTCCTTAACAAATAATTTAATTAATTGAGTAATTTTAGATCATTTTATAATATGAATCACCAATTAATGTATCTTATTCGATAGTTAATGGGCTGAGAAAAGGGTCAGAGAGTTTTGCCAAATTTGTTGTTCTAGGTCGTCCTTTTCTTGAGATGTAAGTGCTTTTAATTCACATAATGTATTAAAAATTAATGGGATATTACTAGGCATATTCGCAGTACCTTGCTGTCCAAGTAATGGCATATCTGGACTATCGGTTTCTAAAAGCAAGCAGTCTGTAGGCAGTTTTGCAATGGCTTGACGGGTTTTATTGGCCCTTGGATAAGTGATTACCCCGCCAACGCCAATAAAATATCCTAAATCTACGAATTGTTTAGCTTGTTCATAACTTCCTGAAAAACCATGAATCACGCCCCGAAAATCGGGAGAATTTTTCTTTAAAATAGCTAAAAGTTCGGCGTGACTTTTGCGACTATGTAGGCTGACGGGCAATTTAAATTGCTGTGCTAATTCCAGTTGGGCATGTAAAAAAGAGAGTTGTTTTTGCCAAAGTAGAGGGGTAATAAGCGATTCAATTCCGCGTTCCAATCCAATTTCTGCGATTGCACAACAATTTGGCGCACGCTGGGCGAGTGCACGTTCAAGCGTTAATAAATCTTCAGGTTGGTGTTGTTCAATAAATAAGGGATGCAGCCCTAAGCCAAAGGGAATTTGTTGGTGGAATGGAGCAGTAATTTGCGGAAATTCTGTAAATTGTCGTACGTTCACGGCGGTTAGTAGCATTTTCTCCACATTTGCTTGCTTAGCCATCTCAACAATTTGTGCGAGCGGCAACGCAGTACGCTGCGTTAAATAATCAAGATGGGTGTGGGTATCAAAAAACATAAATTTCTCCGAAAATCATGGCGTTAATAACAACATTACGCAATTATTTTTAGCTAAAATATTGCAGAAAAAATCAATAAAAATGGCGATAACTGGTCGGATGTGTCTTTGAAATAACCAGCTTTCATTGTGTATAAAAAATATTTTCCGTATATTCCAACCCGATTATTTTACCCGTAGTGGATTGGATTATATATGAAACAAAAAAACTCTAAAAACCTTTTGAATGTTTTTCAAAAGACAGCACTTGCGGCAGTCGTGCTTTCTATTTCAAGCGTTGCATCAGCATCTGCTTTCCAACTCTCTGAAACTTCTGTATCTGGTTTAGGACGTGCTTTTGCGGGCGAAGCTGCCACCGCAGATAATGCGTCTGTTGTCGCAACTAACCCAGCATTAATGACACAATTTAAACGCGCTGAAATCAGTGCGGGGGGGATTGTGTTTGTTCCGAATCTTGATGTAAACGGACAAATCCTTGCAACAGGAACTAAAGTTAGTGATCACAATATTGCACCTGCGCAATTTGTACCACAATTTTATGGCGTAATGCCGATTAATGATCATTTTGCAATTGGTGCGGGAATGAACCTTAACTATGGTTTAACCACTGATTACAATGATAATTTTATGGCGGGTTACCTTGGTGGTCATACCCATATCGCAGCCGTGAATACTAACTTTAGTGCGGCGTATCGTTATGATAATTGGAGCTTTGGTTTAGGCGCGAACGTAGTATATACCCGTGCTGAAATTCGCCGTAATATGGGGTACTTAGCACCAGCGGCAAAACAAATGTTGGCTAATGGCATCGCTGAATTCCAAAAAAATCCAGAAGTTGCTAAACAAAAAGTGGCTGGTCTTGTGACTAAGGCTGTAAAAGACGGCGTAATAAGCCCAATAGATGCAAGTTCGATTTCAACTGCATTAAACGATCCTGCACAATTGCAACAAATTGCAAATCAAGTGGCGAAACGAATTAATAATCTTCAACCGAACTCAACCCTTGTAAAACTAAAAGGGGACAATGTTAGCTTTGGTGTGAATGCAGGTATCACATATAACTTTAATGAAAACAATCGCATTGGTATCGCTTACCATTCACCTATTGAAGTGCATTTTAAAGGTAAATTTACGAATGATTTATCTGATTTAACTTCTGATCCTGCACTAAATAGCATGATTAATCAGCAACTTGCAAAACAAGGTATTATCCCAACAAACGGTAAAGAAATTGATGGTCGTTTGAAAATTGTTTTACCAGACTACGTGGAAATTGCAGGTTATGATCGTTTAACTGATCGTTGGGCAATTGGCTATAGCGCAAAATGGACGAACTGGAGCCGTTTTGATACGTTGCATGCAACCCGCAAAGCAACGGGTGGAACTTTGTTTACTAAACAAGAAGGCTTCAAAGATAGCTGGCGTTATGCGATTGGTACTTCATACGATCTAAACGATCAATGGACAGTACGTACTGGTTTCTCTTATGAAACAAGCGCAATGGGACATCATTACACCATTTCTATCCCAGATACAAAACGTTACTGGTATACCGCAGGGTTGACTTATCGCCCAACCTCAGATCTTTCAATTGACTTTGGTACAGCTTACCTACACGGTAAAAAATCACATTTCACTGAGGAACCGAAAGATCCAATCCAAGCTGCGCATTTCGATGTTACCGCAAGTGCAATGCTTTACGGCTTAAATGTGAACTATAAATTCTAATTCGTAGAATAAATCAAATAGTGGTAGAGAAAAAGCTCGCTTTGGCGAGCTTTTATTTTACCAATGCTCTTCGTCAGGCATTGTAAGAAAGGCCTCTTCACCGGGAATAGCTTTTTCTTCATCAGCCCACTCTCCAAGATCAATAAGTTGGCAGCGTTTACTGCAAAATGGGCGATAAATATTTTCACTTGTCCATTCTACGTCTTTTTTACATTGTGGACATTTTACGATGAGAATATCAGTTGTCATGTTTCTTCTCTTTGAAAAAAATTAAATAAATATAATACTCGGAAATATATAAAAATTCATTGGGTTAACATAAAAAACCATCAAATTATGCTTGTTATGACATCAAAATCATTTGAAAAATGAATGCCGGATTGATATATTCTTACCCAGTTTGGATTAAGTTTATACACATTAAGGAGACCATTATGAAAGCACTCGTGTATCACGGTGATCATAATATCGCACTTGAGGAAGTGCAAAAACCTGTCATTGAAAAACCAACAGATGTGATTGTTCGCATCACTAAAACGACCATTTGTGGTACCGATCTTGGTATCTACAAAGGTAAAAATCTCTACATGCGTGACGGTATTATTCTAGGTCACGAAGGGGTAGGGATTGTTGAAGAAGTTGGTAGTAGCGTTTCACAATTCAAAAAAGGTGATAAAGTTATCATCTCTTGTATCACTGCTTGTGGTAGTTGTGACTACTGTAAAAAACAACTTTATGCTCACTGCCGTGACGGAGGTTGGATTTTAGGCCACATGATTGATGGTACACAAGCTGAATATGTCCGTGTTCCACATGCAGACAATAGCTTATTTAAAATTCCAAATGAAATTGATGATGAAGTAGCCGTAATGCTTAGTGATATTTTACCGACTGGACACGAAATTGGCGTTCAATACGGTAATGTTAAACCAGGTGATGCTATCGCCATTATTGGTGCTGGTCCAGTTGGCTTAGCAGCATTGTTAACAGCGCAATTCTATTCTCCATCAATTATTATTATGGTAGATTTAGATGAAAATCGTCTTAAACTTGCAAAAGAGTTAGGCGCCACTCATGCGGTGACTCCAACTGGCGACATTAAGCAAAAAATTGCAGAAATTGTGGGACCAGATGGTGTGGATGTTGCGATTGAAGCGGTGGGTATTCCAGCAACTTGGAATATTAGCCAAGAAATCGTTAAACCAGGTGGTCATATTGCTAACGTGGGTGTTCACGGTAAACCAGTAGAATTCCAAATCCAAGATCTTTGGATTAAAAATTTAACTATCACCACTGGTCTTGTAAATACCAATACAACACCAATGCTAATGCGTGCGGTAGCAACAAATAAATTACCAGTAGGTAAATTAATTACGCACCATTTTGATCTTGACCAAATTCGTCAAGCATATGATGTTTTCTTGAATGCAAGTAAAGAAAATGCAATTAAGATCATTATCAATGCAGATTAATAGCCTGTATAACTAAATTATAAGGGAAACAAGTGTTTCCCTTTTTTATTTTAACGTTTATAGCGTTCAGGAAAATCTTGAGCAATATCTGTAAAAATTCCAGTTACCCCCCAGTTAAATAGCTGATTAGCTCGTGCTAAATCGTTTACTGTCCATACATTAATTTTATATCCATATTTTATAAATTCATTGACCATCTCCTTGGTTAGTCCTTCATTTTGTGGATGGATATAGCGAGCTTGACAATTTTTCATGATTGTTAGCCAATCGTCGTGAATAGTGTTTGAGTCAAATAAACAGGCGACAGGTAAACCAGGACATTTTTCCTTTAGTAACATCAACATATTTGGATCAAAACTAGAAATAATAATGTCGCGATTGGGATCTAATTTTTTGATAGCTTCAAGAAAATTATCAATGAGTAGGGTAGCGGCTTGTGGGTTTGAGGAATAAGATTTGAGTTCGAAATTTACGTTTAATTCTAAACGGTTAATGAGATCAATAACGCTCTCTAATGTAGGCAGGGGTTCGCCAATAAAATTATCACTAAACCAACTTCCCGCATCAATTGAGAGTAGATCATCTGCCGCTAATTGTGAAAGTGTTCCACTTTGATTTGTACAACGATCTAGCTCATTATCGTGGCTAATTACAACTGTGCCATCTTTTAGAATATCTAAATCACATTCAAACCATTTTACGCCGTATCCTTTGCAACGCGTAAATGCGGATAATGTGTTTTCAGGTGCAATACTTGACATTCCACGATGGGCAAACAAGATTTTTTCCATTTTTCTCCCCGTGTTATCAGTTATCAGATGTGTCTATTTTGCAACTTTAGGGAATAAAAAACTAGTCTTTCTTTGGATAAGAAAGGCTAGTTTTTTTAATGTAAACAATAAATTAATGATTTCCGCAGCAAGGACTAACCCCATTTTTAAGGAACATCGCCGTTACGGTATCCATTGTACGAATATGCTGGATAAACCAGGGAACGACTTCAAGCGCAATAAATTTTTGTAAAGCGATAGGATTGGCATTTTTATTAAAATTATCAATTTCTGCACGTAGAACTGCTAAGAAGTTATCATGCTCATTTTTATGAACAAAATAAGGAGGAAATTGGGTACGCTGCATCTCAACTTCTTCACCATTAAAATGTGAAATAGTGTGTTGGTACCACTTTTCACAATAGTCGCAGATATCTTCTTTCCCTTCTGGGCTTGGTTCTGCTTCATAGGTGATGAGTTTATTATTGAGTGTATTTAGCATATCAACGTCTTCTAAATGTACTTCATTCATAAAGTCCATTGCAACTAATGGCAAATCTGTTTTTTGAATTAGCATATTGTTCTCCAATATTTATAGAAAATTCTTTAAACGCTTTCCTTAACTAAAATAAAAAAAGGCGATTTTTCATCGCCTTTTAATTTTAACATACTTATTATTGATTATTCATCATCATCAATCCAATGTTCCGCGCGTTTCACCGCTTTTTTCCAGCCTTTATAACGGCGGGTACGTTTTTCTTCGTTTTGATCAGGCATAAAACTTTGTTCAATGATGGCGGTATCTTGCAATTCTTCTAAATTTTTCCAAAAACCTGTTGCGAGACCTGCCAAATAAGCGGCCCCTAGTGCTGTGACTTCCTTAACAACTGGGCGTTCAACGATAGTATTTAAAATATCAGCTTGGAACTGCATCAAAAAGTTGTTGGCTGTTGCACCTCCATCTACACGTAAACTCTTTAATTTTGCGCCACTATCAGACTGCATAGCTTCTAATACATCACGAGTTTGGTAGGCGATTGACTCCAAAGTTGCACGGACAATGTGATTACGGTTTGCCCCGCGCGAAAGTCCCAGAATAGAACCACGGGCGTATGGATCCCAATAAGGGGCACCTAAGCCCGTAAACGCTGGTACTACGTATACCCCATTACAATCAGGTACTTTTTGAGCAAAATATTCACTATCTTGGGAGTCATGAATAATTTTTAATTCATCGCGTAACCATTGAATAGCGGCACCTGCCATAAAAATAGAACCTTCTAACGCATAGGCTGGACCACCTTTAGCATCGCAAGCAATAGTGGTTAACAGCCCATTGCGAGATTGGACAGCCGTATTACCAGTATGCATGAGCATAAAACATCCAGTACCGTAGGTGTTTTTCGCTTGTCCTGGACGAACACAGAGGTGTCCGTAAAGCGCAGCTTGCTGATCCCCTGCTATCCCCGCAACAGGGATACGCACGCCTCCCATACCCCCAATGTTTGTTTGACCATAAATTTCAGAAGAATTTTTTACTTCTGGGAGCATAGAACGTGGAATGCCCAATAGTTCTAGCATTTTAGTATCCCATTTTTTTGTATGGATATTGAATAACATGGTGCGGGAAGCATTCGTATAGTCTGTAACATGAACGCGACCTTGAGTTAATTTCCATACTAACCATGTGTCTACCGTACCAAAAAGTAATTCACCACGTTCTGCTTTTTCTCGAGCACCTTCAACATTATCAAGAATCCATTTAATTTTTGAGCCAGAAAAATAGGGATCGACAACTAACCCAGTTGTTTGACGAATATATTCTTCATGCCCATCAGCTTTGAGTTGATCCGTGATTGGGGCAGTACGGCGACATTGCCATACAATCGCATTATAGACAGGCTTTCCAGTTTCTTTTTCCCAAACAATAGTGGTTTCGCGTTGATTTGTAATACCAATTCCCGCTATTGTATCTGGGCGGATATCTGCTTTGGCAACGACTTCATGGAGAACAGAACTTTGGCTAGCCCAAATTTCCATAGGGTCATGTTCTACCCAACCAGCTTTGGGATAAATTTGAGTAAATTCGCGTTGTGCGACTGCAATTACTTTAGCGTTATGATCGAGTAATAATGCGCGAGAACTCGTCGTACCTTGGTCAAGTGCAATAATGTATTTTTTTTCAGACATAAATGTTTCCTTGATAAAATTTGCGAATGTGTACTGGATAATAAAGAATTAACTATTGTTTTGTGTTATTACTTGATACTGGTTTTCCCTTATCTTGTTCTAACAAGAAATTAACGCCTGTGTCTGGGAAGTCTGTGAAGACACCGGTTGCGCCAGCTTTAAATAACGCACTATACATTTCATCTACATTTTTAAAGAATGGCGGTAATGCATCTTTACGTACGGTATAAGGATGTACTTGTAAATTAGCGTAGTGCGCAATTTCTTTTACAAGTGGTGTAAAGTTTACTTTTCCTGATTTTGATGTCTTTTCATCAATAAGCATGTACCAGCCCGGTCCAATTCCGTCAGCATATTTGCTGATCTCTTTTAATGCTCCTGGTTTAAACATCCAGTTGTAGTCATAATTTACCCATTGCCCTTTAGCATTTTTTTCTTCCGTTTCATGCCAATCGTTGTATGCAATTAATTGAACCAATTTTAAGTCCATATTAAGTTGTGGCATAAGCTGGGTTTTAATTCGTTTTAATTCATTATAATCAAAGGTTTGCAGATAAATTTTATCTGTTTTTTTGGTATAACCATATTTTTTTAGCATTTTTAGCGTAGCGAGTGCGATATCTTTGCCCGCTTTATGATGTAGCCACGGTGCTTTGATTTCTGGATAGATACCAATTTTATGACCTAACGTTTTTTCTAAACCTTGAATGAATTGTAACTCAGTTTCAAAGGTGTGGATTTTGAAAGAAGGGCGCCATAAAGGGAAACGATCAGGATAGACCAGCTCTTGTTTTCCATCGACGGTTTTGAATGTTTCCGTCATTTTTAAATTTTGTATCTCATCTAACGTGAAATCCATGACATAATAGTGTCCATCACGTTTTCTGTCGGGATAAATTTCTGCAACATTGGTAATACCGTCAAGATAAGGATCATGGATAACAATGAGATAATTATCTTTTGTCATGGCGAGATCCTGTTCCACGTAATCTGATTTTTGCCCAATTGCTAATGCTTTAGCTTCCAAGGTATGTTCCGGTAAATAACCGGTTCCTCCGCGATGAGCGATAATAATTTTGCCGTCAGCCGATTGCGCGAAGGCGTTGGTTGAAAATGCTGTTGTAAGTAATAGGCTAGTTAACCCTAGCATTTTAATTTTCATACCCATAAAAGTTACCTCATTTTGTGCATAAAAAAGGCAAGCTCTCAAGAACTTGCCTTTATGGTGATTAATTATGTTTTGCCATTTCCTTATGGTGTTTTTCTTCTTGCAACATAGTAAGAAGAAGGAGTAGACAAGCAATGATTGAACCCGCAATCATGATATGGAAGCCACTGTCCCAACCATAACGGGTCGCTGCCCAACCAATAATTGCACTTGCTGCAACTGATCCACCAAGGTAGCCAAATAAACCAGTGAAGCCCGCTGCTGTGCCTGCTGCTTTTTTCGGTGCAAGTTCAAGGGCATGCAAGCCGATAAGCATTACTGGACCATAGATAAGAAAACCAACAATAACCATCATTGTCATTGCCATATCTTGAGATGGTGTTTTCCAGTAGACCCAAAGCGCAATGGTAGTGGCAATCATAAAGATGAAACCAGTTAGCCCACGTTTTGATTTAAATACGTAGTCAGATACCCACCCACAGAAGAGTGTGCCTGGAATAGCTGCGATTTCATAAAGTGCGTATGCAGTAGATGATTTATCAATATTGAAGTGGCGGACTTCTTTAAGATAGGTCGGTGCCCAGTCTAATACACCGTAACGAATCAAATATACAAACACATTTGCGATTGCGATGTACCAAAGAAGTTTATTTTTAAATACGTATTTCACAAAAATTTCTTTAGCAGGTAATTCTTTTTCAGATTTTTCTGCATCATAATCATCTGGATAGTCATTTTTATATTCTTCTATTGAAGGTAATCCGCATGATTGCGGTGTATCACGCATAATAAAGAAGGCAATGAATGAGGCAATAATCGCTGCAATACCTGGATAATATAAAGCTTCTTGCCAAATAGCACGTTGCGGTACATCATTAATTGATGGAAGTTGATGGCTATATGCATAGATACTGGTTGCAAGCATAAGAAGTAATGCAGGCACTGCACCACCTAAATTATGCGCAGTGTTCCAAATAGATACGATAGTGCCACGTTCTTTTTTAGACCACCAGTGGACCATTGTACGACCACAAGGAGGCCACCCCATACCTTGGAACCAACCATTTAAGAAAAGTAAAATGGAAATGATATAAATAGAACTAGTGGCGAATGGGAAAAGCCCCATTGCGACCATGGTCGCACCAGAAAGGAATAGCCCTAAACTGATAAATGCACGGGAGTTAGAACGGTCAGATACGGAACCCATGATGAACTTAGAAATCCCATATGCAATGGATACGAATGCTAAGGCATACCCTAAATCCGCCTTAGTGTACATTCCTGTTTCAATCATCCCTGGCATTGCAAGAGCAAAGTTTTTACGGACGAAATAGTAAGCAGCATAGCCAAAGAAAATTCCCATAAAGACCTGCCAACGCAAGCGACGATACGTAGGATCAATCTTTTCTTTTGGTAAACGCTCAATATGTGGAGCGGGGGATAAGAATTTAAGCATAATGACCTCGTTAAAATGGTTAAGGTGCCCCAATTTTTGAAAAAAATGACGAAAATTGGGGCGTGATTTTTTAGAAATAATATTGTTTTGCTAAATCTTGGAATTGTTGAGTTTGCTCTGCGACCCAAGCATCATCTTTACCTAATTCTTTTGCCATAACGCGTGCCACTTTTTCAGCTGAATCACTGGCTGCACGCGCATCTAAGAATAAAAGACGAGCGCGACGCGCTAATACATCTTCAACAGAAAGTGCCATTTCTTCACGGATAGCCCAGATAACTTCAGCCATAAAGAATGGGTAATCAGGATGAATTTTTTCTGCATATTCAGGATTTTCTTTGGCAATCGCTTCGATATATTGGCGATCGCTACCGTAGAAACCAAGATATGTACTCCAATCTGCTGGTGCATAACCGTGGATATGGAGATTTTCAGTATGGCAAGGTTTTGGTGGAAGTAGACCTGCACTGATCGCAGCATCTAATGTGTCTTCTGCCATTTGACGATAGGTTGTCCATTTACCACCAATAATATCTACTAGGCCAGATGCGTTAACTTCAACTTTGTGGCTACGTGATACTTCTTTGGTTGATTGACTGCTGTCTTTTGGCGCGGCGAGTGGGCGTAAACCAACATATACGCAACGAACATCTTCACGCGTTGGGGCTTCTACTAAATAATCTTTTGCAGTTTTTAAGATGAAATCTACTTCTTGTTCGAGTGGTTTTGGTTCATATTCCGCTTCTTTTACAAGAGTATCTGTCGTACCGACAACCAATTTATCATGCCAAGGTACGGCGAAGAGAACACGTCCATCAGAGGTTTTTGGTACCATTAAGGCAGAAGTACCTGGTAAGAATTTACGATCAATCACGAGGTGGATACCTTGGCTTGGAACGATAGTATCGCCAGCATTAGGATTATCCATTTTATTGATTTCATTAGTAAATACACCAGTTGCATTGATAACACATTTTGCTTTGACATCAAATTCTTCGCCACTCACCATGTCTTTTACTTTAACGCCGCATACTTTACCTTGTGCATTTTTATCAAGTCCGATAACACCACAGTAATTCACCACGGTTGCACCTTGTTCAATTGCGGTTTGTGCAAGATTAATAGCAAGACGAGAATCATCAAATTGACCATCGTAATAGCAAACTGCATTATTTAATTTTTCTGGTTTTACACCACATAGTTCTTCATTGGCTTGGCGTTGATTTAAATATTTTGTACGACCAATACTTAATTTTCCAGCTAATGCATCATAAATACTTAAACCAAGCGTGTAGTAATAAGCGGTCCACCATTTCTCGCCAGGAATAATAAAGGATTCACTTTTAAAAAGATGAGGTGCATTTTTTGCCAGGCGACCACGTTCGCGGAGTGCTTCACGCACTAATTTCACGTCACCTTGTGCAAGGTATCGTACACCACCATGTACGAGCTTTGTACTTCGGCTAGATGTACCCTTAGAGAAGTCAACACGTTCTAGTAGAAGTGTAGAGTAGCCACGGTTTGCTGCGTCAACAGCGATTCCTAAGCCACTTGCTCCACCACCAATAATAACGACATCCCATACTTTATCTGTTTTTGCTTGTTGTAATTGATCTGTACGTTTCATTTTTATACCCTTCATCTTAAGTTTTACTCTAATTGTGGTAAGCATAAGAGAAAGAATACTTCACGACAATCATGTTGTATTTTTTTTGTGATAGCAGTCACATAAAAAATGGAATATTTTGAAGAATATAATTACTTCAGGTAAAGATAGTTTAATAGTGTAATTAAAAAAATTTATCTCAATAACAATATGATTATCAATAAATTTTTATAAAAATTTGGGATAAATAATGACTTTATTCGCTATTTGATTTTGACAGGTATAAATGGTGCAGTCCCAATACTTCTTTGGCAAGGTGACAAAAATTTTCATCAAGATCGATATTATTTTCGATAATTTCAGTTGCCCATTTTAAACGTTCTTCGCGTGTTATTTGTGAAGCGATTATTTTCTTAATGAGCTGTTCTGATTGGTGATCACGTTGGCAGGTGCGAGTGAGTTGTGTTTCCTCAGAAACGTCCACCACAAGGAGTGATTGGCATAACGAATCAAGTCCATTTTCAATAAGTAGTGGAACCACAAATAAAACATACGGTGCTTTTACAGTAGCGAGTTGAGCTACGCATTCTTGGCGAATAATAGGGTGAAGCAATTCGTTTAACCACGCTTTTTCATGCGGATTTTCAAAAATTTTTTGACGTAGTAATGGCCGGTTAAGGGCGCCGGTAGGGAGTAAAATTTCATTACCAAAATGCTCAGCAATTACTTTTAAAGCAGGCATACCAATAGCCACTACTTCCCGAGCAACAATATCGGCATCTACAATAGGAACGCCGAGGGCTGCAAATAAGTAAGCAATGGTACTTTTACCACTTCCAATTCCACCTGTTAAACCTACAACATAGCTCATTTTAATATCCTTTTTGTTTGTTCTAGTGCGCTAGTATAAAACGCTTTCTAGTAACAGAAAAGTTTGAGCTAATGCGAGAAAAGGAACAAAAGGAATTTGAGTAAGGTGCTTCCCTAAATATCGAGCAATTAAGGCGCAGATTATTCCGAGAAGGCTAGCAATAAGAATAAGCCACGGGATTTGTATCAAAGAAAGTAGACTGCATAGTCCTAACATTAACCAACAATCTCCCATACCTAATGCTTCCTTTTGATAAATATATTTTGCTATCAGTGAAATGATATAAAACGTAATAAATCCTAGAAATGCATGATAAAGGCTTACGATAATATCTCTATCTAGAAGATGATATATCACGGCACTGATACTTAAAATAAAAAGTAAATAACAGAGCTCAATAGGGATAAGGCGATAGCGTAAATCAAAAAGGCACAGCAACCAAAGTAATCCAAAATATGCATTAAGCCATACGAGTAGCATAATACTTTGGTAATTATTTTGGCTAAGCCAAGATATTAAAAATGAAATAACGGCGAAGCTAATAACACAAAAAATCTTAGATGGTGAGAAATATTGGGGTAAGTAAAAGGATGTTGGCGTCGCATTCTTAGAAAGAGTGTGAGGATATAAGGTAATAAAGTTGGTCCAAATCTGTTTTGCGATGATATGGGGATAAAAATTTAAATAAGCATAAGCAACGTAACCTAAAATAGCGCTGAATAAACTCAATATGATAATAGATAGCCACATGCTTTATCCTTGTATTAGTGAACCCATATTGAAGATAGGAAGATAGAGCCCTAACATAATTGCGCCAATTAACATCCCAATGACTACCATCATGATAGGCTCAATTAACTGAGATATAAGGGCAATTTCGTGATCTAATTTTTCTTGTGTATTGTGTGCAATTTTTTCTAACATTAGGGGTAAAGCACCAATCTTTTCACCCAAAAAGATCATATTTTTAGCCTGTGAAGAAAATAGATGACTGCTGAGCGATAAGGAAAAGGAATATCCTTGCATTAATGCCCGACATGTTTTTTCAATACTATTTTGAAGCACTGGATCTGGGAGAAGAGAATGCTTAGGGGATAAGAAGCAGCGGAGCGCTTCAGTCAATGGAACACCAGCGTTTAGCATAAGACTTAAATTTTGAGAGAGATAATATTGGCGATTTAGTTGATTAAAATGCCTAAAAAATGGAAGGTGATCACGTAATTTTTGACGTACCCAGCGGAATGAGTGAGGAAACAAATATTTTATTGAGGCAATAATGGTAATTAAAAAAACGCTCCAATATATGCCTGTTTCACGAATAAGTTGGGAAATGTGTAAAAGAAATTGTGTAAAAAAAGGCAATTCTTGTTGGCGTTCACCATACATTTGCGCAAATTGGGGAACGATAAAAATTAAAAGTAACAACGTTAATATGCAGGAAATACCTAACACTAAACTAGGATAAATCATGATTTTTTGGATTTTACGTTGAATATTTAATCTTTGTTTTTGATTTTCGGCAATTTTATTGCATAGATAGGGGACATCACCTGTCTTCTCGCCCACTTTGATTAATGATAATTCTTGAAAAGTTAAATATTTGTTTTCTTTTTCCAGTGCATAAGAGAGGGAGTATCCTTGATTTAGGTGGTGGATGAGAGCTGAAACCCAACAGTAGAGCCCGATATTAGTACAATCCTGTAATGTAATTTGTAGTGCTGTTTTAATCGGAATATTGGCATTTAGAAGTACAGCAAGTTGAGCAAAAAATTGATAAATTAATTGCTGACTTGGGGAGGTATTGAATTGCCAGTTTCTTTGAATGGTCAGATGCTTTAATCCCTTTTGTAAAAGCTGTTTCTGAGCAGCTGTTATATTGGGCGCAATAATTTCTCCACGTTCTTTTTCTTGGAAAGGATTAATACCTTGCCAACGAAAACTATACCAATGCACTTTACTCTTCATAATCTTTTCCTAAAACACGATAAATTTCCGCTATATCGGTGATGCCCTCTTTTACCTTTAAAAAGCCGCTATCCCGTAGATGTGGGATATCTAGCTGGAAAGTTTGTTGATTATCTTTAGAAAAAATATGTAAAAACTGAAAAATACCTATTCGACCTTTGTATCCATTGTGGCATTCACAATTTTGTATTTTATTTGGTGATTTTTGGCAAACAGGACATATTTTTCTGACTAAGCGTTGAGCAATGACTAATAAGAGTGCATTTTCCAATTCATAGTTTGAGATACCGAGTTGTTTTAAGCGCGCAATTGCGGTTGGGGCATCATTTGTATGCAGTGTTGATAAGACAAGATGACCTGTTTGGGCAGCATGCAATGCAATTTTTGCACTTTCTTCATCTCGAATTTCCCCTAGCATAATAATATCTGGATCTTGCCTAAGAAAAGTGCGAAGTAAGCGCGCAAAAGAGAGTTGAATAGCGGGATTAATTTGGCATTGTGTGATACCAGGTAAAATAATTTCAATAGGATCTTCAGCAGTGAGAATATTTTTTTCGCCATTATTAAGTTGCGAAAGTGCACTGTAAAGCGAGATACTTTTTCCGCTTCCAGTGGGTCCTGTGACTAAGATAAGCCCTTGCGGTTGATTTAATGCCCATTCAAAAAGCGAACATTGTGCTTCAGTCATCCCTAGGTCCGTAAAGTTGGTAAAAATAGGCGTATTGTGTTGTAAACGTAACACGATTTTTTCACCAAATTGTGTAGGTAGTGACGAAAGCCGGAATTCGAGATAATCGGCTAGAGGGGTCTTAAATTGGAAATGCCCGTCTTGAGGTAAGCGTGTTTCACTAATATCTAATTTTGCGAGCAGTTTTAAACGTGACAGGATACGTTGCATCATATTGAGTGGCATTTTTTTGTAAAGTATTAGTGTGCCATCAATCCGAAAGTAAACAAATAAATAATCTGCCTGTGGGTCAAAGTGAATATCAGAGGCACGCTGTTTTAATGCATCCTCGAAACATTGATTCAGCCATAAAATAATTCCATCTGTTTGTTCTTCCTCTACTTTGTAGTTAGGCGATGTACTCGTGTATGAAATTGGCTCGTAGAAGGTATCGACCGAGAGCTCATCTTGCGGAGTTTGTAGTTGCTGTAAGAGATATTTTAGTTGTTCATGCGTTAATTCAACGGGTTCAATAGTTTTAGCTGTAAGGAAAGAAAAGATTTCCACCGCTTGTAAATTTTCTAAACTTTCTACACCAAGCCAAAGTGTATTTGCATCTTCTATAAGAGGAACTGCAAGATAACGACATAAAATAGGATGTTGAGTTTTGTTCAACTGCCACCTTTCGGTAGACAGTTGAAATTGGTTACCATTGATATCAAAGACACAAGGTGGTGTAGAAATGTTTAATGTCATATCAGACCTCTATTGGGCTTGACAAAATGCTGCTGGGAATAAGGTTTTATCAGAGCAGCTAATACTCCATTGAGTTTGATCACCAGATGGTGGGGTTAGGTGATATTCCACGCCTTTCAAATTATTCTGACCTATTACTGAAATGACACCCGCTTTGACAGTAAGAGATTGAATACGCCCCTGATTGCTAATGTTAGCAGGGATACCATTTTCTCCGGCATTACACAAACTGGCATCTTCGGTTTGTAACAAACAAAGCTCAACTGCTGATTTATAAGGGGCAGAGGCTTGAATAAGCTCAGTTACCGCTGCTTTTTTTGTATAGTTTTGGTAGGAAGGAATGGCAATCGTCGCTAAAATGGCTACGATCGCGATGACAATCATGAGTTCAATCAGGGTAAACCCTCGATATAATTTTTGAGAAATAATCATAATAGGCTCCAAATATTTAACAAAGATAGTGCTATTATGAAAGGGGAAGACAAGGGAGGATAAACCTCTCTCTATTTTTTGCGATCCGGTTCACAGAAAGGAAGAATTATGTCTCAAAAACAGCAGAATTCAGTGGGTTTAGAAACATTTAAAATCAGTCATGGCAATGTTTCATCAGTTAAGGAATGTCCATCGCCACACTTCGACAAGCGTCCAGATATTAATGATATTTCACTACTTGTTATCCACTATATTAGTTTGCCTCCTGAAGAATTTGGTCAGCATTTTATTGATGATTTTTTTCAGGGAAAACTTGATCCTAATGCTCATCCCTATTTTAAAGAGATTGCGGATTTACGCGTTTCTTCTCATTGTTTGATTAATCGTGAAGGAAATGTGACGCAGTACGTTAATTTAAATGATCGTGCTTGGCATGCAGGATTATCTTCTTTCCAAGGGCGTGAAAAATGTAATGACTTTGCGATAGGGATTGAGTTGGAGGGGAGTGATAACCAACCTTTTACGCAAGCCCAGTACGATACCCTCATTGCATTAACGAAATCAATTATGCAAGCTTATCCGAAAATTACAAAAGACCGCATTGTGGGACATTGTCATATTTCCCCAGGGCGTAAAATAGATCCAGGCAAATATTTTGAATGGGATAAATATTTAATGGCAATAAAGTAAAAAATTTTCCGAAAATCGGGGCGTAAAAAAACCTCTCAACTGAGAGGTTTTTTAATTTATGGGAATTATTCGTCTAAGAAGCTACGTAATGTTTCACTACGACTTGGATGACGTAATTTACGTAATGCTTTTGCTTCAATTTGACGGATACGTTCACGAGTAACGTCAAATTGTTTACCGACTTCTTCTAATGTATGGTCAGTATTCATATCAATACCGAAACGCATACGTAATACTTTTGCTTCACGTGGGGTAAGACCCTCAAGCACTTCATTAGTTGCCATTTTAAGGCTTTGTGCTGTTGCAGAATCCAACGGTAATGCAAGATTCGTATCTTCAATGAAGTCTCCTAAATGTGAATCGTCATCATCACCGATTGGGGTTTCCATAGAAATAGGTTCTTTGGCAATTTTAAGCACTTTACGGATTTTTTCTTCTGGAATACCCATACGTTCTGCCAATTCTTCTGGCGTTGCTTCACGTCCCATTTCTTGTAAGCATTGACGAGAGATACGGTTAAGTTTATTAATCGTTTCAATCATATGCACTGGAATACGGATAGTACGTGCTTGATCCGCAATTGAACGTGTAATCGCTTGGCGGATCCACCAAGTCGCATACGTAGAGAATTTATAACCACGGCGGTATTCAAATTTATCTACGGCTTTCATCAAACCGATATTACCTTCTTGGATAAGATCTAGGAATTGTAAACCACGGTTAGTGTATTTTTTCGCAATAGAGATAACCAAACGTAAGTTAGCTTCTACCATGTCTTTTTTCGCACGACGTGCTTTTAATTCACCTTGAGATACTTTATCGCAGATTTCGTGAAGCTGTTCTAAACTTAAGCCAGTTTCTTCTTCAATTTTTGCTAAATTATCAATATGCTGGCGAATTTCATCTTCATAGCGAGCAAGTTTTTCCGCCCAAGTTTTTTTCACTTTTAATGCTTTATCTAACCAAGCTGCATTGCTGCCTTTATTTTTAAAGCGTTCTGCAAAGTCATCTTTTGGCATTTTTGCTCGTTCAACCGCAAGCGTACGGATTTGACGTTCTTCTTGGCGAACACGTTTTGCCATTGCACGCATTTCTTCGATGAGGCGGTCGAATTGTTTTGGTACAAGGCGGAATTGAATGAAAATTTCGGATAATGCTTGAATTTGATCCTTCGCCGCTTTGCGGGTACGACCATGTTTTTCGATGGCTTTGATGGTTTTATCGCATTGCACTTTTAATTCTGTAAATTTTTCGCGTGCAAATTCTGGATCAATGCTGTTATCGCTATTTTCATCAGCATCATCGTTGTCTGCATCATCATCATCGCTATCATCGTCATCATCACTATCATCGTCATCAGCGATAGATTTTTTATGTGAATTGGTTGGAACGATTTCATCATCTTCATCGATCGGTAAATCGTCTTCATCTGCACCTTGTGCTTCTGCTTCAATTTCAGCATTTAAATCAACAAAGCCAGTAACGAGATCGGCTAGACGCATGCCACCTTCTTCCACTAAATCATATTGTGCAAGGAAAGGAAGTAGGGCAGTTGGATAGGCTGCAATTGCGCTTTGAACTTCTACAATCCCTTCTTCAATACGTTTAGCGATACTAATTTCACCGTCACGCGTTAAAAGATCTACGCTCCCCATTTCACGCATATACATACGTACAGGGTCAGTCGTACGACCAAGTTCAGCCTCAACGGTAGAAAGGACTTGAGTTGCTTCTTCTACTGCATCATCATCTGCGTTATTAGACACATTTTCGTTTAAGATAAGATCATCAGCATCCGGTGCAGCTTCTAGCACTTGGATACCCATGTCATTAATCATTTGGATAATATCTTCAATTTGATCTGCATCGAGAAGCTCACTTGGTAAGTGATCGTTTACTTCTGCATAGGTCAAATAACCTTGTTCTTTACCTTGCGCAATTAAAAGTTTTAATTGAGATTGTTGGGTTTGTTCCATATAAAATTTGCCTCAAAAAAGAAGAATGTTACAGTGAATGCACAAAACTGGAGGAGTGTACCACTGTTGAAAAAGATTAACTATTATTTTATAAGTGATTTCCCTGAATAAGCATGGCTAATTCCACTCTTTCCTGATCTTCTAAACCTGAAGATCGTTCTTTCGCAATAAGCGTTGCGATCCGCTTTTCCAAATATTGTTTTTGGATAACACGTAAATTTTCAATAAACGTTATTTCGTAAAGACTCTCATCTTCTACAAGATGATCCCAAGTTGCAAGAATTTCAAGGGCATTGAAGAACTTACTTTCACGCCAGTTTTCTAATAACTGCCCAGTCGTTATTCCAACCTGTTCCTTACATTGTTGAAATAACTGGGAAAATAATGCGAAACCAGTATCTTGAATTTCATCAACAGCCGGTAAGATAATTTCTTGACCATCGGCTGTTTTAAGATTAGCAAGATTGGGCTCTTGTAATAACAGGCTAATCAACACACGGATTGGGGTAATTTTGCGCTCGGTCGGTTTTGTTACTTTTTTATCCGTGGATGCTTCTTCATCTTTTTGCTGTTGATAGAGCTTCATTAATGCTTGCTGATCCCATACACCTACTAAACTTTGTAAGGTTGTAATCAGATGGTTTTTTAGCATTTCACCAGGAATTTTAGCGATAAGTGGCATACTTAATGACACTAATTTGATTTTGCCTTCCTCACTAGAAAAATCAATTAACGGCTTTAAATGATTGAAGAAGAAATCACTGAATCCTTGGGCATTTTCAATATAAGCCTCAAAACTTTCTTTACCATATTTACGCACGAAAGTATCAGGATCTTCACCATCAGGTAGAAAAATAAATTTAATTTGGCGACCGTCTTCTAAAAATGGCAAAACATTTTCTAGTGCGCGCCATGCCGCATCTCGACCGGCTCGATCCGCATCATAACAGCAAACAATTTTATCAGTATGTCGATAAGCAATACGAAGTTGCTCAGGTGTGGTTGCTGTGCCAAGGCTTGCAACAGCGTAATCTACGCCAAATTGCGCAAGCGCCACCACATCCATATAACCTTCAACAATTAAAAGTTGTTGGATATCATTGCGATTTTGTAAGACTTCATATAAACCATACAGTTCTCGCCCTTTATGGTAAGTAGCCGTTTCAGGAGAGTTAAGGTATTTGGGTTTATCTATATTATTTAGAACACGTCCACCAAAAGCAATAACACGTCCACGACGATCACGAATAGGGAAAGTTAAGCGATCCCGAAAACGATCGTAAAGGTTCCCCTGATCATTGGAGGCAAGCATGCCCAGATCTAATAAATCTTTACGATAATCGGGGCGTGATCTAAAGGTATTTTCTAAAACCGTATAGCCTGCAGGAGCATATCCAATAAGGTATTTTGAGATAACCTCAGGAGAGAGCTCACGGGTGTGAATATAGTCGAGAGCCGGTGCTGATTGTGCCAATTGATCTTGATAAAAGAGTGCGATCTGTTGCATAAGATCGTAAAGATCACGTTTGGCTTGCTGTGTACGCTGAGGTTTCTGCGGATCGAAGTTTGAGGATCGTTCGTAAGGCACATCTAATCCAAGTCGACTCGCAAGTTCTTCGATTGCTTCAACGAAAGAGAGTTGATCATATTCCATCAAAAAGGTAATTGCGTTACCTTTCGCATGACATCCGAAACAATAATAGAATTGTTTCTTAGGACTGACGGTAAAGGATGGTGTTTTTTCGTGATGAAATGGGCAACAAGCATGGTATTCACGTCCTGCTTTTTTTAATTTCACTCGACTACTAACGACATCAACAATATCTGTTTTTGCTAAAAGATCGTCAATAAATCCACGTGGAATGCTACCCGCCATTGTTTTGCCTGCTTATAAGTGATAGAGAATAAATGGAATTGGTATTTTGCCAAAAAAGGTCTTTATTATACAACAAAACCGTGACGCTGAACGCATCACGGTCTGTATAACTCGGTCTACTAAAAAAGTAAAAGATTCGACTTAATTAGTATAAACGTGTGTTACGTGCATTTTCACGAGCAACGCGTTTTGCGTGACGTTTTTTACGAGTTGCGTTTTCACGTTTGCGAATAGTAGTTGGTTTTTCGTAGAATTCGCGGCTGCGAACTTCTGCTAAGATTCCTGCTTTTTCGCAAGAACGTTTAAAGCGACGTAATGCAACGTCGAAAGATTCGTTTTCACGTACTTTAATTACTGGCATATGCCATCACCTCAATAATAGATATTTTGCAAAATTTATGTGTATATCAATAATGAACGCACGTGCGTTGCTAATTGATAGTCAAATAAGGGTCGCAATTTTAATCTAATTTTGCTTCAAAAGCAAAATAAACTTTGATCTTTTGGGGAAAATCCTTAACTAAACTTTTTAAATTGATATAAACAGGGTAAAATCTCTGCCACTTTTTTAGGCTAAATTAGAAACAAATTCAGGAAAAAAATGCGTATTTTAGGAATAGAAACCTCTTGTGATGAAACAGGTGTTGCAATTTATGATGAAGAAAAAGGATTAATTGCTAACCAATTATACACTCAAATTGCAATGCATGCGGATTACGGTGGCGTGGTGCCAGAATTAGCATCGCGTGATCATATTCGTAAAACAGCACCATTAATTAAAGCAGCACTTGAGGAAGCCAATCTAACTCCTGATGATATTGATGGTATCGCCTATACGGCAGGACCTGGATTAGTTGGGGCATTACTCGTCGGCTCGACAGTTGCAAGATCTTTAGCTTATGCATGGGATAAGCCAGCAGTGGGAGTTCACCATATGGAAGGGCATTTACTGGCACCTATGTTGGAAAAAGATCGTCCTGATTTCCCATTTATTGCGTTGCTCGTGTCGGGAGGACACACGCAGATCGTAAGAGTTGATGGCGTAGGAAAATATGAGATCCTTGGCGAAAGTATTGATGATGCTGCGGGTGAAGCTTTTGATAAAACTGGGAAATTATTAGGAATTGATTATCCAGGTGGGGCAGCATTATCGCGTTTAGCAGAAAAAGGATCGCCAGATCGTTTTCACTTCCCTCGACCAATGACGGATCGACCTGGTTTGGATTTTAGTTTTTCAGGCTTGAAAACATTTGCGGCAAATACAATTAATCAAATTTTAAAAGAGAAAGGTGAACTTTCTGAACAGGATCGCGCAGATGTAGCCTACGCGTTCCAAGCAGCGGTTATTGATACGATGATCATTAAATGCCGTCGCGCATTAAAACAAACGGGCTTAAAACGACTAGTAATTGCTGGAGGCGTAAGTGCAAATAAACCTTTGCGTGCAGGCTTAGAAAAATTAATGCATGAATTCCACGGACGTGTTTTTTATCCACAGCCCCAATTTTGTACAGATAATGGAGCCATGATTGCGTATGTGGGTTTTTTACGCTTAAAACATGGTGAAACCTCTCCGTTAGCGATTCAAGTCAAGCCACGTTGGGCAATGACTGAGTTAGCAGCAATCGAAGGGTAATGTAAATGGCAAAGCTTTATTTTTATTATTCATCAATGAATGCAGGGAAATCGACGACATTATTGCAGTCTGATTATAACTACCGTGAACGCAATATGCATACCTGCGTTTACACAGCGGCAATAGATGATCGTTTTGGTGTCGGAAAAGTATCTTCACGCATTGGCATCAGTTGTGATGCAAAGTTATTTAATAAAGAAACTGATTTATTTGAAGATATCCGCATAGCAGATAGCGCTAAGCACTTAGATTGTATTTTAGTAGATGAAGCACAGTTTTTGACAAAGCAGCAAGTTTTTCAACTGAGTGAGGTCGTAGATAAATTAAATATTCCTGTGTTGTGCTACGGGCTAAGAAATGATTTCCGTGCAGAACTCTTTGAAGGTAGTCAGTATTTGCTGGCTTGGGCAGATAAATTAGTAGAATTAAAAACAATCTGCCATTGTGGCAAAAAAGCGAATTTTGTTTTACGTCTGAATGCCAATGGGCAAGTAATGAAAGATGGTGAACAAATTCAGATCGGGGGTAATGAAAGTTATATCTCTGTATGCCGTAAACATTACAAGGAAAAAATTTTCTAACAATTAATACGAAGGGAAAGTATATGCGTAAAGCAACAACGGTTGTTTGCACTGTGCTTGTAGTAGGGATCGGATTTACGGTATGGAGTGGTTACCAAAAAATTACGCAATTTCCTAAGCAAAAATTAACTATTCAAGCGGGGCAATTATTAGATGTGCCACGTGGGACAACAACAAAAAGACTCGCAAAACTTCTTGAAGAAGATCATATCCTACAAGATGCAAGTTTATTACCTTGGTATTTAAAATTGCATCCAGAATTAGGACATATTAAGGCGGGCGCTTATTCGTTGGATAAAATCACTGATGTCCAGGAATTACTAGAACTCGTGAATAAGGGAAAAGAGGTCCAATTCCAAGCGCGTTTTATTCAAGGTACAACGTTTAAAGAATGGCGACAAATTTTAGATAAGTTGCCTCATCTTAGACATACATTAACGGGTAAAACAAATGCGCAAATTTATTCATTACTCGGCTTACCAACAACAGGAAATACGAACTTAGAAGGTTGGTTCTACCCCGATACATATAGTTATACGCCTGATTCAACGGATTTAGATTTATTAAAAAGAGCAAGTACGCGTTTACAAAAAGCTCTGGCGGAAGCGTGGAAAAACCGCGCACAAGATTTACCGCTTAAAACCCCATATGATTTGTTAATTTTGGCGTCTTTAATACAAAAAGAAACAAGTCTTAAAGAAGAGCAACCAAAAGTGGCTGCGGTTTTTGTGAATCGTTTGAAAAAAGGTATGCGATTACAAACCGATCCTACGGTAATCTATGGTATGGGCGATAATTATCATGGGAATATCCGTAAAAAAGATTTAATGACACCAACGCCTTATAATACGTATATTATTAATGGGCTACCACCAACACCGATCGCGATGGTAACGCAATCCGTATTAGAGGCAGCTGCTCACCCTGCAGATATAAAAGCATTGTTTTTTGTTGCTGATGGTACAGGTGGGCACAAATTTAGTAATACGTTAAGTGAACATAATCAAGCGGTACGGGAATATTTACTATGGTATCGCCAACATATTCAAGGAAAAAAATAACATGCAACCAGGCAAGTTTATTGTCATTGAGGGATTAGAAGGTGCGGGCAAAACAACGGCGCATCAATATGTAATCGAATTATTGAAAGCACAGGGAATTACGCAAATTGTTTCTACGCGTGAGCCTGGTGGAACGCCACTTGCTGAGAAACTTCGTCAATTGATTAAACATGAAAACGAAGAAGATATCACGGATAAAGCAGAATTATTAATGCTCTACGCAGCACGTGTTCAACTCGTTGAAAATGTGATAAAACCTGCCTTGGAGAAAGGAATCTGGGTAGTAGGCGATCGTCATGACTGGTCCTCACAAGCTTACCAAGGTGGCGGCCGTGGAATGGATAAAACGTTGATGCAAACGCTACGTAATGCGGTCCTCGGCGATTTCAAACCAGATTTTATTTTGTATCTTGATATTGACCCTGTGCAAGGATTATCGAGAGCGCGTGGGCGCGGTGAGCTTGATCGTATTGAAAATCAAGCCATTGATTTCTTTACGCGTACTCGAGAAGCTTATCTCGATTTAATGCAACATGAGCCGAAGGCAGCATTAATCCATGCGGGAGAATCGCTTGAGAGTGTTAAACTGCAAATCAAGCAAGCAATTGAAAATTTTGTTAAGAATACGCAATAAAACTAAAGAAAAAAGAGATTATGCAACCACTTTACCCTTGGCTTACAACTGATTATAAAAAGATTACACATGCCTTTCAGCGTGGGCTGGGACATCATGCGTTGTTATTTAAGGGCGATACTGGATTAGGCATTGAGGAACTAATTCTGCATATTGCTGCTTTTTTATTGTGCCAATCCCATGAAACACGTCCATGTGGTCGTTGCCATCAATGTTGTCTTTATCAAGCGAATAATCATCCTGATTTTTATCGGATATCTCCCATTGAGGATAAAGATATTGGAGTGGATCAAGTACGTGAGATTTTAGAAAAGTTAACCCAGTCAGCACAACAAGGCGGAAATAAGGTTGTGTTTATTGATGGGGCGAATCGATTAACGGAAGCAGCCGCGAATGCTATTTTAAAAAATTTAGAAGAACCACGGCCTAATACGTATTTCTTAATTAAGAACGAGCAGGGACTCTCCCTTTTACCTACTATTTATAGCCGTTGTCAGCCATGGTTAATTGCTACGCCAGCGATGGCAGTGAGCATGAGTTGGTTACAAGCACAATTACCGCATATCTCAGCAGATATTTTAATGACTGCATTGCGAATGAGTGCGCATAGACCTTTATCAGCGCTTAATTTTGTACAAGAAAATTTATTAGAAAAAAGGACGGCATTATTACGTCATTTTTGGCTTTTTTATACACGATTATCCCCGCTAGAGATTTTATCTTCATTTGATAAAACTTTATTATTTCAACAACTTGATTGGATAGAATCCTTTGTAAATGATAGCTTAAAATGTAAATTAGGGATTGCTTCAGGATGGCAATGCCTTGATATCGCTAGAGGTGTAGAACGTTTTGCTGAGAATCTTAGTATTGATGCATTAGTGGGTATTCAACAGATTTTACAAAAAATGCGTAAAGATTTACGTGAAATTAATGCAGTCAATCAGGAATTAATTTTATTAGATGGGCTTACTCAATTAATCACAAAAATTTTTGCCCCAGAACTTAAGGAAATAGAATAAATGTTTATTGTCGATAGTCATTGTCATTTAGACGCATTAGATTATGAAAAATTACATGAAAATGTTGCCGATGTGATTGCCAAAGCAAAAGCACAGGATGTAAAACATATGTTAGCGGTTGGGGTGACGCTTGATCGTTTTGAGAAAGCATACGATATGTTAAGTCCTTTTAAAGAAGTGTCGCTTGCTTGTGGTATTCACCCGTTAGATATTGAAGATGAAAAAATTGATTTTTCACGCCTTCGTCGCTTAGTGCAAGATCCAAAAGTGATTGCGTTGGGAGAAATGGGATTGGATTATTATTACAGTGAAGAAAGTAAAGCCAAACAACACTCTGTTTTTGCTGAGCAAATCCAAATTGCGAATGAAGTGAATAAGCCAATTATTGTTCATACCCGTCAAGCACGAGCGGATACCATTAGCTTATTAAAAGAAATGCAAGCAGATAAATGTGGCGGTGTAATTCACTGTTTTACAGAAAATTGGGAAATGGCAAAAGCCGTTTTAGATCTAGGTTTTTATATCTCAATTTCTGGTATTATTACCTTTAAAAATGCCGAAGATTTACGTGATGTAGTGCGTAAAGTGCCAGTAGATCGTTTACTTGTCGAAACGGATAGTCCATATTTGGCTCCTATTCCGTATCGTGGAAAACAGAATCAACCTGCTTATACTCGCCAAGTTTGCGAATATTTAGCGACGCTAAAAAATCATAAAGTAGACGAATTTGCACAGATTACTACAGAAAATTTTGAGCGTTTATTTAAAATTGATGTACAATCTTTAGGCTAAGGGTCTAGGAGTAAGGAGTATCAAATGAGATATGTAAAAGATTTTTTATTTATCGTTATCTTTGCCATTTTTGCGAGTTTAGCTGTTGGCGTAAATTATGTGATGCCAAGTTATCGTACCGCTTATGTTACGGGGATTGAAGTAAAACGTATGGATAAAGATGGACTAATTAGTAAATCTAATGTTGCAGATGGTCCAACGCGAGATGTTTATTTCATCTATACGCATGCGCCTGATAACGATAGCAGTGTAAAAGTATATCGTGATGAAGATACTCGTTGGGGCTTCCCATTTTACTTTAAATTTAATTCTGCTGATGTCGCCGCAATGGCTCAAAGCCTTGAAGGTGATCATTTAGTGCAAGTCAAATATTATGGTTGGCGAATTAAAATTTTTGATACCTACCCAAATATTGTATCAATTAAACCAATTATGAAAGCAGAAGAAGTGTCTAGCCCAATTGTAAGTTATATTCTATATATCCTTATTTTAATTGGATTTATTGTGAGTATTCAATTTGTACGAGGATGGTTTGATAGCCATCAAAAAACACACCAGAAATAAAGCGTATTTCTGAAGAACACCGCACTTTTTTAAGTGCGGTCTTTTTTTTAATTTATTGAGAGTAGAACATGAGCAAAACACCAAATATTGGCTTCGTAAGCCTTGGGTGCCCTAAAAATTTAGTTGATTCGGAACGTATTTTAACGGAATTAAGAACTGACGGTTATAACATTATTCCTACTTATGAAAATGCGGATTTAGTGATTGTAAACACCTGTGGATTTATTGATAGTGCGGTACAAGAATCATTAGAAACTATCGGTGAAGCACTAGAAGAAAATGGTCGTGTTATTGTAACGGGCTGCCTTGGAGCAAAAGAGGATCAAATCCGCCAAGTACATCCAAAAGTACTAGAAGTGAGTGGTCCACACAGTTATGAAACCGTTATGGAACAAGTCCATAAATATGTACCAAAACCAGAACGTGATCCTTTCGTCAGCTTAGTACCAGCGCAAGGTGTGAAATTAACGCCAAAACACTATGCTTATTTAAAAATTTCTGAAGGGTGCGATCACAACTGTACATTCTGTATTATTCCTTCAATGCGAGGAAAATTAGATAGTCGTGATATCACACAAGTATTAGATGAAGCGAAACGCCTTGCTGATGCAGGTGTAAAAGAATTATTAGTAGTATCACAAGATACTTCTGCGTATTTACTTGATCAAGGTAAAGAGAATCAAAATAAAACCGTTTTCTGGCAAGGTAAACCGATTAAAAATAATCTTGTTAGCCTTTGCCGTGAGCTTGGGACACTGGGTATTTGGGTGCGCCTACACTATGTGTATCCATATCCGCACGTTGATGATTTAATTCCACTTATGGCAGAAGGAAAAATTCTTCCGTATTTAGATATTCCACTTCAACACGCAAGCCCTAAAATTCTAAAAGCAATGAAACGCCCAGGTGCGGTGAATCGTGTATTAGAACGCATTAAACAATGGCGTGAGATTTGCCCAGAATTAACCTTGCGTTCTACTTTCATTGTTGGTTTCCCAGGTGAAACAGAAGAAGACTTCCAAATGCTATTGGATTTCTTAAAAGAAGCACAACTTGACCGTGTGGGTTGCTTTAAATTTAGTCCTGTAGAAGGGGCAACAGCAACAGATATGCCTGATCAAGTACCAGAAGATGTGAAAGAAGAACGCTTCCACCGCTTTATGCAACTTCAACAAGAAATCTCTGCGCAACGTCTTCAACAAAAAATTGGCAAAACGTTACCAGTGATGGTGGATGAAGTGAATGAAGAAGGCATTATTGGACGCTCTATGGCAGATGCTCCAGAAATTGATGGGCTTGTATATATTGCAGCACCGGAAGATTTTAAACCAACCGTAGGCGAAATTCTTCAAGTCACAATTACTGATGCTGATGAATACGATTTATGGGGTGATGTTGTGATGGATTAATCACGCCCCGTTTTTCGGAAAAATTTATACAAATCTCACACTTACCTTAAAAGTGTGAGATTTAACCAATTTATTAAAAATCCTTTTCCTCTTTTTAACACTCATTTAAACATTCTTACTTAAAAACCTTTCCTCAGACGAAACCCATTGCACAAAAAAATCCATTACCTATTATCTTATTAGTCATAAACTTTGTAGGGGATTAAATATGTGGGAAATTATTGTTGCAAGTGCGGTTACGATAGCCGTGGCATATTTTGTGTTAAAGGGATATCAAGCCCAAGCTACCCTCATGGGTGGTGGGATGCTTCTTATGTTGATTGCATTTATTTTTGGTACAGGTATGCCATTGCCAGCTGATAAATCAACAGGGTCGCATCTATTGGATATTTTTCAATATATGAAGAACACCTTTGCAGAACAAAATGCAGGACTTGGGCTAAAAATTATGGCAATTGCTGGTTTTGCTCTTTATATGCAACAGGTCGGCGCATCAGCGGCACTTGTTAAAGTTCTCACAAAACCGTTAGAAAAGATCCGCCATAAACCTTATTTGTTTATGGCGTTGTGTTTTTTAGTCGGGGAATTTCTTTCTATCTTCATCACCAGCGCATCTGGATTAGGCGTTTTACTGATGGTGACGCTTTACCCATTAATGCGAGGTGTAGGATTAACACCATTAACTGCCTGTACACCAATTGCGACTGCCGTAGCCGTGGAAATGGGACCAGCACAAGGCAATGTGAATTTTGCTGCCGACATTATTGGCATTAATGTGGTGGAATACGTAGTGAAATATCAAATTCTAGTCAGTATTGCTTCTTTAGCCGTCATTGCTGTCCTATTAGTTATCGTGAATAAATTCCTTGATCGTAATACCGTTGATACAAATTGTGATGGTGACGATGACCTAAATATTGATGATCAAACTCAAGGTACATTAAGCAAAGCACCGACTATCTATGCGGTGTTACCTATTATTCCGCTTGTGTTAATTTTCATGTTTAACAAACTCACAATTAGTAGCATTAATATGGATGTCACCACAGCCATGTTTATTTCCGTTGTGATTGCACTAATTTTTGAATATATCTCCTTACGCCAAGGTAAAAAGGTCGTCAATTCATTACAAGTTTTCTTTGATGGCATGGGAAAACAATTTGCCACTGTTGTAACTTTTATTGTGGCTGGGCAAACTTTTGCAGAGGGTTTAAAAGCCATCGGAGCAATTGACATTATTATCCATAGTGCAGAAACCGCTGGTTTTGGACCAATCGCCATGACTATCGTAATGGTAGTGATCATTATGGTTACCTCCATCTTAATGGGGTCTGGCAATGCCGCATTTTTCTCTTTCGCCAATTTAGTCCCAGAAATTGCAGGGCGCATGGGAATTGCCCCAGTTATGATGCTATTACCAATGCAATTTGTTTCTGGTATGAGCCGAAATATTTCACCAATTGCACCAAACGTGGTCGCCATCGCGGGGGTTGCGAATGTTTCTCCATTTACCTTAGCAAAACGTACCGCAGTGCCAATGTTAGGTGGTATTATTATTTCTACACTGATTAGTTTATTAACCTTTTAATAGGAGATGTTTATGCAAGTTTTCATGTTAAGTAATGGCAAATTACCGACATCAAAAGTGTTACTAGAATTTGCATTACCTGAAATTAAGGCCTCATTTTTAAAACAAAATGTCCAAAGAGTTGTTGTAATCCCGTATGCAGTTATCCGTTTAAGCTATGACGAACGAGTGAATAGTGTGCGCGATAGCTTTAGTGATATGCCGTTAGATATTAAAGGTATCCATGAATTTAAAGATCCTGTTGAAGGTATTGAATGGGCAGATGCGATTTTAGTGAGTGGTGGAAACACTTGGTATTTAAATAAATCACTTCATGATTTTGGGTTAATCGAACCAATCCGTAAAGCCGTATTAAAACAAAATAAAGTGTATGTTGGCTGGAGTGCGGGTACAGTGATTTGTGCACCAACAATGTGTACAACCAATGATATGTGTATCGTAGATGCCGCGATTACATCTTCACTTAATTTTGTTCCTTTCCAAATTAACCCGCATTATATTGATGCAACGATCGAAAACCACATGGGTGAAACCCGAGATGAACGTATTTTAGAATACTGCATCCGAAATCCACATCAAACCGTTGTAGGCATTCCAGAAGGGAGTTGGTTGCATCTACATGACGACGGACTAGATTACCATTGTCCCGCTTCTAAACCTTATGTAGTGTTTAAACATCACAAAGAAAAGCAAACTTGTTTCCAAGAAAATATGAGCCAGTTTTTGGAATAATTTAGAAAAAGTCCAAAAATTTTTACGAAAATTGGGGCGTGATTTATAAAACTATCGTCACAAAAAGAAAGCAAAACATTTTTGTGGCGATATTTTTGAGTGGCATTCGATCAAATTAGTTTTGTTCAGGCAACGGGCCAAAACGATTAGGTTGATTTTTGCTAGGCAATACTACGAGAACAAGAAGGATAATGTTCCCAAGATAGGGGAGAAGCATCAGAAGTTGCCACCAACCTGATAAATTTGCGTCATGAAGACGGCGTGTAGTAATGGCTAAAGATTGAATAGCAGTGGCTAGGAGGTAAATGAGATAGGAAATCGCTATAAGATTGGCGAAAATCCCCCCTGCGGATTCTGGACCATGTTGAGTTCCTTGGAAAGGGAGGGTTACACCAATAAAAATTATAAAAATAAAAAACTGAAATAAAGTGTATAGCCAATATTGCTTGCGGGTTGCACGACCTTTAAAAGAAAAACTTTTTACGGTATCAATATAATTTTGAAAAAAATAGTTCATTAGAGCCTCTATAAAAGTTGTATATAAATTACAAATTGTTTATCTAAAAATAAACCATTGCATTGTACAGAAGGAGGTAACTATGCAGAAGAACTATTTTTAATCACCTTACATTGCGCATTACGCGGAGCACTCTAAATCTAATAAAAATTGTTTGAGCGATGTTCCGCAATCATATCCACCTAGCCCTCCATTTTTCTGAATAACTCGGTGACAAGGGATCACAATCGGTAATAAATTAGCATTATTCGCCCCGCCGACAGCCCGAACCGCATTTATATTACCTACTTTACGCGCGATATCTTGATAGGAGCAGGTTTCCCCATAAGGAATAGTCGTTAATGCCTGCCATACCCTTTTCTGAAAATCAGTACCCGCTAAAAAAAGGGGTAAGGAAAAGGTTTTAGATTCTTTATTAAAATAAGCAGTTAATTGTCGTTTGGCTTCTAATAAAAGAGGGGTTTCCTTCTCACAAAGTGTGGTATTCAATTTTTTTACTAAACGATTCAGATGCGTGTAAAGTTCACCTTCTGGAGTAAATTGAATAAAACACAAGCTATTTTGGTAATCGCCAAGCCATAAGGTACCAAGTGGAGAAGATAGTGTTGTGGTGAAAATCGTCATACAGATGCTTAACAGGTGACACAAAAGGGATATTCTGAGTAATTATTACTCAATTTTCAAGTATTAATAGTATGTAAAGTTCTTTATATAATTCAAAATGAATAAATAACGAACAAAGATATAACAAAATTTTAAATGTAACTTATTGAAAAATAAAATAATTATAAAAAACTTTAAAAAAATTTAAAAAAAATTTAAAAAAGTACTTGCAAAGGTTTTCAAAATATCTATAATACGC
>JAHHQX010000006.1 GCA_020026155.1 Actinobacillus sp. | reverse complement strand
TCGCGACCCCGACCTTGGCAAGGTCGTGCTCTACCAACTGAGCTATTCCCGCTTTGTTTTCGTTGTTACGAAAGAACGAGGCGAATTATACGAATTTTTTAAAAGGGTGCAAGTATTTATTTAATAAAAAAAATCGTTTGCTTAGATATTCATCTTATAAGTGGATATTTATGCAAAATAATAGTAAATTTTAACCATAAAAAAGCGTTCTTTAGAAAAGAACGCTTTTCTTTTATTAAGACTCATTATCCTTGATAGAAAATTGAGGCAGAAAGAAATACCACAACTGCAAGAGAAAGGATAGTAATGATTAATGAATAAGCAAAGGCTTGGTTCATAGCACCCTCCGATAAAAAAACGTTCTTATTCGATGAGAGTTTAGTTAATTAGAGGTAAAATAAAAATACCTATTTTTAGGTATAAAATTAAAAATTAAACGATTTTTAGTGAATTTTTGTATAGGTTTTCGTGGTGGCAAATTCGGTTATTCAAAAAAATAAAAATTTTTAATGTAAAATCAAGTGGTTGTTTTAGTAGCAGTCAGATAAAAATATTATGATATTAAAAAATTTTTATCGATAATTAAATATTTTTCAGCACTTATTCACTTTCTGTGTTCAGTTCACCGATCATCACCGGTACTGTTAAAATTTTGCCAAGACGTCGAATTTGGATATTTACTGTTGTGTTTGGTCGTGTATCAATAACTAAACGCATTAATTGAGCAGGGGAGGTGATGATTGTATCACCGTATTTTAAAATCACATCATTCGGCATAATATCTGCCACTGCAGCAGGGCTTTGGGGAGCAATCGCTGTGACGAGTACTCCTTCGCTTTCTTTACCTGTCCCGTTATTAAAGAGAATGTTACTTTGCACGCCTAAATATCCTCGAATAACGCGTCCATCTTTAATGATATCGCGCATAATTCGCGTAGCAAGCTGAATAGGAATGGCAAAGTTTAAGCCTTCCGCTAAATCTTGAGTATTTTTACCAATACTTAAGGTATTAATGGCAATGAGTTCACCCAGTGAATTAATGAGCGCACCGCCTGAGTTACCGCGGTTGATGGATGCATCGGTTTGGATTAAATCTTGGCGACCTGCATAATCACCAATGACATTGCGCCCTAATGCACTGACAATGCCTTGCGATACGCTTTGCCCGAGATTATAAGGATTACCAATCGCTAAAACGACATCGCCAACTTGGAGCGGACGGTCTGGATTTTGAGGAATCGTAGGGAGTTTGGTAGTGGAGTGAATTTTTAACACCGCTAAATCTGTAAGCGAATCGGAACCAACCAGCCGAGCGGTAAAAATGCGTCCTGATTGGAGGGCAACAATAATTTGTTGCGCATTCGCAATAACGTGTTTATTCGTTAAGATGTAGCCGTTTGGCGACATGATGACCCCTGAACCAAGATTGGTGATTTGGCTTTGTGGATCTTGTAAATTTCCTTCAAAGGATTGGCTATATACATTTACCACTGCCGGCGAAGCAATACGCACGGCTTGGTTAAACGACATTGGCTGAGGGGCGAATAAATTTTTAACCGCTAATTTATCTTGTGGAGAGAGGGCAATAACGATAACGGCCGCAACGAGCCCAAGAATAATAGATTGCACAATTCTTTTCCACATAAGTTGTCCTTATCGTATACGCCCTGATTTTCGTTAAAATTTATGATGAAAATTATCCTTTTGGATAATACGTCAATTTAACGTCACTGCCAAACGTTTCTATTTGTTTGCATTCCCAATTTGATGCATCGGCAAGACGAGTTAAATGAGGTAATTTGCAAAATCCGCGGGCTTGATCACCGAGAATTTTTGGCGCAAGGTAAACGATTAATTCATCAACTAATTTATTTTCAATAAACGCACCAGCAAGGGTTGCACCTGCTTCTAGCCATAATGCGTTGATTTGACGCTCCGCAAGAATATGCAACAGTGCAGGGAGATCAATAAAATCGTGATTCGGTACGATAATTTGTTCACAATTTTCGGGAAAAGCAGCTAAATCCCGCGGTGTGGAACTGACGAGCCAAACGGGCGCATCGCATTCAAAAAGACGTGCAGTTGGGCGTACTTTATGATGGTTATCTAAGATAATCCGAATAGGTTGGCGCAATTTTTCGTGGGGATATTGGGCTTTTAGATCATCGGGAAATTGTTCATAGCGAACGTTCAGGCGAGGATCATCGTGCAACACGGTTGCACTTGTAGATAAAATAGCACAGCTTGCTGCTCTTAATTTTTGGACATCAGCGCGGGATTGTTCATTGGAAATCCATTTACTTTCGCCACTTGCCATTGCAGTGCGACCATCTAAACTAATCGCCATTTTTAATTGTACAAATGGGCGATTTTGGCGCATGCGCATTAAAAAAGGGCGATTGAGGTGTTCAGCTTGTTCGGATAATAAGCCTACTTGGGTTTCGATACCTGCATCTGCCAGCATTTTTAAGCCTCGTCCTACCACTTGCGGATTAGGATCTTGCATTGCAGCGATAACTCGCGTTACGCCTGCATTAATAAGCCCAAGTGCACAAGGTGGTGTACGACCATAATGCGAGCAAGGTTCAAGCGTGACGTACGCTGTGGCACCTTTAGCATTTTCACCGGCATCTTTTAACGCCATGACTTCCGCATGTCCCTCACCTGCCTTGGCGTGAAAACCTTTTCCTACAATTTTGCCATTTTTTACTAAAACACATCCAACACGCGGATTCGGGGATGTCGTGTAAATTCCTTGCTTCGCGAGGTCGAGGGCAAGCTGCATAAATTGTTGATCTTCTTTGGAGAATGCTGATGAGGCTGACATAAATATCCCATAAAATTTTACGATTATTGTGGCGTCATTGTAACAAGCTAGAAAAATTTTTGCGATGAATTCTCAAAAAAATCCGACTTAATCCGTCAATTAATATAAAATAGTTATAAATGCGAACCTTTGCATTGCAATCTAGATAATGTAAATCTAGTATATTCATACTTTTATAATGTTAGGAGAAAACTATGTCATCAGATCTTATTTGTTATAAAGAAATGCCAGAATGGACAGCAGCAACCTTGCCTGAGGGCTTTCAAACAAAACATAATACACAAGCGGGAACATGGGCAAAATTGACTATCTTTTCGGGTGAGCTACGTTTTTATTTATTAGATGATGACGGAAATGTATTAAGCGAGCATGTGTATGATGAAGAACATCAACCCCCAATGCTTGCACCACAAGTTTGGCATAAAGTGAAACCAGAAAGTGCAGATCTTCGTTGCCAATTATCGTTTTATTGCGATAGAACGGCATTTTATACTAAAAAATATGCATTAACGGCGACGCATTCTGAAGTTGTTGCGGCAAGTAAAATTATTGCTCCATGCAAGGCATTAGATCTTGGATGCGGACGCGGGCGTAATGCGCTTTACTTGGACTCGCTAGGGTTCAATGTTACTGCTTGTGATCAAAATCAATTAAGTATTGATTTCTTACGTAACGTAATTAAGGAAGAAAAACTCAATATTAATACTTATGTTTACGATATTAATAGTGCGGATATTCAAGAAAATTACGACTTTATTCTCTCAACTGTAGTAATGATGTTCTTAAATCGTGATCGTTTACCAGCGATTATCCAAAATATGCAAGATCATACGAATGTTGGTGGTTATAATTTAATTGTGGTAGCACTTGATACTGAAGATTATCCTTGCACAATCGGTTTTTCTTCTCCGTTCCAAAGTCAAGAATTAGCGACTTACTATAAAGATTGGGAATTAATTAAATACAATGAAGATATTGGTGAATTACACCGTACGGATGCGAATGGTAATCGTATTAAATTACGTTTTGCGACGATGTTAGCGAAGAAAATTAAATAATTTTTAATATAAAAATAAAAAAGAGAAAGTATTCGCTTTCTCTTTTTTTTAATAACATTTCGTAAGAATATTTTTTATTAAACGACAAAAGAATAAAAAATTATTCAGCAGAAATGGTTTGTTCCTGTTCCTCAGTTGAAGCATGACCCGTAGCAGTAGCACTGTGATGAGATACAGCACGAGCTGGTACAACAGTTGAAATCGCGTGTTTATAAACCATTTGATTAACAGTATTTTTTAATAAAATTACAAATTGATCGAAAGATTCGATTTGACCTTGTAATTTAATACCATTAACTAAATAAATTGATACAGGAATACGTTCGCGACGTAATGAGTTTAAATAAGGATCTTGTAGTGATTGCCCTTTTGCCATTTTGATTTCCTTTTTTCGTTTATTTTATGATATGAGGAGACCTCATTGACTAAATATAACAATAAATTAGCTACTTGTCATTACTCAAATTTATAAATTTAAACTTTCTATTTTTTGCGCAATAATTTCGCGAGCTACCGTTGGATGACTACTATCTAGCCAAGTAAGGGGATTATTCCATCCTCGCAACCAAGTAATTTGGCGTTTTGCTAATTGTCTTGTTGCACAGATCCCGCGGAAAACCATTTCGTCATGATCATAATCGCCTCGTAAGTATTCCCACATTTGACGATAGCCTACACAGCGAATGGAAGGCAGATTTTCATGTAAATCACCGCGTTGATAGAGTTTTTCTACTTCAGTTTGAAAGCCTAATTCAATCATTTTGTGAAAACGTTTTTCTATGCGGTCATGTAAAACATGGCGCTCAGGAGGTGCAATAGCAAATTGCAGAATATCGTATGGTAATTCTTCACCTTTTTGTTGGCTAAGTTCAGTTAAGGTTTTGCCACTGATATAGAAAACCTCAAGCGCACGATTGATACGTTGGCTATCATTCGGGTTAATGCGTTTAGCAGAAATAGGATCAATCTCTGCTAATTTTTGATGGAGATGTTGCCAGCCAAATTCTTCTGCTTCATGCTCAATTTCAGCACGAATATTTTCATCGGCAGATGGAAGAGGAGAAAGTCCTTCCAATAAGCTTTTATAGTAGAGCATGGTACCTCCAACAAGTAGAGGAATTTTCCCTTGCTCAGTAATATCACGCATTTCATTTAACGCATCTTGACGAAAATCGGCTGCGGAATAAGTTTGTGCGGGATCTTTAATATCAATGAGGCGATGTGGCGCCTGAGCTAATTCTTCCGCAGTTGGTTTTGCCGTTCCGATATCCATGTCTTTGTAAATTAAAGCAGAATCGACACTAATAATTTCTACGGGTAAATGTTTATAGAGATCAATCGCAAGATCGGTTTTACCGGCCGCGGTTGGTCCCATAAGAAAGATACCTAAAGGTTTTTTCATAAATGTTCCAAATAAGGTTGTAAATCAAGAGGAATGAGCAATGATGTAAGAGGTGATTTATCTTGCGTTAAATGCTGTTCCACATCATTCAAAATTCGAACACCATCACAAAATTGCGCGATCGGAGAAAACGTAATTTGTTGACAGAGCGCGTGAATGAAATTGTCCAATTCTTCAAAAGATTGGGAAAGAAGTTTTAGTATAAGTTGTTGTAGATTTTGTTGACGCAAACTTTTAGGTACTTGCGTAATGCTAATTCGGTGCGCTGGCTGAGTAATCACACTAAAACCAATCTGATTAAAGAAAGATTGTTGTAACTCCCAACTTTTAAACTGATTCTCATCAAGTCGTAGGGTGATAGGAATCAGTAATGGTGTGGTATCTGGTGCTGATTGAGCTAATTGTAACTGAACATCAAGCTGTTGTAACTTACGCAACGAAAGTAAATAACAGGTTTCTTGCTTTTGTAACAACAAGGCACCTGAAATGAGGGTAAGCGCTTTTAATAAACCATCAGCCTGTAAAGGCATATCCGCGGTTTGGATTGTTGGGATTACAGTGGGTTTAGATATAGGCGTTGTCGGCGTATTACCCGAAGTAGCTGTCATTTTTGTTTCTTTGACGAGATTACTGTAAAGCGCATTTTCAAGCTTCGCAGATGGAATCGCTTTTTTCTCAAAATGAGAATGACGTGATTCAGTAAAAATATTTTTACCTGCTGCTTGGCGATTTTGGGATTTTTCTACAAAGACTGGTATCACGGGTTGAGAAGCACTTTGCCAGCTACCTCTCGGCTCTTGAATTTCATGCTGCATAGGCTTCTCACTCAATATTTCCTTGGATGCGGTCGCTATCGCAGGCGTTTCAGCGAGTGATGGTTGTTGAGTAAGTGCATCAGAAATTGCTTGGTAAATAAAATCATGAATTAAGCGTGCTTGATGGAAACGGACTTCATGTTTTGTAGGGTGAACGTTTACATCAACTTCACTGGGATCAATATCCAGGAATAAAACAAATTCTGGTTGTTGTTCTCCTTGCATAAAGGGTGCATACGCTTGACGAATGGCATGTAGGATAACTTTATCTTTGACCATGCGTCCGTTTATATAGCTGTATTGAATTTCCGCATTATTTTTAAGTGGCACTTGGCTAACCCAGCCATGGATATGTAATGGACCATGTTGCCAGTCTAATTGCAATGCTTTTTTGACAAAATTTTCACCGCAAATTGAGGCGAGGCGTTTTAATACTTGTCTTTCATCTTGAGCTATTTTGTATTGGCGTAAAATTTTCCCATTATGGGTCAACTGAATACCAATTCGGGGTTTAGCAAGTGCAATACGGCGAATGACTTCATCAATATGCCCAAATTCTGTTTTTTCAGTACGTAAAAATTTACGGCGCGCGGGCGTATTAAAAAAGAGGTTAGCAACTTCTATAGAGGTGCCGATAGGATGGGCGGCAGGCTCAATAATTGCATCCATATTCGGACCTTCGGTATGAACTTGCCACGCTTCCGATTGTGCCTCTGGACGGGAGGTGAGGGTAAGACGCGAAACGGCACTAATACTCGCTAGTGCTTCACCCCGGAAACCAAGACTTAAAATATTTTCCAAATCGTCTAACGTATGGATTTTGCTGGTGGCGTGTCGGGCAAGCGCGAGCGCTAACTCCGCCTTAGGAATACCAAATCCGTTATCACGCACTTTGATTAATCTTGCACCACCATTCTCAATATCAATAAAAATTTGGCTAGCGCCCGCGTCTAAACTGTTTTCTACCAGCTCCTTTACGACAGAAGCTGGACGTTCTACCACTTCACCCGCTGCAATCTGATTAGCAAGTTGGGGGCTTAACAGTTTTATTGCCATATTTTTAAATTCCTATTTTAAACGTAAACGTTGACCAATAAACACTTTGCCATGACGGCTATAATGATTCAATTTTTCCAATGTACTTAACGATACACCATATTTACGCGAAATTGACATCAATGTATCTCCACGTTTGACGATGTGAATGTTTGGCAGATTTTTTTCTTTCTGCATATTGAGAACAGAGAATGGATCGACCAATTCTTTTTTCACAGGTTGTGGTGGCGATACTTTATTAACTGGCGCTTTTTCAGGAATTTTGAGTAACTGACCAATCCAGATGCTTGGGCGTTTTAAATGGTTAAACTCTTGTAATTCTTGAACGGAAACGCGATATTGGCGTGCGATAGAAGAGAGCGTTTCTCTACGTTTAACACGATGACGCTTACCGCTATCTACGAGTGAATTATTAATACGGTTTTGACGTTCAAATCTTTCTTTTATCGCCATTTGTTGGTTGTAATATTGGGCAAGACTTTCGTAAATCATGAAAGCAAGCTTTTTACGATAGGCTAAAGAATTAAGTTGGCGTTCTTCTTGTGGATTAGAAACGAACCCCGTTTCAACAAGAATAGAGGGAATATCTGGGGAACGTAACACACCAAGACTCGCATGTTGCGGGGTATTTCGGCTAAGGGGGGTGATTTTTTTAAAGTTTCTTAAAACGATTTGACCTAACTGATAACCAACGCGTTGGCTATGACGAAATTGTAAATCTAAAACGGTCTTATTCAAATATTTTTCATTATGAGAGGCAAGCACTGCGCCAGCACCCCCTAGTAGTTCAGAACGTTTTTCGTGGTCTTCCAGCCAACGGCCCATTTCACTATTGGCACGGCGTGTGGAAAGCACCCAAACGGAAGCGCCCTTTGCGTGGGGATTGCGAGTACTATCCGCATGGATAGATACTAGGTAGTTTGCCTTTGCTTTACGAGCAATTTCAGAACGCTCTGGAACGGGAATAAAATAATCTCCTGTTCGAGTTAAAACCGGTTTAAAACGAGGATCTTTGTCTAACAGGGCTTTTAGCTGTTGTGCTACTGAAAAAGTGACATTTTTTTCATAAACATGGAGTCGACGTCCAATAGCCCCTGGATCTTTTCCACCATGACCAGGGTCGATTGCAATCGTCCAGACATCAGCTGCCCAGACAGTGCTAGGCAGCATAATACATAGTAAAAATAAGCGAATAAGGTTACGCATTAATCTCATCTCAATTGATTTAAAATACTATTTCCCATCGGAGTGTTTGCATGTATCGATAGGGAACGGGCATCATCGACATATTGAAGATCAATTACCAAATCCGCAGGTGGTAAAAAGCCTTGACCTTGAGAAGACCATTCGATTAGGCAGAGAGTATTAGAATTAAAATAGTCCCGAATACCCATAAAGGCGAGTTCTTCGGGATCAGCTAATCGATACAAGTCAAAATGATAAATAAATATTTCAGGAAGATCATATTCTTCGACGAGTGTGTAAGTTGGGCTTTTTACACGACCTGAAAAACCCAAACTTTGAATCATAGCACGACTAAGACACGTTTTCCCGGCACCGAGATCACCATTTAGATAAATGACAACGCCTTGGGTTCGAGGTGTATTTAAAATTGCATGCATGAGTTTTTCACCCCATTGACGAAGTTGAACCTCACTTGGTAAATAAATATTTTCCATTCTTTTTTCTCTAATAAGTCGTCTAAAGGGATTAATTTAAGGTGATACGAACAAATTTACGTTTGCCAACTTGATAAACCGCAGTACCTTTTGCTAAAGGTTGTTTTGCTTGTTCATCAGAAACTTTTTCACCATCAATTTTTACTGCACCTTGTTTAATCATACGATTAGCATCCGAAGTGGAGGCGACAAGGTTTGCTTTTTTTAATACGTTTGCAAGAGGGAGTTCATGAGATAATGTCAATTCAGGCATTTCATCAGGAATTGCACCTTTTTGGAAACGATTAATGAAGTCTTGTTCTGCTGCATCTGCTGCAGCTTCGTCGTGGAAGCGTGCGATAATTTCTTTTGCTAAAAGAATTTTTACATCACGCGGGTTGCGACCATTCGCCACTTCTTCTTTAAATTGTGCAATTTCAGTTAATGGGCGGAAAGAAAGAAGGTTGTACCAGTCCCACATTAATTCATCAGAGATTGACATTACTTTACCGAACATATCGTTTGGTGCTTCATCCACGCCGATATAGTTACCTAATGACTTAGACATTTTTTTCTCACCATCTAAACCAACGAGAAGTGGGAGCGTCATGGCAACTTGAGGTTTTTGACCAGCAGCTTTTTGTAATTCACGACCCATTAATAGGTTAAAGGTTTGATCGGTACCACCAAGTTCAACATCTGCCTCTAATGCAACGGAATCTTGACCTTGTAGAAGTGGGTAAATGAACTCATGAATTGCGATAGATTGATTGTTTGCAAAACGTTTTTTGAAATCGTCACGTTCTAACATACGAGCAACAGTGTAGTTAGACGCAAGACGGATCATGCCTACTGTACCTAATTCATTTAACCATTGTGAATTGAATACAACATGGGTTTTAGCAGGATCTAAAATTTTGAAAATTTGTTCCTTATAAGTTTCCGCATTTTTTAATACGTCTTCACGAGAAAGTGGCGGACGAGTTGCATTTTTACCTGATGGATCGCCAACAGTTGCCGTGAAATCACCGATAAGGAAATAAACATCATGACCAAAGTTTTGGAATTGACGAAGTTTATTAAGAACGACAGTATGTCCTAAATGGATATCTGGTGCTGTTGGATCAGCGCCTAATTTTACGCGGAGGGGGCGTTTTTCTTTCAATTTTTCAATTAAATCATTTTCAGAGTAAATTTGATCAACGCCACGTTTGAGTTCAACGAGAACAGTTTCAATATCGGTCATTTAAAAATCCTTTATAATTTTTTTATATAAAACTGTCTCATTATAAGGATTATGATTAAAAATTAAAGATCTGAGGCGAATAAGTCAGTGAAATTTATGTAATGAATAATTTTTATAAAAAAAGAACGCCTGTCTATTGGGGGAGATAGCAGGCGCTAATATGGAGTGAGTGCTATTTATATTTCACTAACGAGGTTGGAGTGCATTATATAAGATAAAAAAACGATGTCAATACAAATGATAATAATTATCATTATTTTTTATTTTAAACCATGACATGGGACAGCATGCGTAAGTTGCATACCGCTTGGACGTTTTCCATCATACATAAATTTGCAAGCATAGGCGTAAACTTCAACCCCTTTTGCAACCGCTTCTTTCAAAAGGGCAGCATATACTGGATCATTTTCCATAGAAGGAACAAAACTTTCGATGCCTTCATGTAAACCGCAGAAAAAAACAATCGCACGGTAACCCTTTTCTTTTAGCTCAATTAATTCACTAAGGTGTTTTTGATCGCGTGTCGTTTCTGTATCAGGAAACATGCCAACGTGATTTTCTACTAACGTTACTGATTTTACCTGCATGTAACAATCGGGTTTGGAGCCATTGGTCAATAACACATCAATACGGCTATTTTCCACGCCTGATTTAACATCAGTTACGATGTTTGTATAGTCATCTAATTCAGGGACGAGATGGTTGTGGATCGCTTCAATAGCTAATCCGCTCGCTCTATGGGTATTAATGCAGACTAATTCACCATCATTTAATTGCGTTAATTCCCATGAACAAGGATATTCGCGCGTAGTACTATGAGAATTTGAATACCAGACAGTATCACCAGGATCGGCACAGCCAGTCATTTTCCCAGTATTTGCACAATGTAGCGTGAGTTGAGATCCATTAGGTAATTCTACATCTGCCATGAAACGTTTATAGCGTCGAATAAGAATTGCTGATTCAAGTAAAGGAAATTGCATGGTAATCCTCCTTAATACAAATTTTATACAATAGTCGTATAAATTTACGACACATTTGTAAGCATAATACAAAAATGATTAAAAAGCATGCTTTATTATAAAATAAAATATATTAATAGTCGGAATACGCAGGCTATCTCTAGTTGACCTATTGAATAAATTGAATATTTTCCACTTTTTAATATTGGGATTTAAAGGTATAGTAAGGGCAATTGATTAGACTCAATAGGCGTAAGCGAGTAGCTTATTTTTTATTAATTATTTTGAGGAAACATTATGCAAATTGGTGTACCTAAAGAAAGGCTAAAAAATGAAAATCGTGTTGCAGCCACACCAAAAACCGTGCAACAACTGTTGCAACTTGGTTTCGAGGTGATGATAGAAAAAAATGCCGGCTTAAACGCAGATTTCGAAGATAAAGCCTATGTAGCGGCGGGCGCAACTATTGGAAAAACCGCTGAAGTTTGGCAGTCAGATCTTATTTTAAAAGTTAATCCGCCAGAAGATGATGAAATTGCCATGATGAAAGAAGGTGCAACCTTAATCAGTTTCATTTGGCCAGCTCAGCATCCAGAATTAATGCAAAAATTAAAAGATAAAAAAATCAATGTATTAGCAATGGATGCGGTTCCTCGAATTTCACGTGCACAATCTATGGATGCACTAAGCTCTATGGCGAATATCGCTGGTTACCGTGCCGTTATTGAAGCAGCAAATCAATTTGGTAGCTTCTTCACTGGGCAAATTACTGCAGCGGGTAAAGTGCCACCTGCAAAAGTATTAGTGATTGGCGCGGGGGTTGCAGGATTAGCAGCAATCGGTACGGCACATAGCCTTGGTGCGATTGTTCGTGCTTTTGACTCTCGTCCAGAAGTAAAAGAACAAGTTGAAAGTATGGGCGCAAGCTTCCTTGAAATTAATTTCAAAGAAGAAGGTGGTAGTGGCGATGGTTATGCAAAAGTAATGTCAGATGAATTTAACCGTCGTGCTGAAGCACTTTATGCGGAACAAGCAAAAGAAGTAAATATTATTATTACGACTGCACTTATTCCAGGAAAACCGGCTCCACGCCTTATTACAAAAGAAATGGTAGAAAGTATGCAACCAGGTAGCATCATTGTGGACTTGGCAGCAGCAACCGGTGGTAACTGTGAATTAACCAAAGCGAATAAAATCGTTACAACCAGTAACCAAGTAAAAATTATTGGTTATACCGATTTACCAAGCCGTTTACCGACACAATCTTCACAATTGTATGGTACAAACCTAGTAAATTTATTGAAACTACTTTGCCCAGAAAAAAATGGCGAATTAGTATTAAATTTCGATGATGTAATTATCCGTCATGTTACCGTAATTAAAGATGGTGAAATTACATGGCCAGCACCACCAATTCAAGTTTCTGCTCAGCCAAAAGCACAGCCACAAGCAGCACCTGTTGCCAAAAAAGCAGAAAAAGAACCAATGAGTGCGAAGAAAAAATATGGATTAATGGCATTAGCTGCGATTATTTTCTTATGGATTGCGGCAATGGCACCAATGGCCTTCTTAACACATTTCTCCGTGTTTATCCTTTCTTGTGTGGTAGGTTACTACGTCGTATGGAATGTTAGCCATGCGCTCCATACACCATTAATGGCCGTAACAAATGCGATTTCGGGGATTATTATTGTCGGCGCATTATTACAAATTGCACAAGGCGGATTCTTTATTAGTTTACTTGCCTTTATTGCAATCTTAGTTGCAAGCATCAATATTTTTGGTGGCTTTAAAGTGACTCAACGTATGCTTGCTATGTTCAAAAAAGGATAATAAGGAGAAACAAATATGTCATTAAGTTTTGTTCATGCGGCGTATATTGTTTCCGCATTACTTTTCATTATGAGTCTGGCTGGACTCTCTAAACACGAAACGGCGAAAGCAGGTGCGTGGTATGGGATTATTGGTATGGCAATCGCCCTGATTGTTACCATTTTCTCTCCAGAAAGTCAGGGAACTGTATGGATCATTTTAGCGATGCTTATCGGGGCTATTATTGGCGTACGTAAAGCAATGAAAGTTGAAATGACAGAAATGCCAGAGTTGGTGGCAATTTTACATAGCTTTGTTGGCTTAGCAGCGGTTCTTGTTGGTTTCAACAGCTATGGCTTACACGAAACGATGTCACCAGCGATGGAAAATATCCACAATGTTGAAGTTTTCCTTGGGATCTTCATCGGTGCGGTTACTTTCACTGGTTCATTAGTGGCTTACGGTAAATTAAGTGGTAAAGTAAAATCACGCGCATTGATGTTGCCACATCGTCATAAATTAAATTTAGCGGCGTTAATCGTATCAGCACTTTTACTTATCGTGTTTGTTAAAGAACCAAGAAACTTATTCCCAGTGCTTTTAATGCTCATTATTGCATTAGCATTTGGCTGGCACTTAGTATCATCAATTGGTGGTGCAGATATGCCAGTGGTGGTATCTATGCTTAACTCATATTCTGGTTGGGCGGCTGCCGCAGCAGGTTTTATGTTAGATAATGACCTTCTTATCACGACAGGTGCATTAGTTGGTTCTTCTGGTGCGATTCTTTCATACATTATGTGTAAAGCAATGAACCGCTCATTTATCAGCGTAATTGCAGGTGGTTTTGGTAATGATGTTCAAGTTTCAAGTGATGTTGAACAAGGTGAATACCATGAAACTACCGCGAAAGATGTTGCAGAGTTATTAAAAGATTCACAATCTATCATCATTGTGCCTGGATATGGTATGGCAGTGGCGCAAGCGCAATATCCGATCGCTGATTTAACTCAAAAATTACGTGATATGGGTAAAGAAGTTCGCTTTGCGATTCACCCAGTTGCTGGTCGTTTACCAGGACACATGAATGTATTATTAGCGGAAGCAAAACTTCCATATGATATTGTGCATGAAATGGATGAAATCAATGAAGATTTCCCATCTACTGACGTTGTATTAGTTATCGGTGCAAACGATACTGTAAACCCAGCAGCGGCAGAAGATCCAAATAGCCCAATCGCAGGCATGCCAGTATTAGAAGTTTGGAAAGCAGCGCATGTTGTTGTCTTTAAACGCTCAATGGCAGTCGGTTATGCCGGTGTTCAAAACCCGTTATTCTTTAAAGATAATACTGAAATGCTGTTTGGCGATGCAAAACAAAGCGTAGAAGAAATCGTTAAAGATTTATAAAAATAATAAAAGGTCACAGCAATGTGACCTTTTTTATTACGCCTCAATTTTCGGAGAAATTTTAGTGGTATAAATAAATAGGAGAAGTGTTATGCAATCTCATCTTCAAGATATTTTAACGATGGTCACTGCCAATAATTTAACCTGTCATCAGAAACTGGTTTTATTAGCTAATATTGCAGAACGGCTTTTTGATCCGCGGGAATTATTAGGGTATACCGATGAAGAGTGGCAAGCATTCCAGAATCAAATGATTTGTGATTTAAATGAAGGCTACGCCATTTACCGTCCTCGTTATATTTTGCCAGATTATCAAGTGTTTCTTGAAAAAGGCTGTGAGTTTTTAGATCTCCCTGTGCCTAGAACCTTAGAGGATGTATTAGACGGGCTCCTTATCATTTATTCCCACATTCCTTCTGTCACTAGTTATCCTGTCTACATAGGGCGCTTAGATAAATTACTTGAACCTTTTATCCATGATGAAAACCGTGATTATTTAAAGATTAAACGCTTTTTGAATTATATTGATAAAACTATCCCTGATTCTTTTTGTCATGCCAATATTGGACCAGAAGACAGTCGGGCTGGACGTTTAATTCTAAAAGCCGTCATCGAGCTACAAAATCCTACTCCAAATCTCACTATTCGTTATGATCCCAATAAAACCGATAGACAATTTGCAGAATTAGCCGCTAAAGCTTGCCTTGTTGCAGCTAAACCATCTTTTGCAAATGATGCCTATTACGCCTCAGAATCCGGAGAAAATTATGCGATTGCGAGTTGCTACAATGCACTTCCCGAAGGCGGTGGCGCTTATACACTGACACGTTTGCGTTTAGGTACCATTGCACGTCGTTGTTCAAGCGTGGAAGAAATGCAAGAAGAAATTTTACCGTATATTGCAAAATTGGCATTATCTACCATGGATAAACGTCATCGTTTCCTCATTGAGCGAAGCCATTTTTTCGATACTGATTTTCTTGTCAAAGAAGGTTTTATTAAACGAACTAATTTTACGAGCATGCTGGGAATTGTCGGTTTAGCTGATGCGGTGAACCATTTTTTGATGAGAGAAGGTCGGAATGAAACGTTTGGTCAAAGTGTACGAGGTGATGAAATTGCGACTGCATTAATGGATACGCTAGAAAAAGTAGTCAATTCCCACTCTGGTGTTTATGTAGAACGAACAGATAATCGCTACTTACTGCATGCCCAAGTAGGTGCAAGCCTAGATGAAGAAGATAAATATAATACACCCGCGCATCGCATTAAAATTGGGGAAGAGCCGACTTTATTAGCACATTTAAAACAATCCGCGCCATATCATCGTTATTTCCCTGCTGGTACAGGTGATTTATTCGCCTTTGATCAAACTTATGAAGAACATCCAGATGCAATTATCGATATTATTAATGGTGCCTTTTCATTAGGTTATCGTTACATTACGACTTATCTTAAAAATAGTGATTTGATTCGAGTGACAGGCTATCTTGTTAAGAAAAGTGAGGTTGAAAAATATCGTAAAGGTGAGGTAGTGTTACAAGATACCACGTGGTTTGGTGCGGGCACCGATGATTGCGCTCATGTGTTTGATCGCCAATTAAGGGATGAAAAAGATGTCACAGCGGGTAAATGAGTTAACTTCACTATTTTTACCCGTTCATCGTATTATTCCTTTCTCTAATGTAGACGGAGTGGGGAATCGTACGAGTATTTTCTTGCAAGGATGCAATTTAAATTGTCTGTATTGCCATAATCCTGAGACGATCCCTAGACAAACGGATGCGGGTAAAATGATTTCTCTTGCAACACTTTTCGATAAAATTATGGAAGCACGTCCCTTTATTCGAGGCGTAACATTCTCTGGCGGGGAACCAACATTGCATGCTAGAGAACTTATTCCTCTTTTTAAACGACTTAAAGCAGAAGGATTGACGTGTTATTTAGATAGTAATGGTTTCTTTGATTATGCTAAAACACTTCCCCTTATTGCTTACACGGATAAATTTCTTTTTGATATTAAGGGAATTGGAGAGGGACTGTGTTTGTTATGCCTTAATCGTGCCAATCGACAAGGTAAGATTCCTCCGCCCCAAAAGGTAAGGGGATTTACTTGTCAAAATAATCAAATAAAGAAAATGTTACAACGTAACTTATCGAATTTACGTTATTTACTTATGCATGAAAAAATTGAAGAAATTCGGTTGGTTTGGGTAAAGGGATTCTATGATGCCTATGCACTGGTAGAGCAAATTGCCCATCTACCTAAAATTCAAACAGCCCATTTTAAGCTCATTATCCCGCATACGCGAGGGACGCGGGATCCACAAGGTTTAGTCCCTTATATTCCTACACGAGAGGAGGTAAAGCGTCTGGCTAATTATGCTCAACATTGTGGATTACATAAATTAAAAATTATTTACTAAAATTATCACGCCCCGAAAATCATAAAATTTTATGAAAATTGGGGCGTGATTTTTTATTTAATATTTATCAAAATCCTGTTGGATTTTCTGCCAATCATGGGTTTGGGTCAGGGCGAGTTGGAGGAGAATACGGGCTTTTTGTGGACTGAGGTCGCCAGCTGCTACCCAGTGCTGGGCTCTATCATCAATTTCCCCTGATTTTGTAGTCGGACCGCTGGGTACACGAGAAGACCGGACAACTATAATGCCATCTTTAGTCGCCTTCTCAAGGGCTTGCCAAATATTCTTATGGATATTCCCATTACCGACACCCGCACTGACGATCCCCTGATAACCCGAGGCAATAAGAGCATTCGTTTGCACAGCTTGTGCACCTGTGTGATTATAGACGATGCCGACTTTTGGTAATTCAGTGATATTTGTGATGTTAAATGGTGCCGTTTCATAGAGACGAGCAGGTTGGCGCTCATAGTGGACTTTACCATTGATGATAGTCCCAAGTTTGCCGTAATTCGCACCTTTAAACGCATCAGTTTGTAATGTATTGGCTTTAATAACATCGCGGGCGCTGAGAATGATGTTATTCATGCTTACTACCACACCTTTGTGAGCAGTTTCTGGATCGCTAGCTGTAACCACGGCATTGTAAAGGTTGCGTGGACCATCAGCGCCAAGTGCGGTAGAAGGGAGCATTGCACCGACAAGCACAATCGGTTTTTGGCATTGCGTGGTAAGTTGTAGGAAATAGGCAGTTTCTTCCAGTGTATCGGTACCATGGGTAATCACAAAACCGTCATAATCGCTACAATCACGATTAATCGTTTTGGCAAGTTCTAATTGCACATCATCTGTCATATCTTGACTACCGATTTGTGCGACTTGAATTGGGGTGATATCAGCTATTTTAGCAAGCGCAGGTACAGCAGTAACGAGGTGATTTACACTTAATTTACCTGCAGTGTAATTGGATTGTGTTGCAGATTCTCCCGCGCCAGCAATGGTTCCCCCTGTGGCAAGGACGGCAATATGCGGAAGGGCGAGTGCATTAGCACTCGCTGTCGCAATACAAAGTGTGAAAAAAGTGGGTTTTATAAATTTTAACATCATAGACTCCTATATTATTTATTACCCTAAAATGATTTAATCTAAACTTTGACTACCGCCTCCATTTACGGCAAGAATTTGCCCACTTGTCCAAGCACTCATTGGGCTTGCGAAGTAAAGCACGGCATTAGCGATATCTTCGACATTACCTAAACGTTTTAGCGGAGTGTTGGTAAGCATTTTTTCTTCCATTTCTGGTGTTAAAACGGAGTTGAGGGCGTCCGTTTTGATTGCCCCCGGTGCGATAGCATTTACACGGATAAACGGACCAAGGTCGACTGCCATATATTTGGTTAATTGATTGAGGGCAGCTTTCGAACTTCCGTATACACTCATGTTGTGCGTCGCCATTTCACCCGCCATAGAGGTGATATTGATGATAGAACCGTATTCTGCTTTTTCCATATAAGGTGCGCATAACTGAGAAAGTTTGTAGATACTGAATACGTTTAAGCGGTAAATTTTTTCAATATAATCTAAAGTAAGCCCCGCAAAATTTTCGCGACCGCCACCGCCGCCACCTGCGTTATTGACAAGGATTTCAACACTTCCAAAATTCGCAACGGCAGTTTTAACGAGATTTTCTAGGTCTTTTTCATTAGTGACATCGCATTGAACCCCGCATGCATGTGCACCTAATTTTTCAGCCAGAGCCGCAGTTTCCTTAGCCGTTTCAATATGTAAATCACCACAAACAACATTGGCACCATATTTTGCTAAAATTAAGGCGGAGGCTTTACCAATTCCATTACCTGCCCCCGTAATGATGGCAGTTTTTCCTGTTAAATCAGTTAACATAATCTAGTCCTCATTTAGGTTTATGGAATGAAAAATTTTGTCTTTATCTAACGGCAAGATTTTCGGAGAAATTTTTGCAAAATCAATTTTTTTCAAATCAACCATTTTAATTTCTGGATTGTTCATGGATTTATAATAGAAAATATCATTAGACAAATCGCTCACCGTCGTCCACTGCGTTGCGGTTAATAAATCTTTCGGAATATAGCGTTGGTGCGCATGGCTATATTCTACGCCGATGGGGATATCAAAGTTATTTAGAATATGGAAAGCGCTTAAAACACCTGATTCTGCGTTATTTGGAGTAGGGAGTGTTTTTACATAGAAAAATGCACGGACAAATCGTGATGGTGGCGTGATATCACCCGGTAAACCTAACATGCCGGTACCAGCACCAAATGAGAATAGCGGTTGATTATCTTGTTTGTAATCTGGCGCATTACCTGCGTAGAGGTTAATGTAGTTATTTAAGTTTTTGATTTGCCAATCATAATCTGGGCTATTGGTTAGCACACCAACTTTATTATCGTAAAAGTGGATTTGACCTTTATTTGTAATTTCTAAAACGACGTTTGCACCAGTCTTATCAGCAATGCGCCAGTGTCCTGTTGGCAGAGGTTCACCATTTTGTTCACCGAGAGAGATGATACGAATCTTTTTCAGCGCTTCTTTTACTTCTGCAACTGTTGCAAAATTCCCTAAAACCCATTTTACAAATTCCATATCGGAAAGGGAGCTACTTGCTAATTTAGGCTGATAAGGAGCAAGACTACCGTAATGCGGAAAGTAGAAAATGCCTGCATTTAATCCCTTTTCATTTAAGCCTTCTCCAATAAAAATTGGGAACATCATAGAAATACCAACGTATCCATAACGGTTAACCCATTTCAAACCATTCGGTTTTTTATCTGGTGTATAGGATTGGAAAGTTTGTCCACGTGGCGTAATGATAAGCTCGCTATTAAGATGTCCCTCTCCGTATTCAACGGTACGTGCTTGGAGAAGATCATTTTGTGTGGTTTTAATGCTAATGCCAGTACATGCGAGTGAAGTAACAGCAAAAAAGATGGAGAAAGAGGTGAGAAATTTTTTCGAGATTAATTTCATAAGCTATCCTTCAAAGTATGAGACTTTTTGCATACTAGCATAAAAAATAACAAAATAAATAGGGATAAAAGAAAAGCCAGTTTATTTAAACTGGCTTTTGATTAGGAAGATTAGTCTGCAGCTTTAAGTTGTTGGTAGTAGTCTTCGTAGTAACGAATTGCGTCACCTACATCTTCTTGCCAGTAACTATTTTTTAAGATTTCAGCAGGTGGATAAATTGCTGGATCTTCAGTAATAGATTTAGGGAGAAGTTTTAACGCTTCCATATTTGATGTTGGGTAACCAATTGCGAGCGTAAGTTTTGCTGCCGCTTTCGCACCTAACATATAGTTAATCAATTTAAGCGCGCCTTCTGGATTTTTTGCAGTTTTAGGAATAGCAAGGGTATCAACCCATAAAACTGGACCTTGTTTTGGATAAACAAGATTGATTGGAGCACCTTCTTTTTTAGCAATACGGATAGAACCATTCCAAAGTTGTCCCAATTCTACTTCACCAGAAATAAAAGAGTTAGCTGGATTATCTGAACTGAAAGCAAGGACATTTGGACGAAGTTTTAATAGTTCTTCGTAAGCAGCTTTAATGACTTTAGGATCACGCGTATTTGGATTTTCACCCATTTTTAATAGTGCGATATTAAAGACTTCACGTGCATCATCAAGTAACTGAATTTTATTTTTATATTCAGGGCGCCATAAATCTCCCCAGCTGGTAAAGTCTTTACCATTATAAACTGTGGTATTATAAGCGATACCTGGTGCACCTAATAATTGTGGAAGAGAGTATTTATTACCTGGATCGTAAGATTTATTTAACCAATCAGGATTTAATTCTTTGATAACAGGTAATTTACTATGGTCAAGCGGTAAAAGCATGCCTTCTCTTGCCATTTTAGAAACAAAGTAGTTAGATGGTGCAATTACATCGTAAGTTGCACTTTTACCCAATGTTTTGAGTTTTGCATACATTGTTTCATTAGATTCAAGGCTGGATACGATAACTTTAATACCAGTTTGTTTAGTAAAGTCATCTAGTAATCCATCTGGAACATATTCCGTCCAAGTATAAAGATAAACCGTATTGTTGGCAGGGGCTTCTGTTGTTTTTGTTGCATCTTTGTTTTGGTCATTACAACCCGTCAAAGCTACAGCGATTAACCCAAGACCGCAAAGTCCAGCAATTTTTTTCATCGCTTTATTCTCCAAATTTTAATAAAAATAAAATATAAAAAAACGCCTCAATGAATCCATTAAGGCGTTATGTATTTTAAGCTATCTCCACTAGTGTGTGAAGCCTTTAAGCAACTTTATTTTTTTGACGGCGTAAAATTAATTGGCTGCCGACAACAAGTACAAGTGAAAGTACAATCATAATGGTTGCTAATGCATTCACTTCTGGTGTTACCCCTGTTTTTACCAAGGAGAAGATACGTAATGGTAAAATTTCGTAACTTACACCACTCACGAAAGATGAAACCACTACGTCATCTAAAGAGATAGTGAAACTTAATAACCAACCAGATACAATTGCCGGTAAAGCAAGAGGAAGAATAATTTTTCCTAAAATAACCGGTTCACTTGCCCCTAAATCGCGTGCGGCTTCTAGCATCTTATCGTCAAACCCTTTCAAGCGAGAAAGGATAGTAACAACAACATACGGTAAACAGAATGTGATGTGTGCTAAAAGTAAAGACCAGAAGCCTAAAGAGATGCCCACAATCATAAATAATGCGAGTAATGATACAGCCATAACGATATCTGGAGACATCATTACCACGAATAACATACCATTTACTGCTTGTTTACCATAGAAACGATAGCGATAGAGTGCGATAGCAGTTAAGCCACCGACGATAGTCGCTAAAGTTGCCGCAAAGAATGCAATTGTTACTGAGTGAATTGCAGCTTGAATTAGCGTATCGTTATTCCATAAACGTTCATACCATTTAAGCCCAAAACCACGCCAGTGCATACCATAGCGATCTAAGTTAAACGAGTTTGTTACTAAAATAATAATCGGGATGTACAGAAAAGCGTACACCAAAAACATAAAAGATCCGTGTAAAAAGCGACGCATTATTCAAGCTCCATTTTCTTATTCAATAATTTGCTGGTTTTCCAGTAAACTAAAATTAGTAATGCCATAAGTACGGTTAAACCGATACTGATTGCTGAACCGAATGGCCAGTTGCGTGACATTAAGAATTCGCTCTTAATCACGTTACCGACAAGTAATACTTTCGCACCACCCAGTAAGTCTGCTACGTAGAACATGCCCATTGCGGGTAAAAGTACTAATAAACAGCCCGCAACAATACCTGGCATTGTTAATGGGAGAATAATACGAGTGAAACGATGGAAACCGTTTGCACCTAAATCTTTTGCTGCTTCTAATAAACGACCATCTAATTTATCAATTGCACTGTAAAGTGGCAAAATCATAAATGGTAGTAACAAATATACTAAACCAATAATTACAGCCGCTTCAGTATTTAAGATACGTAATGGCTTATCAATAATATGTGCCCATAATAAAAATTGGTTTAATAGTCCGCGTACCCCTAGGAAAATCTTTAATCCGTAGATACGGATTAGAGAGTTAGTCCAGAATGGTAATACTACTAAGAATAATAGTAACGGACGATATCTTACAGGCATTTTTGTTACAAAAAATGCAAAAGGGTAGCCCACAATTAAGCAGATAATGGTTGCAATTCCCGCCATATAAAGGGAATTCCAAACCACTTGTGCGTAAAGTGGATCAAATAAATGTAAGTAGTTTTGTAAAGTGAATGGCATTTTATAAAAATTACTACCATCACTAGACATAAAACTTACCGCTAAAACTAAAATGTTGGGTACAAGAACGAAAAACAGCAACCAACCAAAAATAACTGCAACAGTTGAATGTTGAAATCTATTACTTGCTATTTTCATCTTTTAACACTACCTCCCAGCCTTCATACCAAGTGAGGGCAACACGTTGACCCACATTGTGATCGATATTCGGATCATCTTCATTAAAGAATTCGCTAACTAAAACTTTTTGACCATTGTGATCAAGTTGAACAGTTGACTCTAAAGTCATCCCTTTATAACTACGATCAACGATATAGCCCACGATAGCTTTAGATTTTTCGTTTTCATCTAATTCTTCGATAACAATATCTTCAGGACGAAGAAGGATTTTTAATTTTTCGCCAGTTTCAACAGGAAGATCTGTTGTCACTTCGCAAAGTTTACCTTCAACGTTGGCTTTTAATTTATTTTCAGAGGTACGTTCAATAACAGTTGCATCAAATACATTGATTTCACCGATAAAGCGTGCAACGAAAAGATTTTTCGGATCTTCGTAGATATCACGTGGAGAACCGTCTTGTTCGATATTACCTTTATTTAATACGATAATACGATCAGACATTGTTAATGCTTCTTCTTGATCGTGAGTTACGAAAACGAAAGTAATACCAAGTTTACGTTGTAACGCTTTTAATTCATTCTGCATTTCTTGACGAAGTTTATAGTCAAGTGCAGAAAGAGATTCGTCCAATAATAAAACTTTTGGTTTATTAACAACCGCACGAGCAATTGCAACACGTTGTTGTTGACCACCAGAAAGTTGATCAGGTTTACGCATTGCCATTTCTTCTAAACGTACCATTTTTAATGCATCCATTACACGCGTTTTAATTTCAGCATTAGGCACTTTTTGCATACGTAGACCAAAAGCGACGTTTTCAAAAATGGTCATATGCGGGAATAGGGCGTAACTTTGGAATACCGTATTGATATGACGAGCTTCCGCAGGAACATGAGTAACATCTTTACCGTCCAAAATAATTGAACCTGAATCTAATTCTTCAAATCCAGCCATTAAACGTAAAACAGTCGTTTTACCACAGCCTGAAGGACCGAGAATTGTTAAAAATTCGCCGTGATTGATGGTTAAATTAAAGTTATTAATAATAGATTTACCATCAAATGATTTACTAAGAGAACGGAGTTCAATAACTGGTTTTTTTTGAATGGTCTTTTCCACTAGCTTTGGTTTTCTCCCTAAACATACCGGAAAGGTAGTAATAATTAATACTTGCTAACCACAAGCAAGTCCCCAAAAATTTGAAGGGTAATGATAAAGGTATTGGGGGGGAATGAAAAGGAATAATTTATTTTTTTGATTAATTTTTAAGAATAAATAGAAATAAATTTATATTCTTTGTTATTTTTGGAGAATATTTATACGTAACCAATTAAAAAAGAAAGAAAAATTAATATTGTTTAATTTATACCTATTTTAGGGTAAATTGGTATTAATTATATTTTGTGCAAAAAATAAGCTTTAAAAGGTCGGATGTGTTGTTCTCCGTGTGACAAAGATTGCCAATTAAATTTTTTTTGCGATAAAATAGGGAGAGCTTTTCTCAGCATTGTGAGAGAGATTTTTAAGATTTTATAACAAATGAACAGGAATAAACCTATGACAGAAATGGAAAAGATGGGAACCGTTGTGGAAAACACTTCTACCACCTCCTCCGAAAAATTTACAAATAATAAAGCAGTTTTGACTTATTTAGCGGAGAAATTTCCTCGCTGTTTCATTTTAGAAGGTGAAGCAAAACCTTTAAAAATTAATATTTTCCAAGATCTTGCTGCTAGATTAGCTGATGATTCTAAAGTAAGTAAAACGCAGTTACGCCAAGTATTACGTGCATATACAACAAATTGGCGTTATTTACATGGTTGCCGCGAAGGTGCACAACGTGTGGATTTAGATGGTAATCCTTGTGGTGTATTGGAAGCAGAGCATGTTGCATTTGCTGCTCAACAATTAGCAGATGCAAAAGCAAAAGTTGCAGAGAAACGCGCTGCAGAACGTAAAGCCGCACAAGCCGAAAAAGCAGCTAAACGTAAGCCAGCTCCTTCTAAAGCTAAACGTACATCATCAACTCAACATTCAAAATCACGCCCAACTCGCCAAGCACCAAAATTAGAATTACTTTCTTCAGAAGCCATTGCACAATTAGCTAAAGGCAGTCTTGTGAAAGTGAAAGCAGGTGAGAATGTTCAACAGGCCACTGTTCTTGAAACAAATAAAGAAGGCAACGTGCGTGTTGAGTTTAAAAATGGTCTTGTTATGAGCGCGAGCGCAGATCGCCTTTTTGCATAATAAAACCAACAGTAGCGATTGAGTAAATATTTTAGTTAATATGAAGTTTAATTCTTGTCGTAAAGTTATTTTTTATTCGATGTTAGGAGCGGTATTTACCACTTTACCATCTGTAAGTTGGGGTATTGAACCTACTATTAAAGAAAGTGCGATACATTTACCGCAGCCAACAATTTCAAATGAACTAGCAACGGCGAGAGTAACGCGACGTTTAACGACATTTCATTATGAGAAAATTCATTTAGATGATGCGTTTTCTCTAAAAATACTGAATCGCTACTTGGATAATTTAGATTATAACCATGATATTTTCTTACAAAGCGACGTTGATGCGATAAGAAAAGAGTATGGTGATAAATTTGATGATGAATTACCTTCAGGCAATTTAAAAAGTGCGTTTGCTATTTATGATTTAATGGCAAAACGACGTTATGAACGTTATCAATATGCTTTATCGCTTTTAGCTCAGCCACCTAATTTAAAAGATCATGATAAGATTGAGATTGATCGCACTAAAGCTGCATGGCCTCAAACAGTTTCCCAGGCTAATGCACTTTGGAAAGAAAGGGTTGAAAACGATATTATTTTACAAAAATTAAAAGGAAAATCGTGGCGTGAAATTAAAACTAAATTAGAAAAACGCTACAATTTGGCCATTCGTCGATTAACTCAAACCTACCCAGACGATATTACGCAGACATTTCTGAATGCTTTTGCGCGTAGTCTTGATCCCCACACTAGTTATTTAGCACCCCGTGTAGCAAAAAGTTTCAATGAAAGTATGAATTTATCCATTGAAGGAATTGGTGCAACATTGCAAATGGATGATGATGAAACAGTAATTCGTACTATTGTGCCAGGTTCGCCAGCGGCTAAAAGTAAACAGCTTAAACCTGGAGATAAGATTATTGGAGTGGGTTCGTCCCGAAATAGAATTGAAGATGTTGTGGGCTGGCGATTAAGTGATGTTGTCGACAAGGTTAAAGGGAAGAAAGGAACTAAGGTTTATTTAGAGATTGAACCCGAAAAAGGAGGAAAATCTCATATTGTTGTTCTTGAAAGAGAAAAAATTAGATTAGCTGATCAAGCAGCGAAGCTGACCGTAGATGTGATTCATGGTAAGAAGATTGGTGTTATAAAGATTCCAAGTTTTTATGTTGGTATTGCCCAAGATGTTCGCAAACTTCTTGCAGAAGCGAAGGCAAAAGGTATTCAGGCATTAATCATTGACTTACGTGAAAATGGTGGCGGATCGCTGAGTGAAGTGATTGAGTTGAGTGGATTGTTCATTACTGATGGACCGATTGTCCAAGTTCGAAGTGCTGATCATCGAATTGATATTTATGAGGATCCAGATAGGCAACTGATTTATGATGGTCCGCTCTTTATTATGATTGATCGTTTTAGTGCTTCTGCATCGGAAATTTTTGCTGCCGCGATGCAAGATTATCATCGAGCAATTATTTTAGGTCAAAATTCTTATGGTAAGGGGACGGTACAACAAAGCCGGCCTTTGATTAATCCATTATTTGATGATCCGCTTCAAGTTAAACCGCTTGGTATTTTGCAATACACTATTCAAAAATTTTATCGAATCAACGGGGGAAGTACTCAGATTAAAGGCGTTGAGCCTGATATTTTATTCCCTCCGATGATTGATGAGAAGGAATATGGTGAAAGTACCGAAAAAAATGCGTTGCCGTGGGACAAAATTTCTTCTGCATTCTATATGCAATTGCCATCCTTAAAGCCGTATTTACCTACGCTTATTAAGTTGCATCAAAAAAGGATGGCAAAAAGTCCAGATTTTAAAGCAATTGAAGCAGATATTGCTATTCAGGATGCGTTTAATAAAAAACGTTATTTATCACTTAACTATTTAGAACGTAAAAAAGAATATGATAGAATAGAGAAGCGGGAATTAAATGAAATTAATGCTCGTTTTAAAAGAGAAGGAAAGCCGTTACTTAAATCATTAGATGATTTACCTAAAGGTTATGAACCCCCTGATTTTTATCTGCAGGAAGCAGAGAACATAGCTGTAGATTTTCTACAGTTAACCAAGAAAAACATAAATTTTTCTTAAAATTTATGAACTGGGAAACGTAATTCTTGTCTAAGTTAGCGTTGTGAGAACGATAACTTTTTGTAATTATACAAGAGAATTATTGTTTGTTATCATGTAAATGGAGAGTTTATACCGGGTATAAAACAGTGTATGACTCGTATTACAACTTTACTCGTAGAGTAATAATTTTTGGGAGAGATTAATATGACCAAAAAAGTCGCATTTGTAACAGGTGGAGCACAAGGAATTGGTGCAGCAATTTGTCATCGCTTAGCTAAAGACGGTTTTGCCGTAGCGGTGGTAGATATGAATCTTGAAGGCGCAAATAGTGTTGCTCAAGAAATCGTTAAAGCAGGAGGAACTGCAGCAGCTTATCAACTTGATGTCGCAAATCGAGATCAATTTTTCCATGTAGTGGAAGAAGCTGCAAATAAATTTGGTGACTTTAATGTCATCATCAATAATGCGGGTGTTGGTCCTACTACACCAATTGATACTATTACTCCAGAAATGTTTGATAAAGTTTATCACATCAATGTAGCAAGTATTATTTGGGGTACCCAAGCTGCTCATAAAATGTTCCAAAAATTTGGACATGGCGGTAAAATCATCAATGCTACTTCACAAGCTGGCGTTGTTGGTAACCCAATGCTTTCTCTATATTCAGGTACAAAATTTGCCGTTCGTGGTATTACTCAAGTAACTGCACGTGATTTAGCACCTGAAGGTATCACTGTAAATGCATTCGCACCAGGAATCGTTAAAACACCAATGATGTTTGATATTGCCCACCGTGTTGGTATGGAAGCAGGAAAAGACGATGAATGGGGTATGCAACAATTCTCTAAAAATATTGCATTAGGTAAATTAACTGAACCAGAAGAAATTGCAAATGCAGTATCTTTCTTGGCAGGACCTGATTCTGATTGTATGACTGGCCAAACTTTAATTATTGATGGCGGTATGCAATTCCACTAAGAATTGATTGACCCTAAAGAAACCGACACCGCATTTGAAGTGCGGTGTTTTTTTTATTATTTTGAGCTGTGAGGTGAATGCTACGCCTCAATTTTCGGAAAAATTTATAACCGAACATCGATTAGAGAAGTAGCAGTACCGTTAAAGTAAACTCGCGATAATAATTTGATCTGGATCGATTGTGAAGTACACGATATCGCCGATACGATATTCACCTTCACGCAAACCTACGATACATTCTGTTGCTTGGCTACCCTTACCAAACTCAATTACCATTTCATGATCATGTACAGATTTCACGACAGCTTGGAATTGGTTGTACGGTGTATCAATAGGCGATTTATGCACACGAATCCATGGTGCTTTCACCATAAACATGACATCTTTATCAAGTGATAACTGTAAACGTGCAGCACTTTGTGGAGTAATGCATGCGCAGAGTTGGGTTTTTAAGCCTGCAATGTTAATGCCAACGTAGTAATGTCCATTTTCTTTTTTCAATTCACTTACACGTCCAAAGAACTGATTGCGTGCACTTGTTTGTAGAGAGAAGAGGGACGTTGCAAAGAGAGGATTATCCAATGGAATATCTTCTTTTTGTAAAATCTCAAAAGCTGTGCTTTGGGTGTCTTCGAGTAATTGGTAAAGTTTAAGTAGACGATGGGCATAAGCGGTCAATTTAGTACCACCACCTTTTTTCCCACCAGCATTCCTTTCTAGTAGAGGGCGTGGACTAACACGATCCATCATTTCGAGATGATCCCATGCACTTTTATAGCTCACTTGTGCAAGTTTAGCACCTTGATTGATTGAGCCTGTTTCATCAATTGCTTTGAGGAGCCGAATCCGTTTCGGATCGACAAAGATTTGCTGATGTAGTTTAATCGTAAGAAGTATTTCGTTTACTGACATATGCAATCCTATATTTGAAGTTAAGAGACAAGTTAATTCTACAAAAAAAAACAATTTTTATGTAGCTTTTTCCTTTACAAATAGAATATAATTATTAAGCATTATGTAATGTTTTATATAAAAATTGGAGAAAAGTATGCCTTTCTTTAAAAAAACGTTGATTGCAGCTACATTTGCAGCTGTAATTTCAGTGAGTGCTCAAGCAAAAATTACTGTCTTTGCTGCTTCTTCTATGACCAATGCAATTGAAGAAGCAACCCTAGAATTTTTGAAATCTCATCCGAAAGATCAAATTTCACTTTCTTTTGCTTCTTCCTCAAAATTAGCTCGCCAAATTGAAAATGGTGCGCCTGCAAATATTTTTATTTCAGCGAATCAAAAATGGATGAACTATTTACAAGATAAAAATGCGATTGTAAAAGATTCACGAATTGATTTAGTGAGTAATTCACTTGTGATGATTGCGCCAGAAAATAGTAAAGTATCTAATGTTGATTTAAAAAATCCTGCATGGGTAAAATTGTTAGGAAACAGTTACTTAGCTGTTGGTGATCCAGAAGCAGTTCCAGCTGGACGTTACGCAAAAGAAGCATTAACTTATCTAAAAGAATGGGATGCTGTGAAGTCTAAATTAGCACGTGCACAAAATGTTCGTGTTGCATTAGCTTACGTTGAACGTGGCGAAAGTCCTTTAGGTATTGTTTATGCAACAGATGCAAAAATGAGTAAACAGGTGAAAATTGTAGCCACATTCCCTGCTGATAGTCATGCAAAAATTCTGTATCCTGCTGCAATTGTGAAAGGGCAGGATAACAGCGAAAGTCGTGAATTCCTCTCTTACCTAGCCTCTCCAGAAGGCAAAAAAATCTTCGAACGCTATGGTTTTGTAGCGAAATAAGATACTCCTAAAATATGATCAATCGTTAAGTAAATTTGGAGATAAAGGTCAATATAATGATCTTTATCTCTCTTTTATTTTATTTCTATCGTATTCCTTGTATGATACGCGCATATTTTCGGAAAAATTTATATTTTTTTACCTATAACATACTATTTTTTATACATTTTAATATTTATGACGCTTCAAGATTTTTATCATTCTTTAGCTCTGTCCACTACAGAGTTGGATGCCATTAATTTGAGTGTAAAGGTGGCATTGACTGCAATGACCGTGAGTTTACCTTTTGCGATATGTATTGCCTGGTTATTAGCGAGAAAGCAATTTTATGGAAAATCTATCTTAAATGGGTTAGTACATTTACCGCTTGTATTACCTCCTGTCGTCATTGGGTATTTATTGCTTATTAGCATGGGGCGTAATGGAGCAATTGGTAAGTATTTATTGAAATGGTTTGATTTTAGTTTTGGATTTAGTTGGTATGGAGCGGCGCTGGCCTCTGCAATTGTTGCCTTTCCATTGGTAGTGCGCTCTATTCGCTTAGCATTAGAACAAATAGATCAGCGATTAGAGGAAGCCGCCCGGACACTTGGAGCAAGTAATATCCGAACATTTTTTACAATTACCTTACCATTATCTCTGCCGGGTATTTTAGCAGGATTTGTGCTGGGATTTGCTCGGTCATTAGGTGAATTTGGGGCCACCATTACATTCGTTTCTAATATTCCAGATGTGACGCAAACTATACCGCTAGCTATGTACTCTTTAATTGAGACGCCTGGAGCGGAGGGAGCAGCGGCTAGACTTTGTATTATTGCAATTGCGATTGCACTAATCTCATTAATTATTTCAGAGTATCTCGCTCGCCAAACACAAAAAAAATTAGGACAAATTGATGTTAGAAATTAATGTAGAAAAACAATTAGGGCAGATGCAACTAAAAGCAAATTTGAATGTGCCTGCAAAAGGTGTGACGGCGTTATTTGGATTATCAGGTTCTGGAAAATCTTCTTTAATTCAGCTCATTAGTGGTTTAACGAAACCAGACAGTGGAAAAATCACTCTCAATGATCGTGTTTTAGTGGATACACACCAAAATATTTTTGTTCCAGCTAATAAAAGACGCATTGGTTATGTTTTTCAGGATGCGCGCTTATTTCCACATTATCGAGTGCTTGGCAACCTTACTTATGGCATGCCGAGAGAGAATATTAAGCAAGTGGATTATATTGTTGATCTACTAGGAATCTCTCATCTTTTAAAACGATATCCAATCACATTATCGGGTGGGGAAAAACAAAGAGTTGCGATAGGTCGGGCTTTGTTGACGTCGCCTGAAATTTTGCTAATGGATGAACCTTTATCAGCCCTCGATCTTCCACGAAAGCATGAATTACTTGATTATCTTGATGCATTAGCGCAAGAAATTAATATTCCTATTTTATATGTAACGCATAGTTTAGATGAACTTCTTCGGTTAGCAGAAAGGGTAGTGTTATTAGAAAATGGCAAGGTTATCGCCTACGAACTCTTAGAGCAAATTTGGCATAGTCCAGTTTTTTCAACTTGGCAAAAAAATGTAGAAAGAAGTAGTGTATTGGCCCTTCCATTGGCGCATGAATTATCCCATTCAGATACGATTGCCTTACGAATTGCGGATCAATTACTTTGGATTATTAAAGGAGATATTTCTCCTACAAATCATGAAAAGATTCGCGTATGTATCTTTAGTTCTGATGTAGCCATTAGCTTAGCCAAACCTTCTAGTAGTAGTATTCGAAATGTGCTTTATGGGCAAATTTACGATATTGTTGAACAGGATCGTGGTTTGGTAGAAGTCTATGTGGCAGTGGGGCAACATAAGATTTGTTCAAGTATCACTCGTTGGGCCTTAGATGAGTTAAAACTTCAAAAGGGACAATTTGTGTATTTACAAATTAAAACCGCCTCTATTGTAAAATAGCTTTAATATGAAAGTGATAGCTTCATTTTAATATTACAGAGATGAAGCTATCTTATTCACATCAAAACTGAGTATATATTAGACAATAAGGCGGTTGGAACTTTAAAAGGGTTTTCACATTTAGGCTTATTTATGGTATGTTAACCGCCTAATTTTTCGCATTTTTCACTTAAATTTAAGAGGTAAGATTATGCAACAGCAAGGTAGTCCACTTTCAATGATTTTCATTTTTATTATTTTTGGACTCATTTTTTATTTTATGATTTATCGTCCACAAGCTAAACGTAATAAAGCACATAAACAACTTATGTCTGAATTATCAAAAGGGACGAAAGTTTTAACTTCTGGTGGTCTTGTTGGTCGTATTACCAAAATTACTCCTGACAGTGACGATGTTGTGATTGAGTTAAACTCACATACTCAAGTAAGCATCAAACGTAATTTTATCGTTTCTATTTTACCTAAAGATCAACCAATCTCTGATCTTTAATCCTCGTTTCCAATAATAATTCCACAAGGGAAATTTATGTTAAATCGTTACCCTTTATGGAAGAATCTGATGGTGATCATTGTGGTCGCCATCGGTGTGCTTTATTCTCTTCCAAATCTTTATGGCGAAGATCCTGCCGTTCAAATTACGGGTACTAAAGGTATCCAAGCCGATACAGCCGTCCTTGCGGATGTCCAACAAATTTTAACTAAAAATCATTTAGATGCTAAGTCGATGTCCCTTCATGATGGCAATATTCTAGTGCGTTTCAAAAATACAGACGTACAATTGCTCGCAAAAGACGATATTGCTCAAGCCTTAGGTGACAATTATTCGGTGGCGTTAAACCTTGCACCCGCAACACCAAAATGGTTAGCAGATATCGGAGGCACCCCGATGAAATGGGGCTTAGATTTGCGTGGTGGCGTTCGTTTCTTAATGCAAGTTGATATGAATGCAGCGTTGAAGAAACATCAACAACAACTTGAAGATAATTTACGTACTGATCTCCGTAAAGCACATTATCGTTACCGTAGCATTATTCCAGCTGCTGATTTTAGTACAACGGTTACGTTAGCAAATCCGGATAACCTTTCTGATGTAAAAGATTTACTTCATAAAAAATACCCTAATATGGATATTAAAGTTTTAGGTGATGATCAGCTTTCTCTCGCACTTTCAGAAAACGCGTTGGTGGAAGAGCGTAATCATGCGGTTGAACAAAACTTAAGTATCTTACGTCGTCGTGTTGAAGAACTTGGTGTGGCAGAACCTGTTATTCAGCGTCAAGGTGCAGATCGTATTGTTGTGGAATTACCGGGTATTCAAGATACTGCACGTGCAAAAGAAATATTAGGTGCGACTGCGACATTAGAATTCCATCTTGTTAATCAGAATGCGAATTTAGATGCGGCGATGCATGGACTTGTTCCCGCAGACTCTGAAATTAAATATGACAAGAATGGTCGACCGGTTGTACTTTATCGCCGTGCTGTCCTTGGTGGTGAACATATTACGAATGCGAGTGCGGGTTCTGACCAACAAACTGGTCGTCCAGATGTAAATGTTACTTTAGATAATGAAGGTGGTGCAATTATGGCGGAAACCACCAAACTTAATCTAGGCAAACCAATGGCAACTTTATATGTAGAATATAAAGATAGCGGTAAAAAAGACGCATCTGGTAAACCAATCCTTGAAAAACATGAGCAAGTAATTAACGTCGCAACTATTCAAGGACGCTTTAGTAATCAGTTCCAAATTACTGGTATTGATAGTCCAGCAGAAGCTCAAAATCTTGCGGTTTTATTACGTTCAGGGGCTTTAACTGCACCGATTCAAATTGTTGAAGAACGTACAGTGGGACCATCATTGGGAGCACAAAACGTTGCTCAAGGTCTAGAAGCAGGCTTATGGGGCTTAGGTATCACCATTCTCTTTATGTTGGTATATTACCGCTTATTTGGATTATTCTCTGATCTTGCGTTAATTGCGAATATGGTATTGCTCGTAGGACTTATGTCATTACTGCCAGGTGCTACATTAACTATGCCAGGGATCGCAGGTATCGTATTATCAGTAGGGATGTCTGTGGATGCGAACGTGCTGATATTTGAACGGATTCGTGAAGAAATTCGAAATGGACGTTCTGTACAGCAAGCAATCAATGAAGGATATAGCGGTGCATTTAGTAGTATTTTCGATGCGAACTTAACAACAATTTTAACCTGTGTGGTGTTATACGCGATCGGAACTGGACCTGTTAAGGGTTTTGCGATCACACTTTCTCTTGGTGTCGCTATTTCAATGTTTACTGCAATTACTGGTACCCGTATGCTTGCAAACTGGGTATATGGTGGTAAACGTGTTAAGAAATTATCTATTTAAAGGAATGTATCGTGGGCTTATTTAATCGCAATAACGAAATTCACAGATATAAAGGTGTCGTTTTACCTTTTAAACTTGTGAATTTCATGAAATATAGAAAGTTTGCGTACGCTTTCTCAATCATTCTTACAAGTTTGTGCGTTGTATGTATGTGTATTAAAGGGTTTAACTGGGGACTAGATTTTACTGGTGGTACAGTTGTTCAAACCCAATTTTCACAACCTGCTAATTTAGAAAAAGTACGTACCATTTTACGTGATAACCATATTGATGGCGCTGTTGTGCAAACAATGGGGGATGCAAAAAATGTTATGATTCGTTTACCTGCTTCAGCAGGTAATGCGAAAATTGGTAATCGTATTCAGTTAATGCTAACGAACGTAGATCCGCATATTAAAATTGAAAGCGTAGCGTTTGTTGGACCAAATGTGGGTAAGGATTTAACCGATAGTGCAATTTACGCGACTTTTGCAACATTACTCATGTTGCTTGTATATATTGCAGTACGTTTTGAATGGCGTTTAGGTGCTGGGGCAGTTATTGCTTTGGCGCATGACGTTATCGTAACCTTAGGGGTTTTTTCCTTCTTTCAAATTGAAATGGATTTAACCTTTGTGGCTGCAATTTTATCGGTTGTGGGTTATTCATTAAACGACAGTATCGTTGTGTTTGACCGTGTTCGTGAAAATTTCCGTAAAATTCGCCGTATTGATACAGTAGAAATCGTGAATATTTCATTAACTCAAACACTTGCGCGTACGTTAATGACTTCTATTACTACTTTGTTTACGGTTATTGCTTTGTTCCTATTTGGGGGACCATCTATCCATAGCTTCTCACTCGCATTGCTAGTGGGGATCGCATTTGGTACTTATTCCACAATCTATATTGCAATTAGTATTGCTTTAGATTTAGGATTGAAACGTGAACATATGCTCGTACAAAAAGTTGATAAGGAAGCCATTGAAGAGTTACCTTAACCATGTAGAGCATAACTAATTATTCGCTTAGCCTGCTGTAGGCTAAGCGAATTGTACATAACCACGATGCTATTAGGAGGACGACTTAAAAATGAGCGCTGTAAAAAATCATTTCACCTTACCTGTTAAAATTCTTGCTCCTTGTTTAAGTTCATTATTCTTTTTTATCCCCGCTTTTGCTAATGAAGTTCCTCATCATACCTCTGCTCATGTTATTACTCATTCGCAATTAGCGTTTTATCGACAACAGTATAATGAGCTAGAAAAATTGTTGACGACCCCACAAAAAAAGGACATGAGCCTTAAAATTCAGCAATTATTAAACAATATTAAAGGGTATGAACTTTATCCCTTTGCTGAATACAGATGGTTATTGCAGAAACCTAATCTTACTTTACAAGAAATCACTTCCTTACAAAAAAGACTCCCTTCATTTTTATCTATTCGTCCAATAGAACAACGTTGGTTGAATCAACAAGTTAAATATAAAAATTGGTCAGCAATTTATGCTAATCGTGCAAATTTACCGAAGAATACTTATTCTCAATGTCTAGTCTTACAAGCTCAACAACAAGTAGAACATACTTTGACACCGAGTATGGTGAGCGCGTTAGATAAATTATGGCTAACAGGGCATAGTTTACCGGTAAGTTGTGATCCACTTTTATTAGTTTGGGCACAAAGTGGCCATTTATCTAATCAGCTTTTATTAGAGCGAGGAAAGCTTGCGTTTCAACGTTTTAATCAAGGTTTATTACGTCACTTAATAAAACAAGCTAAATCCGCACAGACCCAACAGATCTTGAATACATATTTACAACTTGTACAAAACCCAATGATTTTATTAAATGAAAAGAGTAGGTTAAGTGCGACGCAATTAATGAAAGATCCTATCAAAAATAAACATTTGATTTTAGTCATGTTCCCAAGATTAGTTCGTTCATTACCAACGACACAACTTCCACAAAATGTGACGTTTGATACCTTTCAACATTGGGCAAAAGGTTTTAAATTATCCGAAACTGAACAAAAAGCATGGGAAAAATTACTCGTTCAGCACTTCTTTGATAGTACTGATACAAACATTATGGCATGGCGCGATCATACTTTAATGAAGTTAAAAAATGATGCATTATTTGAGCGTCGTATCCGAGTAGCTTTGCGAAATAATACCGATCCATTACCATGGATAGCGCATTTATCGCCAGCGACCCAACATAAAGCGGAATGGGAATTCTGGCGTGGTTTTGGTTTATTAAAATATAAGCATCAGCGCACGGAAGCACATAAAATCTGGTATCGATTAACGAAATATCGTGGTTTTTATCCAATGCTTTCTGCACAAATGCTTGATATGACTTATCGTCCGCCGATGGAACATTTTAAAGGCTTTAAATTCCATTTAACGCATCAGCAAGAAAAAGAATTAGGTATTATTCGTGAATTACATTTTATGAAAGAAAATCATTTTGCTGCCTTAGCTTGGGCGAGATTACTTTCTAAGATGTCAGATAAAGAAAAACTTGCAATGGCACATTATGCTGAAAAAGAAAAATGGTACGATTTGCAGGTTGAAGCGACAATTTTAGCTAAGGCGTGGGGATATTTACCACTTCGCTTGCCAGAAGCTTATATACCTTGGTTTAATCTTTATTTAAAAGATAAAAATATCCGTCGCACGTTTGCTATGGCAATAGCGCGCCAAGAAAGTGCATGGCGACCACAAGTTAAATCACATGCTAATGCATATGGATTAATGCAATTGATTCCAAGCACCGCGAAGATGACCGCTCAAAAGCAAAAATTGAATTACAGTTATCCGCAACAATTATTTGATCCGAAAACAAATATCATGCTAGGTGTGCAACATTTAGAAGATCTGTATAGTAAATATGGCAATAATCGTATCTTAATTTCAGCTGCATACAATGCTGGTCCGCATCGTGTAGATAAATGGTTAGCTAAAAGTAATGGGAAATTGAGTATGGCAGAATTTGTTGCCACTATCCCGTACCGTGAAACCCGGAATTATGTGGAAAATGTTTTAATCTACGATTATTACCATCAGATTCTACAAAAATATCGTTTACAAAAATTTACTAAAAACGAATATTCCCGCAAATATTAATAAAAAAGAGTGAAGTTCTAGCATGAAAAGTGGTAGAATTTTACTCTTTGAAATTTGTATTATTTTTTGATTTAAAAAGGTGTAATGATGACCCAACCGAGCAATAATGTCGTGAATCAAGACGATGAAATTGATTTAGTTGCACTTATGTTCTCTTTATGGAAGCGTAAATGGACAATTATTTGGACAGCAATTGTTTTTGCAATTGCGAGTATTGGATATGTTTTTGTCACCCCACAAGTTTGGACCTCTACTGCGGTAGTAACTGTACCTCAGATGAAAAATATCGTCAATTATTTAGGACAGATTCAGCAGTATACTTCCATAGGAAACCAGTATACTAAACTACCTTCTTACTTATTTGATCAAAGTTGGTTATTTGATAAATTTAAAAATGTATTGTTATCTAAAGAATACCAAATGTTTTATTTGAAACAGACTGATTACTATAAAGATGCTATTAAGCAAGGTAAGAACCCACATCAAATATTAAATGAGTTATTTAAAGATATTAAGATTAATAAATTTGATCCAAAAGATGTACCTGTCGCATTTAATGGGATTACCGTCTCATTCAGTGGTTCAACACCTGAAGTGGCTCAAAAATTGCTTAGTGGTTTGATTGAAAATGCTGACCATTATGCCAAACAAAATATTTTTGAAAACCAGGTAGCTCGGGTTAATGATCTGCATGCAGGACTGGAACTAGAAATTGAACGAATTCAAGAGAATGTGAAAGCTGCAAAAGAGAATAAAATTCAACTTTTAGAACAAGCTTTACAAATTGCTAAGAAAGCAGGAATTAAAAATTATCAGTTGGTTGGAGAAACAAACGGACACGTTGGCGTTAACCCGTTACTTGATGATAATCTTCTCTTTATGTTAGGAGAAAAAAACCTAATGGCTCAACTAGAAAGTCTAAAATCCTCTCCATATGTTTATCCAACTCGCTATTATCAAATTAAAGCACAGTTAGAGGCATTGATGAAATTAACGGATAATGATAAGCCTGTTAAATTTCAAACATACACGTACCAAGATGCGCCAAGTTATCCGGTATCGCGTACTAAACCTAAACGTGCAATTATCGTTGTTGCAGGAACTGTTGCTGGTGGTGTCGTTGGGGTATTAATTGCATTATTTATGAATGCAGTTGCGACTTATCGTCGTAAAGAGAACATGCCAGAATAAGAAATTTAAGATAAATAAAAAATGCCAATTTATACATTGGCATTTTTTTTTGCATGAAGATGCGAAAACTAATTTAATTGGAAACAATACGCATCGCGTTAAAAACTTGTTTAACACCAGAAATTTGGCGTGCAATATTTACAATAATTTTTGCTTGACCCGCGAGTACATTTCCCATGAGGTAAACATTACCATTTTCGGTAATTACTTTAACGTTTGTGCTATTTACATTTGGTGTAACTAGAAGTTTTGATTTGATTTCAGACGTGATACGCACATCCGTAAGCACTTGGCTAGCTGAAATAGGCTGATTTACTAATAGTTCATTATAAACTGCCTGAACGTATTGTACGCCACGTGTAATATTCCCAGCTTGTGCTTTTAACTCTTCCGAAGGAACTTGCCCTACTAGCAGAATATCGTGATTATAAGATACGGCATCAATTCTTGCTTCTTTTTTTAATTGAGGATCTTTACCTAACGCAACCATAACTCGATGTTCGAGGACATCATCGCTTAATTGTGTTTTGAGTGAACGAGGATCATTAATGATTTTACCTGTTACCGCTGTACCACCGATAATTGCAGCTGGCACACAGGCTTGTAATACCATTGCAGAGCCAAGAATAATAAGGCAAGAGTTAAGTTTACGTTTCATAAAGTTCTCCAATAGAGGTCATTAAGAGAATTACATATTATGTGCGAACAACGAGTAATCAATTAATTCGCATAAGCTGTTCGTAATAAAAAGATGTTGCTCTAATATGCGACTTTCTTTGTGTGCTGGGACAGATATTTCCAAATCCTGCTCGGTTAAAAAACCTTTCACATGATCATTATTACTACCCGTTAGAACAATAATACGTAATTCACGGTTATTTGCGCAATGCATTAAATTAAAAAGGTGATTTTCATTGCCACACGGCGCATATACCACCAGTAAATCACCGCCTTCTGCGACTGTTTCAAATTGACGGAGAAAAAGATTATCCTCTGAATTATCAGCATAAATTGCGGAAGCGAGGACGCCATCTAAGGATAGTAGTACCGCCGGAAAGCTTGGTCGAGTAATTTCATACTTGTGGAGTAAATTAGTTACAAGGAATTGTGCATTGGCATAAGCACGACCTTGTCCACAAACAATAATCTTATTTTCATTTAATAAAGTATCTACCATAGTCTGGGCAGCGCTTACGATCACTTCTGGAAGAAGTTTTGAGGCTGAAATCTGACTTTGGATACTCTCTGCGTAAAGATGGTTAATTTTTTCTAACATATTTCTATAATTCTACTAACAGGGGTATTTAAAAGATTAATCATCTAAAAAATTTGGTAACCACTCCATGTCATGGACATTTTTCCCAAATGCGATGAGATCAAAACGGCAATCTGCGTCTTCAAAGCTAAGTTGTTTTTGAGCTAACCAAAGCTCTGCTGCATGGAGCCAGCAAGCTTGCTTGCGGTTATCCACACTTTCAATCGCAGAGCCGAATTGAGTATGACTACGTTGACGAACTTCTACAAAAACAAAGGTTTCACCATCTAGCATAATAAGATCGAGCTCACCGCCTTTAAAAGCGACATTTTCTTCCAGAAAACGTAACCCTTGACGTTCTAAATATCGTCGAGCGGCATTTTCAAAAAACTTACCTTGTTGACGATGAAGCCTTTTATTTAACGTAGCAAACATGTTAGCACGCCTCAAAAATCATAAAAATTTATGCAGATTAATATGCTTGAAACATATTTTGATCGGCAGAATTTGTCTGATTTTTATCACCATTTATTGCATTGGTGACGGTTGCAATATCATTTGTCAACGTAGAATTCCCAGTTGTGGATGGTGTGCTACTCTCCGGGAGAGGAGAAGTTTCCCCTGAAGCATCGGTTTGGGTAACCGATGTAACAGGCATTGGATTATTATCCGCAACAACTAATGCACCATTTTTGTAAGAATACCACGTCATATCTCGGTTAATATGACAACCATAATTTGCAGATAAATTGCCAGTTAATCCCTGTACATGGAATCCTGTAATCGTACGAAGGGCATTCATATTATTAATAATTGTCCATGCATCTTCTCCCATTGCATAAAGACGCATAAGAGAATAGTCGCCTTTACTTGCTTGGAGAATTTGTTGGAATTGGGCTGAATTTCCTTGGCTAAATAGTGGCAAATCGGTAAATTGAGTGCCATTCATGGATAAGCGATAAGTACCAAGATTGTTCGGTGAATTAATACGTGAGGTAGTAAATAACGGAATAGCAACATTGGTATTATCAAGTGCATTTTTAATATTACCAAGTTGCGTGTTATTTCCTAATGCAAAAACACCATCAATTGGTTTAAAGCTTGGATCAATATCTTGGCGTGAACGTGGAGCAGTTGCCGCATTTTTGGCATCTTTGGAAACTTCAATAATCCCTAATGCCTTCACAAAAATTGGGCGTAGATCATCTGCATCATTATAATAGGACACTTCCGTATCATTACCCCCAAGCGCTTGCCAACGAGTATTAAATGCTGTCGCGATGCGCTGACCTAAATTGTTTTGAGGCACAAGCACGAGCGGTAGACGGACATTTTGTTGCCACATTCTATCAGCTGCAGCACGGGCCTCATCTTCTGGCGCTAACCCAAAGTAACAAACTTGAGCGAGAGCTGGATCATCTTGCGTTGAGTTTAAGGTAAGAACCTGTAATCCAGATGTCCAACGCGGATGGCTCACTAATTGATCCACATTTTGTTTTAATAATGGACCGACAACCGTTGTAATACCTTGCGCTTTAACTTGATCCATAATATCAGACATACTCATTTTCATTGTATCGAAAACGGTAACGGGTACGCCCGTATTTTTACTTGCAGCATCAAAGCCTTTTTCTACAGTTTGACCAATTAACTGCACGTTGCCACTTAATGGCAGAAGAAGAGCAACATTTTTGATATCTACATGTTGGTAATTAAGGATACCTTTTAATTCTGATGGTAAAAGGTCATCGGTAACTTGCATACCATAGTTATTGCGCCAAGTCTGCAACCCTTGACGTAGGCTTTCTGGTGAATGAATATTTTTATTGTAGAGATCTGCAAGCGCTAACCAACCTTGTAATACGGGTGGGTTTTCTGGATTGCTCATTGCATTTTGAATGATATTTGGATCGGTTTTACGTAAAACAGACCAAATTGCATCGTTATTTTGCTGATGAGCGGTGCCACCAGAAAGATAAGCATCAGCTTGAATTAATGAATTAATTGCGGCAAGGGTATTATTCTGGGCTTGTTGAATTTTTGCCGTAATTTGCAAGAAGCGTACTTTTTGATTATTTGTTAGACCAGAAAAGTTCACTTGTTGTAATAATTGTTGTGCTTTATCAGTATGGTTTAATAGGGTTGCTAAACGCGCTTGAATCAATGTCTTATCTAAAGATTGTTCTGAATTCAGACCTTGCAAACCAGTTAATAAACCTTGAGCTTGTGCAAATTTGTTTTCATGTAACATAGCACGAGCAGCCAATAATTTATAATCATTGCGTATAGTAACGTCTTGCGTTTGCATACTATGACGTAAATAATAATCTGAATTAGCTGTCGCTTCTTGAGATAGTAAATCAGCAGAATTATCGAATAGGTAATTGAGGTTACCACACCCTGCTAAAAAAAGACTCAAAGAAATCGGTGCTAAAAGATGTTTAAAGGATTTACGATGTGATAGCATAACGGCATTTTCTCCTTAACGAATTTAAGGTAAAGATCTTACTTGTCTAATAGACTAAAAGCAAATAAAAGCGAAGGAATTATGCAAAAAACAGCTGGAATTTTATACATTGTTCCCACCCCAATCGGGAATTTACAAGATATTACGCAACGTGCATTACAAATTTTTGAAGAAGTAGATTTGATTGCAGCAGAAGATACACGGCATTCAGGCTTACTTCTTTCACATTATGGAATTAAAAAACCGTTTTTTGCTTTGCACGATCATAATGAACAACAAAAAGCAGCTGCACTCGTTGAAAAATTATCCCAAGGCAGCAATATTGCACTTGTTTCAGATGCGGGCACACCCTTAATTAGTGATCCTGGTTTCCATCTTGTTCGCGCTTGCCGACAAGCAGGCATCAAAGTGGTGCCATTAGCAGGAGCATGCGCTGCAATTACGGCGCTGTCTGCTGCAGGTATTCCCTCAGATAGATTCTGTTTTGAGGGATTTTTACCCGCAAAAAGTAAAGCACGTCTAGATCGTTTAAATGCGGTAGCAGATGAAACGCGTACAATGATTTTTTATGAATCTACACATCGTATTTTACAAACTTTAGCCGATATGAAAACTATTTTTGGTGGTGAGCGCTATGTTGTTTTAGCACGTGAATTGACAAAAACATGGGAAACAATTGTTGGCGATAGTTTTGACAAGCTTATTCCATGGTTAGAAGAAGATGTTAATCGTACTAAAGGGGAAATGGTAGTCATCGTTGAAGGGAAGCCTGCAGAACAAACGGCAGAAATTCCTGCGAATGCACAGAAAGCATTGGCCCTTTTAGTTAAAGAACTCCCGCTTAAAAAAGCGGCTGCCATTACAGCAGAACTATGTGATGTGAAGAAAAATCAGCTTTATCAATGGGGACTTGAAAACCTTTCTTAAGTAAAATACGCCCTAATAATCGAAAAAATTTATTGAAAATTGAGGCGTAACAAAAAGAAAGGAGATAGGGCGTGCTACACTAGGTAAGAGCCAGGATGGCACGCATATATTAATAGGAGCAAACACAATGTTAGATATTGTTTTTCTAGATCGCACTTCATTACCTGCGAATGTAAATATCCCAAGACCTACTTTTTTACATAATTGGGTAGAATATGATAAAACTGCGCGCGAACAAATTATTGAACGTGCGCAGGATGCCGATATCATTATCACCAGTAAAGTGCCTTTAGATCGTGAGATCTTACTTCAATTACCTAAGTTAAAGTTCATTGCTATTACGGCCACTGGTATGAATAATGTTGACTTGAACGCGGCAAAAGATTTAGGAATTGAAGTGAAAAATGTCACCGATTATTCCCGAGAAAGTGTTGCTGAACATGTGATTAGTATGATTTTCTTACTTAAACGAAATTTAATGAATTGGTATGCTGATCAGCGTGAAGGTAAGTGGGCACAAAGTCCCCAATTCTGTTATTTTGATTACCCAATTCAAAATATTCGTGGCTTAACCCTCGGGATTATTGGTAAAGGTAGCATTGGGAAAGAAGTAGCCCGTTTAGCTGAAGCGTTAGGGATGAAAGTGATTTTTGCAGAACATCGTTACGCTATGCGAGTTCGATCAGGATATGTCGCGTTTGAGGACGTACTTAAAGAAGCGGATGTCATAAGTTTACATTGCCCACTTATGCCCGAAACAGAGAATTTGATTAATGCTGAAACATTGGCATTAATGAAACCTACTGCAATGTTAATTAATACGGGACGGGGGGGATTAATTGATGAGGATGCGCTACTGTATGCGTTAGAAAATGGCAAAATTGGTGGTGTAGCATTAGATGTTTTAAAACAAGAACCGCCTGCTGCGGATAATCCACTATTTGTTGCTTCCCAACGTCTGCCTAATTTAGTGTTAACGCCACATGTTGCTTGGGCTGCTGAGCGTGCGGTAGAAACTTTAGTACAAAAAATTCATCATAATTTAGAAGCCTTTGTTGCTAATATGAATTAATGAGATGAGATACAACCTAAATGGCGGATAGATATATTCGCCATTTTTTTGAGATTTTTTATGAAACTACCTATTTCTCTTTACATTGCCTTACGCTATTGGAAAACCAAAAGTAGCGACCGATTTGGTAAATTAATTACTCGCCTTGCAAGTATCGGTATTGCGCTTGGTGTGATGGCTTTAATTATTGTTCTTTCAGTTATGAATGGATTAGAGCATATGCAAAAAGTGCAACGTTTGGCAGGATTACCGCATATGCTGGTGGAAAGTAAAACGCCTTTTTTACTGAAAGATACGGCTACAATTGAAAAGCAAATATTGACATTGGCACCGCAGGTTCAAAAAGTGGTGCCAATTAATCAAGATAATGTGATCTTACAAACGCCAGAAAATATTACTGCCGCTCAAATAATTGGGATTCGTCAATTTAGCGATGCGCCACAACTTATAGAATTTTCGCGTGAAAATCTAAATAATCTCTTACCACCTAAACAATTTAAATTATTAATCAGTGCCTCATTAGCCGATCGGACGCATTTACAAGTGGGCGATAAGGTACGAGTAATGTTGACAGATTACAGTCAATATACGCCGTTTGGGCAAATACCTGTTGAGCGATTATTTACTGTCAGTGGCATTTATTATGCCCCCGATGTTTCGGAACAGGGACAAGTCTTTACCAATCTTTCAGATATTGGTCGATTAATGCGAATTTTACCAACGCAAGTAAAAGGGTTTAGATTATATTTACGTGATCCATTCGCAGTCCAAGACGTGAGAAATGAATTAAGTCAAGTTAAAACCTGGCAGTTACACGATTGGCGTGAACAACGTGGCGAGTTCTTCCAAGCGGTTAAAATGGAAAAAAATATGATGGGATTGCTTGTGAGCCTCATTATTATTGTCGCTATTTCAAATATTCTAACATCATTAAGTTTAATGGTGGTGGATAAGAAAAATGAAATTGCCATTTTGCAAACGCAGGGCTTAACACGCCGTAAAATTAGGCAAATTTTTATTTGGCAAGGGCTGCTAGTCGGTATTAATGGTACATGTTGGGGAACATTAATTGGCACGCTCATTGCGGCTAATTTTCAAAAAATTTGGCAAATGATTATGCCAGATGGGCTTTATTTACCAACACTCGTTGAGCCATTACAGATCGTTATTATTGTGATCTGTGCATTATTATTTAATTTATTATCAACACTTTATCCTGCATATCGAGCAGCTAAAGTACAACCTGCTCGTGCATTGCGAGATGAATAAGGATAAAAGATGAATTCAGAAAAATTATTAGATTGTCAGCATGTCAGTAAAACATTTCAAAGTGGTGATGAAAAAACACAAATTTTGCATGATGTGAATTTTTCCATTAAAAAAGGCGAAATGATTGCTATTTTAGGAAGCTCGGGTTCGGGGAAAAGTACGTTACTGCATATATTAGGTGGTTTAGAGCAAGCCACAGAGGGAGATGTTTTATTACTGGGTGAATCATTACAGACGAATAATGATGAAAAATTAGCCCAATTACGCAACGAGCATCTTGGGTTTGTTTATCAATTTCATCATCTTATGATGGATTTTACGGCGCTTGAAAATGTCATGATGCCAATGTTAATTGGACGAAAAAATAAAAAAGAGGCGAAAGCGCGCGCTGAAGAGCTTTTGAAAGCAGTAGGATTAGCGCATCGTATGCATTATAAGCCAGCCATGCTATCAGGCGGTGAACGCCAGCGTGTTGCGATTGCTCGAGCTTTGGTTAATAACCCAGCATTGGTGCTTGCCGATGAACCGACAGGTAACCTTGATCATAAGACAACCGAGGGTATTTTTGAATTATTACAAAAATTAAATCGTGAACAGAATACGGCATTTTTATTGGTGACACACGATACACAATTAGCTAATAAATTACCACGTCGCTTAATGATGCGTGACGGCATTCTAGGGGAACACGTAGAATGAAAAATGCGTTTGCCATCAGTTGGCGCTATCAACAAGGCAGAAAAAGCCATCTTGTCAGCTTAATCTCTTGGTTTTCTATGATTGGTATTGCCCTTGGTGTAGCCGTGCTTATCATTGGGTTGAGTGCCATGAATGGCTTTGAAAAAGAGTTGAATCAACGGATTTTATCGGTCGTGCCTCAAGTTGAAATTACAAGTTATGCTTTTGGTCCAGAATCTCAACCAATAGAAAATTATCCGCAACTACAAAGTGTGTTACAACGTAACAAATCAATTGTAGCTTCTGCTCCTTATGTGAGTTTTCAAGGGTTGCTCGAAAATGGTACGCATCTTAAAGTGGCACAAGTCCGAGGTATTGATCCGCAATCGCAAGAACAGGTGAGCCGATTACGATATTTTGTATTGGATAATGGATGGCAAACTTTTAAAACCGAAGGAGGTGTGATTCTGGGGGCAGGCATCGCACAAGCATTGCATGTCAAAGCGGGAGATTGGATTAGTTTGTTATTAGCACAAAAAAATACCACACAACAGCTGAGTCAGCCTCAAGAAATTCGCTTAAAAGTTGCGGGTATTTTACAGTTACACGGTCAATTGGATTATGTTTATGCTTTAATGCGCTTAGATGAAGCGCAAGCACTTTTAGGCTATACCAAAACTCAAGCCACAGGTGTAGAACTCAAAGTTCAGCAGCCATTCTTAGCAAATCAAATTCGCTATCCACAATTACAGACCTATCCGCAAGGATTGCAAGCACAAACTTGGATGGCGCAGTTCGGATATATGTACCACGATATTCGCCTTATCCGTATGGTAATGTATTTAGCAATGGCTTTAGTTATTGCCGTTGCCTGTTTTAACATTGTATCTACGCTCATTATGGCGGTAAAAGATAAACAAGGGGATATTGCCGTATTAAGAACACTTGGTGCGAATAGTCGTTTTATCCGGCGGATTTTTATTTATTATGGGTTAATAGCTGGATTAAAAGGTTGCGTGGCAGGGATTATCCTAGGTGTCCTCGTTTCCCTTAATTTAACTAACTTAATCAAAGGGTTGGAACATTTGATTCACCACAAATTTTTGTCAGGCGGTATCTATTTTATTGATTTCATGCCAAGCGAATTACATTGGCAAGATGTCGGATTGGTGTTTATCTGTGCACTAGTATTGAGCTTAGTTGCAAGTCTTTATCCTGCTCGTCGAGCGGCCCAAATTCCACCCGCTAAAGTCTTAATGAACAAAGGCTAAAAAAGAAATTGGAAAAATATTACGCCCCAATTTTCGTAAAAATTTTTATGAAAATCGGGGCGTGTTTTTTATGTTTTAAATTTATTTATCCGCCATGTTAGCTAATAAACGGGTTAAAACATCCCAGTAAGTTGCTACTGCAGGAATATGAACTTTTTCATCAGGTGAGTGTGCATTACGAATGGTTGGTCCGATAGACACGACTTCAAGATTTGGATAGTGTTTTTTCAATAAACCACATTCTAAACCAGCATGGATAACTTTAATCGCAGGTGCTTCGCCTAATACATCTGCATAATGTTTTTTGGTTAAAGCAAGGAGTTCGCTATCTGGTTGTGGTGTCCAACCTGGATAGTAGCCAGAGAATTTCACTTCACCGCCTGCTAAATCCATCAGTGATTGAAGTTGACCACGGATTTGAACCGTACCGCTTTCGATAAGTGAACGAATAAGAATGGTACCAACGACTGCATTCCCTTCCATACGAAGAACACCAATGCTTAATGATGTTTCAACAGTATCTTTGACTGCATCACTTTGACGCATCACACCGCAAGGTAATACGTTGAGGGTATCAATGATTTTGCGGGCAGAGGCTGGGGTGAAAACGTCTTTTACTGCGTCAAGTTTTGTTAACGCAATTTCCATATTTTCTTCAGTCGCTGCATATTCAGAAGCAACCGTGTTGGTAAAGTCTGCGACGGCTTTTTCTAAGATTGCTACATCGCCATTGAATGCGATACTTGCAAAAGCTTCGCGTGGGATAGCATTACGGATAGTCCCGCCACGGATTTCACTTAGGGTAAAGTCAAATTCTGGATGAGCACAACGGAATTCTGCAAGGAAGCGCACCATCATTTTAATCGCATTGCCGCGGTTTTTATGGATATCACATCCAGAGTGTCCGCCACGTAATCCTTTTAAACTGAATTGATAGTGGTGTGCAAAAGTGTTTGCTTCAGTAGTAAATGGTAAGCTAATGTTTGCATTTTCCCCACCAGCGCATCCTACATAGATTTCACCGTTTTCTTCAGTATCTAGGTTAATCATTAAATCATGTGTTAACCAATTTGGACGCAAACCAACAGCACCTTCCATACCAGTTTCTTCAGACATTGTGAGTAATACTTCAATGTCAGGATGCGGTACATCACTTTCGAGAATAGCGAGGGCAGAGGCCATCCCAATTCCGTTGTCTGCACCTAATGTCGTGCCTTCAGCGGTTACCCATTCCCCATCAATATAGGCTTTAATCGGATCTTTTTGGAAATCATGCACGGTCGCTTCATTTTTTTGAGGCACCATGTCAACGTGTGCTTGTAAAATCACGCCACGTTTGTTTTCCATGCCTTTAGTTGCTGGTTTACGAATAAGAACATTACCCGCTTCATCACGTTCAGCGAAAAGACCTTTCGATTTCGCCCAATTTACGATAAAAGTAGCAAGTTCATTTTCATGGTAAGACGGATGTGGAATACTGCAAATATCGGCAAACCATTTCCAGACTAATTGTGGTTGTAATTGTTTAATTTCTGACATTTTTATCCTGCCTTATTAAGAGAATATAAAAATTTTGATAAAAATCCCTAAAATAATAGCATAAAAAACAAATTCGGGTTATCCTACGGCAATTTTATTTACACGTAATACTATTTATAAAAAACTTAAGGTGAATTATGAGCGAAAAATATATCGTTACTTGGGATATGTTCCAAATGCACGCCCGCAAACTTTCTGAACGTCTAATGCCAGCTAGCCAATGGAAAGGCATTATTGCTGTGAGCCGTGGCGGCTTATTCCCAGCTGCGGTATTAGCGCGTGAATTAAACTTACGTCATATCGACACTGTATGTATCGCAAGCTATGAGCATGATAAACAAGGTGAATTAAATGTGCTTCATGCTGCACAAGTAGAAAATGGTGGGGAAGGCTTTATCGTTGTTGATGATTTAGTGGATACTGGAAATACTGCACGTGCTATTCGTGAAATTTATCCAAATGCACGTTTTGTGTCTGTATTTGCAAAACCAGCAGGTAAATCATTAGTGGACGAATACGTTATTGATATCCCGCAAGATACTTGGATCGAACAACCTTGGGACATGGGTATCTGCTTTGTTCCACCTTTGGCGAGAAAATAATCTAAATAAACTGTTGATAGGTTTACTCTTAAAATGCCCTGATCGTGCGATCAGGGCATTTTTTTTGATTAAAAGAAAAAATGAATAAAAAATCAGAAAAATGAATAAAAATTTATTGCATAAATATTCATGAATATGTAATATTTTTTCACTTTTACAAAATGAGTAACCAAATAAGATGGCAATTAGCATTAAAAACTTAAATTTTTTTTATGGCAACAATCAGGCATTGTTTGATATCAATTTGCATGCGGATAGTGGTGATGTCATGGTATTGCTTGGACCGAGTGGGGCGGGGAAAAGTACGCTAATTCGTACGCTTAATTTATTAGAAAAACCTACATCGGGTGAAATTAAAATTGCGGGTTGTGAATTTAATGTCACCGCGCATAAAACCCTTTCTAAAGATATTCAGCAATTACGTAAAGAAGTAGGAATGGTTTTTCAGCAATACTGTTTATGGCCTCACCTTACCGTTATGCAAAATTTAATTGAAGCACCGATGAAGGTATTGGGCATGTGTAAAGATGAAGCGAAGAAAGAAGCCATGGCTTTGTTAAAGCGTTTGCGTGTTGAACAGTTTGCAGATCGTTATCCTTTACATTTATCGGGTGGGCAACAACAACGGGTGGCGATTGCACGTGCATTAATTATGAAACCCAAAGTGCTACTTTTTGATGAGCCTACTGCTGCACTTGATCCAGAAATTACTGCGCAAGTTGTTTCCATTATTGAAGAATTAAAAAGTTTCGGGATTACACAAATCGTTGTGACGCATGAAGTGGGAGTTGCCCGTAAAATTGCCACGCAAGTCGTGTATATGGAGCAAGGACATATTATAGAGAAAGGATCGCATGATTGCTTTATGAACCCACAAACCGAAGCGTTTAAACACTATCTCTCTCATTCAACTGATTAGGAGCCTATGATGAAAAAATTATTATTAACGACATTATTGTTAACAAGTGCAACCGCATTTGCACAAAATATTACCTTTGCAATGGAAGCGACTTATCCTCCTTTCGAAAGTACAAATGTTAAAGGCGAGATTGTCGGTTTTGATGTGGATATTGCGAAAGCAATCTGTAAACAAATTGATGCGACCTGTGCATTTAAGAATGAACCTTTTGACGCGCTTATTCCAAGTTTAATCCGTCATCGTGGTGGTTTTGATGCTGCAATTTCAGCGATTGATATTACACCAGCAAGGGCGCGGAAAGTGGCTTTTTCTGTTCCCTATTATACAGGTGGCGCCGCTTTTATCGGTAATAAAGCAGGTGAAACCATGGCTCAAGTCAAAAATGTAGGCGTACAGAATGGCACTACTTATCAGCAATATATCGAAAATCAGGGCGATCGCTATAACATGAAATCTTACGCAAGTATTCAAGATGCAATTTTGGATCTCACAACAGGGCGGATTGATGCCGTATTTGGGGATGCCTCAACATTAGGAGATGCCGTTAAGGCACAAAAAGGCTTACATTTTATTGGCGATAAAGTAACGGACCCTAAATATTTTGGAAACGGTTTTGCGATAGCTGTCAATAAAAATAACACTGCATTGCTTGAGCAATTAAACAAGGGTATTACGCAAATTAAAGCAAATGGCGAATACCAAAAAATTTACGATCAATGGTTTAAATAGATGATGTTTTTTGATTATCTTCCGCTAATGTCATCGGCTTTATTGATGACATTAGTCCTTGCTGTATGTTCGCTTGCCTTTGGGCTTGTCTTAGCGATTATTTTTGTTGTGTTAGAAGATACCAAATGGCGTACATTTAACAAAATTTTTTCGATTATTGTGGCGTTATTGCGTGGCTTACCAGAAATTTTAGTGGTTTTCTTAATTTATTTTGGTTTGCCCGAAGTGATTCAAATGATCTCTGGTGATTATTTGGAATTAAGTGCTTTTTCATCAGGGATTATTGCACTTGGGATTATTTTTGCTTCGTACGCATGCCAAACGCTACGTGGAGCGGTGAAGGCTATTCCGCGAGGGCAGTCGGAATCGGCACAAGCATTAGGATTAAGCAAGGGTTATACGTTTATCCATGTTATTTTGCCACAGGTCTGGCGACATGCTTTACCAGGATTAAGTAATCAATGGTTAGTGCTTTTAAAAGATACGGCCTTGGTATCTTTAATTGGTGTAACGGATCTGACTCGTCAAGCCCAATTAATTACTACCTCGACCCATCAACCTTTTACTTGGTATGTGGTAGTGGGATTAATTTATTTACTCATTACCTTATTTAGCCAAGCGATTATAAAACGTTTAGAAAGTTATTTTACGCGTTTTGATAAACACTGTTATGAATAGGAATTGCAAAGATGGATTTTGATTATTTAAGTTTTATTGCAAGAGGGATTCCAACCAGTTTACTCTTAACGGTTTGCGCGCTCGTTATCGCATTTAGTTTGGCGATTTTGTTTACTTTTGTATTGGCCTCCTCTAATCGCATGCTAAAAGGGCTGGTGAATATTTATGTGACGATATTTACAGGCACGCCATTACTCGTCCAATTTTTCCTGATTTATGCAGGTCCAGGACAATTTCAATGGATCGTACGTAGTCCTGCTTGGCATTTATTATCCAGTGCATGGTTTTGTGCAATGTTAACGCTTGCGCTAAATAGTGCCGCCTATTCGACGCAATTATTCTATGGGGCAGTCAAAGCCGTACCGCAATCACAATGGGAAGGATGTGCAGCACTGGGATTATCCCGTTTTCAAACTTTAAAAGTGCTTGTTCCGTACGCATTAAAACGCGCCTTACCGTCTTACAGCAATGAAATTATCCTTGTATTTAAAGGCACATCTTTAGCGTCAACCATTACCGTAATGGACATTATGGGCTATGCCGATAGACTTTACGGAACAGAATACGCCGCTTTACCAATTTACGGCTTAGCGGGCGTCATTTATCTTGTTATTACTGGGATTGCTACCTTTATTCTTCGTAAAATCGAAAATCGTGTTTTAGCGTTTGAGCGCGTAGAGGTGGTGTAACCCTCCCGAGATGGAATCGAAAAACCACGCTTACTGGCGTGGTTTTTACATAAATTTTTCCGAAAATCGGGGCGTTAGATTTCTTGCCAGAAATCAATCTTGAAGTGTTCTTTAGCTTTATTGAGTAAATTTGCCAGATCTTGATAGTTTGGCTGATGTCCGCTAGGCAACGTGGTAGAAATGTTAAATTCTTTGTCTAATTGTTGCGCGATTTTATCGTACCATCCCTGTGTAATGGGGGAAAGTGGAGTGGTGGCGCGTTTTCCAAGCCAATATAACCCTTGGATGGGTAATCCTAATGCAACAAGAGCAGTGATAATGGCAAGTGCAAGTGCGGTATTATCATGGGCTGCGTAAACTTGTTGCCAAACGATAGCAAAAGCTGCAAGAAATGGCATAAATTTAATCGCAAACTGGGTTGCTTTTATAATCCGAACTTCTGGAAAAATGAGCCCTAATTGCTTGATATTAGGCCAAGATTTTAGATATATATCGCCTTGTTTTAATCGCGTAATAAATTGCATAATACATCCTTTGTCTAGAGGAAAGAGGAAAAGACTCGCCGGAATTAAGTAGATTTAACAGAAAATTTACTTTTTTTTAGCACTTTTTTTCAGTTTTGGCGCGAGATAATTTATTTTTCTTTTGAAAAGGTGTATCCTACCCGCCACAATTTTGTTGTCAACCCATCTAATACCTATAGGGAATTAGGTGTTCTTTTTAACTTCATTAAGTAGGTTATGTATGTCTAAAAAATTAGTTCTTATTCTTAACTGTGGTAGTTCTTCTTTAAAATTTGCGATCCTTGATCCTGCCACTGGCGAAGAATTTTTATCAGGTTTAGCGGAAGCTTTTTATTTACCTGATGCTCGCATTAAATGGAAATTAAATGGCGAAAAAGGCAATGCTGAATTAGGCGCGGGTGCGGCACATAGCGAAGCATTAAACTTTATCGTAAACAATATCCTTACTGCAGAATTAAAAGATAGCATTGGTGCTATCGGTCACCGTATCGTTCACGGTGGGGAAAAATATACTTCTTCTGTAGTGATTAACGACGAAGTGCTTAAAGGAATTGAAGAAGCAGCACAATTTGCTCCATTACATAACCCAGCGCATTTAATCGGTATTCAAGAAGCATTTAAAGCATTCCCAGAATTAAAAGCTAACAACGTAGCTGTATTCGATACTGCATTCCACCAAACAATGCCTGAAGAAGCATTCCTTTATGCACTTCCATACTCTCTTTATAAAGATCACGGTGTTCGTCGTTATGGTGCACACGGTACTAGCCATTTCTTCGTTAGCCAAGAAGCTGCAAAACGTTTAGATATCCCAGCAGATAAAATCAATGTAATCACTTGCCATCTAGGTAATGGTGGTTCTGTTTCTGCAGTTAAACATGGTAAATGTATCGATACTTCTATGGGTTTAACTCCACTTGAAGGTTTAGTAATGGGTACACGTTGTGGTGATATCGATCCAGCAATCATGTTCTACATGCACAACAATCTTGGTATGTCTGTAGATCAAATCGAAGAAACCTTAATCAAAAAATCTGGTTTACTTGGTTTAACTGAAGTAACTAGCGACTGCCGTTACGCAGAAGATAACTATGATAAAGAAGAACCAGCACGTCGTGCATTAGATGTTTACTGCTACCGTTTAGCGAAATACATCGGCGCATACATGGTTGCTATCGGTGAAAAACTTGATGCAATCGTATTCACTGGTGGTATCGGTGAAAATTCTGCACACGTTCGTGAATTAACCTTAAAACATTTAGCAGTATTTGGTTATAAATTAGACGAAGAACGTAACTTAGCAGCACGCTTCGGTAACGAAGGTATCATCACTGCAGACAATTCTCCAGTAGCAATGGTTCTTCCAACTAACGAAGAATTAGTGATTGCACAAGATACAGCAAAACTTTGCATCTAATAAAGATAATGTAGAACTGTCGGCACTGCCGGCAGTTTCTTTTTTAAACAAAAAAAGGTTTTATTATGTCAAGAACGATTATTCTTATTCCTGTTAGTAACGGGGTTGGCTTAACAAGTATAAGCCTGGGATTACTTCAATCTTTAGAAGCAAAAGGGGCAAAATTAGGTTTTATGAAACCTATCGCAGATCCACGTTGCTGTGAAGATGTGCTTGATCGCGGTACTGCGATTGTTCGTACCACAACTGATATCGAAACAGTTGAACCATTCTCTTTAGAATGTGCGGAACAATATATCGCAAATGATCAGTCTGATGTTTTAATGGAAAAAATTGTTGATAAATTCCAACAATTAAGCAAAGGCAAAGATGTCGTTGTGATTGAAGGTGTTGTACCGACTGCGAAAAAATCTTACGCAAATAAATTAAACTATGCAATGGCACAAGCACTTGACGCAGATATGATCTTCGTTGCTGCGCCACTTGATGACACTGCGGAAGAATTAAAAACTCGCGTTGAAGCAATTGCAAGCGAATTTGGTGGTAAAAATAACCCAGATATCCTTGGTGTGATCGTAAATAAAGTAAACGCACCTGTAGATAATGCTTGCCGTACTCGTCCAGATTTAAGTGAAATTTTCGGTACTAACCAACACAATCAAGGTAGCGAATTAGAGTTTTCACACGTATTTGCGAAAAGCCCAATCAAACTTCTTGCGGCTATTCACTGGAATGCTGATCTCATTTCTACTCGTACTATCGATCTCGTAGATTACTTAGATGCAAGCATTATCAATGAAGGCGCAATTGCTGATTGCCGTATTAGTAACATCGTGTTCTGTGCACGTAGCTTACCAAATATGCTTGAACACTTTAAAGATGGTAGCTTAATCGTAACTTCTGGTGATCGTGCAGATGTTCTTACTGCAGCAGCATTAATGGTTAGCAAAGGTGTGAAATTAGCAGGTATTCTATTAACTGGCGGTTTCAAACTTGAAAAAGACGTACAAAAACTTTGCGCTCCAGTCTTTGAAGCAAACGCACTTCCAGTAGTTCGCGTTGAAGGTAGCTCTTGGCAAACTGCATTAGCATTACAAAACTTCAATCTTGAAGTACCAGTAGAAGATAAGGCACGCATTGATACTATCCGTGCATACATCAGCAAACACTTACCAGCAAGCTTAATCGATACATTAACAGCAGGTATGCAACGCGATGCGCGTTTATCTCCGCCAGCATTCCGTTTCAACTTAACTGAAGCTGCACGTAATGCGCATAAACGTATTGTTCTTCCAGAAGGGGATGAACCTCGTACAATTAAAGCAGCTGTACTTTGTGCAGAGCGTGGTATTGCAGAATGTGTACTTTTAGCAGATCCTGCAAACGTTGAACGTGTTGCTAAAGAACAAGGCGTAAGCTTAGTTGAAGGTATCACTGTTATCGATCCTGCAAAAGTACAAGAAGATTACGTTGCTCGTTTAGTTGAACTTCGTGCGAAAAAAGGTATGACACCAGAACTTGCACGTGAACAATTAAAAGATACCGTAGTGCTTGGTACTATGATGTTAGAAGCAGGCGAAGTTGATGGTTTAGTATCAGGTGCAGTTCACACTACTGCAAATACAATCCGTCCACCGATGCAAATCATCAAAACTGCACCAGGTAGCTCAATTATTTCTTCTATCTTCTTCATGTTATTACCAGACCAAGTATTGGTATACGGTGACTGTGCAGTTAACCCAGATCCAACAGCTGAACAATTAGCAGAAATTGCAATCCAATCAGCAGATTCTGCGAAAGCATTTGGTATCGACCCACGTGTTGCAATGATTTCTTACTCAACTGGTACTTCAGGTAGCGGTGCAGACGTAGAAAAAGTGAAAGAAGCAACTCGCATTGCACAAGAAAAACGTCCAGATCTTCTTATTGATGGTCCACTACAATACGATGCAGCGGTAATGGCAGATGTTGCGCGTGCTAAAGCACCAAACTCTAAAGTAGCTGGTCAAGCAACAGTGTTCGTATTCCCTGATCTAAATACAGGTAACACTGTTTATAAAGCAGTACAACGTTCTGCGGACTTAATCTCAATCGGTCCAATGTTACAAGGTATGCGTAAACCAGTGAACGATTTATCTCGTGGTGCACTTGTAGACGATATCGTTTACACCATTGCTTTAACTGCAATTCAAGCAACCCAAGAATAATTTAGATTATTTCTTTATCAACCGCATAAGCGTAAGCCTATGCGGTTTTTTTATTTCACGCCCCGATTTTCCGTAAAATTTATTTCCTTCCTTGAGATTTTTAGGCTAACTGCTTTATTTTGTACAAAAAAAGAGTAGTATTTAGTACGTTATTGCTAGTTATTTCAGACATCGACTTTTCTTGCCGTCACTAAATCTTTTAGGAGAATTTTAATGACTAAAAAACTGCTCGCCTTTCTCATTTTTATTGGGGTTCTAATTTGTTTATTCTTCATCTGTGCTTATCTTTTTAGTACCAAAACTCCGCCATATCGCGCATGGGGAAATGTGGATACGCGAACGGTTGCGTTATCTTTTCAAATTCCAGGACGGATTCAAACATTGAATGTAGAAGAAGGCACGATGGTGAAGAAGGGCGATATCTTGGGTGTTCTTGATCCGCGTCCGCTCATTTTAGAGCGTGATACTGCCCAAGATCTCGTAAAACAAGCGCAAGCTAATTATGATTTAGCAAAAGCAGGATTTAGAAAAGAAGATATCGAAAAAGGTAAAGCCGCCGTAACTGCACTGGAAAGTAAAGTAGCATTAGCGAAGTTAACTTTAAAACGTATGACCGATCTTTATAAAAAACAATCCGCAAGCGAGCAAAACTATGATACAGCAAAATATACTTATGATGGGCTAGTTGCTGAGCTTGCAAGTGCTAAAGCGCAATATGCCATCTTACAAGCAGGTCTAAGACCAGATCAAATTAAAGCGGCAAAAGCAGAATTAGCCCAAGCACAAAGCCGTCTTGCATTGGCAAATTATAATTTGGATGTAGGAGGTAAATTGATTGCACCGGTCGATGGATTGATCCGCGGGCGATTGGCTGAAAATGGAGATATGGCAGCCCCTAATCGCATTATTTATGATATTTCAATTATCACCCCAAAACGTCTGCGCGTATATGTTTCGGAACCGCAATTGCGTTATGTTCATCCAGGCGATAAAGCTACGGTGTTAACAGATACCACAAGTCCTATGACAGCGACGGTTGCGAGTGTTTCAGATAAAGCTGAGTTTACACCTAAGACTGTTCAAACACAGGATCTACGCACATTGCTAGTTTATGAAGTACGACTCACGCTACCCGATCCAAATAATCTTTTAAAACTTGGTCAGCCGATTACAGTGGATTTTGATGACGGGGAATAATTATGGATTTCAATGCGCCTGTTCTTGTTATGCATGACGTTTGCAAAGACTTTAAGGGGCTTGCTAAAAATACGACCATACACGCATTGACGAATTTAAATTATGTTATCAAAGGCGTGCCTGCAATACATGCGGTTGCGGGGCCCGATGGAGCAGGGAAATCTACCTTTGCCTCTTTAGTCGCAGGTATTCAAACGCCTACCTCTGGCACGATTGAGATTTTTGGTATTTCCCCTGATTTAACAAATGATGAATTTATTCAAACTGTGAGTTATTTACCCCAAGAATTGGGATTATATCGAGAGCTTTCAGTTTGGGAAAATTTAGAGATTTTTGCATCCATTAAAAATGTGCCCGAACGCGAACGTGAAAAACGTTTTAATGAACTCTTGAAAATGACGGGACTAAATGGTTTTGAAAAGCGTGAAGCGCAGCATTTATCAGGTGGAATGCGACAAAAATTAAGCCTTGCATGCGCATTAGTTGGCACACCAAAACTATTAATCCTTGATGAACCTACAGTAGGCGTTGATCCCTTATCTCGCATTGAAATCAGTAAAATTATTGCTGATCGCGTTAAAAATGGACAAATGCATTGTTTATTAATGACGACACTTCTTGCCGAAGCAGAAACTGCGGCTGATGTTTTGTTTTTGCAAAATGGGAATACATTGGCTACGGGAACGCCCACCCAATTAAAAGCGCAGGTAAAACAACGGACATTTGCGGTTCCAAGAAAACCTCATGAACCACAACGGCGACAATTTGATCGTGAAATGCAGGCATTTGTACGGGCAGAAGATGCCAAAAGTCCTTACTTAGATGTTGTGCCAAGTGGAGAGTTTTTAAATGTTTTACTTGCACATGACGCGGATAGAACCGTTCTTCCTCCCGATATTATTGCACGACCTCCCAATCTAGAAGATGCTTATTGTGCCCTGACATTGCCATATTTTACAGAAAAAAATAGAAGTGACAGCGTCACATTGCCGACAATTCCTATTGAGGATATTCGCCAGAATCCAGTAGTGATCAGAACGCAAAATATCATGAAAAAATTTGGCGATTTTGTCGCCGTGTGGGATAGCTCTTTTGAAGTTAAAAAGGGAGAGATTTTTGGACTTTTAGGACCAAATGGAGCAGGTAAAACAACGACTTTCCGTATGATGTGTGGACTATCGGCTCCAACTAAAGGGGAGGTGTTTCTAGAAGGAAAAAATCTCAATACCGCACTGTCTGAGTTAAGAATGAAAATTGGCTATGCCGCACAAAAATTTTCGCTTTATGACTTATTAAGTGTAGAGGAAAACCTTCTGTATTTTGGACAAAGTTATGGGTTAGGAAAAAAGGCACTACGCGAACGCATTGAAAACTGTTTACAAACCTTAGATTTGGTGGCATTTCGTGATACCCGTGCAGGCTTATTGCCCCTTGGTGCACAACGATCGCTGACTATGGCCGTCGCCTTAATTAATTCGCCCGATATCCTATTTCTAGATGAACCTACATCAGGTGCTGATACGGCATCACGCCGTGAATTCTGGCGACGAATTGCCAGTTTAAGTCAACAAGGAACGACGACAATCGTTACCACACATTTTATGGAAGAGGCAGAATATTGTGATCGGATTTTGATTCAAGATGCGGGACACGTTTTAGCCCTGGGTTCTCCGCAGCAAATCCGTGATAAAAGTTTAGTTGATGGGAAGCCCGCCAAAACGGTAGAACAGGCGTTTGCGGTAGTCGTAGAAGCTTATAGACATCAACAGCAAAAAATGACTAACACACTCGCAGATACAAAAACAAAAGAGGATAAAACATGATAGATTTTTCCTTTGAACGTTTTTTTACATTATTTGTTAAAGAATGCAAACAATTACGCAAAGATCCTTCGCCATTCTGGGTGGGGGTAGTCGTGCCTGTTTTTATGTTGATTTTATTTGGTTATGGGCTTTCGTTAGATTTAAATCGTGTTTCTACTGCCATTGTGATGCAAGAACGCACCGCGTTAGCAGAAAATATCGTGAGTAGATTTCGAGGCTCACCTTATTTTGACGTTATAGTGACGCCGTCACAACATCAGGCCGAGCAATTGATGCGAACTCGAAAAGTAAATCTTATTATTGATATTCCTCAGGATTTCACGCAAAACGTAGCACTAGGTCGCGGCAAGTTAGGCGTGATTATTCATGGTGTAGATGCCAATGCAGCGGCGATCACGCGTTACTATGTAATGAATGTCATTGCCCAAGAAAATCTTTCATTTTTAGATAAAATTTATCCAACCGTGGTGCCAGCTGGTATAAGTATTAATACCCGAGCTCGTTTTAACGAAGCAGATCGGTCGTCTTGGTACTTAGTACCTGGCTTAATTGTAGTGATTATGACATTAGTAGGAAGTTTTTTGACTAGCACAGTGATTGCACGTGAATACGAACGTGGGACGATGAATAGCCTAATGGTTTCGGCAGCCACACCATTAGAGATCGGTTTAGCAAAAATTTTACCCTATTTCTTTGTCGCTTTTGCTGGGTTCATGTTGTGCCTTATTGCTTCTATTGTTGTGTTTCGTGTCCCGATTCGTGGGTCATTAACGCTACTTGTATTAACAGCGATAGTATATTTGAGTTGGGCATTAGCGTTTGGCTTATGGTTATCTGCACTTGTAAAAAAACAATTTTTAGCTAACCAATATGCGATTATTGGTAGTTTTATGCCAGCATTAATTTTATCGGGATTTTTGTTTGATTTACGCAGTATTCCAACACCATTAGCCGTGATTGGACATCTTATGCCCCCAACATATGCGATTGAATCCTTTAAAATTCTTTATTTATCAGGAATGCCTAGCTTCATTGTTTGGCGCAATATCGGTATTTTATCTGTATGTGCCTTATTATTTTTTATCGCCACTTTGTGGTTATTGCGAAAAGTAGCAAAATAGTAGATGAGGACAAGATATGTGGCAATCGTGGATAATAAAAATTAGACGCTTAAAAGCCTTAATTATTAAGGAGTTAATTGTACTTTTAAAAGATCCAGGCTCGAGGAAAATTTTAATTGTACCTGCGTTAGCGCAAGCTGTGTTATTTGGATATGGGGCGACTTACAACCTATCACACGTGCCATGGGTGTTATACGATGGTGATCATAGTTCGCAAGCAGCGCAGGTCATCCGAACTTTTACACATAATCCTTTTTATGAATTAGTAAGTAACAGCAAAAGTTTATCGGATTTTCAAAATACGATTGATAAGGGAAATGCATTGATTGGGATTGCGATTCCATCAGGATTTGCAAAAGATTTCCAAAATGGACATGGGGAAGTACTTATCGTTGCGGATGGACGTAATATTACTACAGCTAATGTGGCAACCAATTATACGGTAGAAGCCCTATTAAAAGCATTTCCTCCCAAACTTGCACCGATAAAAATTGAGTCAAGATTGCGTTACAACGAAAATAATATCACGCGATGGTATATCATGTCAGGTATGATTCTGGCAATCAGCATGATTCAAGTTTTAATTCTCTCAAGCCTTACTGTTTCTCGAGAAAAGGAAAATGGTAGTTTTGATATGATGTTAATGACACCAACGACACCCGGTGAAATTTTTATTGGAAAAGCGATTCCCCCTATTTTAGTGGGAATAGTACAAGGATTGATGATTTTTGCCGTTTGCTTATTTTGGTTTAAGATTCCCTTACGTGGTTCACCATTCACCATACTTTCACTTATCGCTTTATTTTCGCTAAGCTGTGTATCAATAGGAATTGCAATTTCGACGATTACGGGCACAATTCTTGCATCGCTCGTAATTTCCTTTTTATTACTTGTGCCGATGATTGTTCTCTCAGGATTAATGACGCCTGTAGAATCAATGCCACAATGGTTACAAGAGGCAACAATTTTTAATCCTATTCGTTATCCTATTGCTGCATTACGCTTAGTTTATTTTGAAGGGGCAAGCTTTGCCGATATTATTCCATATCTGTGGCCCATGGGATTATTGTTTATCATTACCACGCCGATAGCCATGTATCTGTTCCGTCGGAAAGTATCATAATAATTCATAAATTTTGCAGAAAATTGGGGCGTGATTGTTTTTTTTAAAAAGAAAAAAGGCACTTAATTTAAGTGCCTTTGAATATATTTAGCAGATAGAATTTATTTGATTACACCACATACCATGCGTGCACCGCCACCACCAAGTTTTTTCGGTGCGTCACTGTAGTTATCACCACCAACGTGGATCATTAATGCGTGTCCTTTTAGTTCATCGACATTTTTGATTTTAACGACAAGAACTGGATGAGTCGCATCACCTTGTGCATTGACATAAAGTGATGGTAAATCGCCTTTGTGTCCATTGTTATCCCATGGCACTGAATGTTGACCAGCATGGGTCGGATTCCAGTGACCACCCGCTTGTTTACCTAGTCCACCATCAATTGCACCACAGCTTGGGTTCATGTGAACGTGGAAACCATGTAAACCTTCAGCATTTTTTAAACCTGAAAGATGTGGGTAGAATGCAACACCATATGGGGTGTCGGCTGCGATGATGTAGCCTACAGAGGTATCCTTTTGTTGTCCGAGTAAATTCATATCAATACGGATATGTGGGACAGCTTCTGGATTAAATGTTGGTGCCTTAGTGTCAGCAGTTGCGTTTTGCATAAATGCTAAACTACCAATAGCGCTTGCAATAAGAAGTAGATTTTTTTTCATATAAGTTCCCCTTGTTCTATTTCTATTGATTACAAATTATTTTGTTCTAATAGGTTTTCTTTCGCCGCAACTAAATAGTGCATCATAGACCATACAGTCAAGACCACGGCGATATAAAGTAGAATAACCGCTAGCACTTCCATTGTGAAACTTTGACGCCATAATAAGCCGCCAAGCGCGAACATCTGTGCAGTAGTTTTTACTTTACCAATCCAAGAAACCGCGACTTTGCTACGGCTTCCGACTTCTGCCATCCATTCACGTAGGGCAGAGATAATAATTTCGCGAACAATCATGATAATTGCAGGGATACTGATCCAAAAAGCGTGGTAATGTTCAGTCACTAAAACAAGTGCAGTAACCACCATGGCTTTATCCGCAACAGGATCGAGAAATGCGCCAAAAGGTGTACTTTGATTCCATTTTCTTGCTAAATATCCATCGAACCAGTCGGTTACAGATGCAATACCGAAAATAAGCATTGTGACGAATGGTGACCATTGAAACGGCAAGTAGAAAACAAGAATAAAGAATGGGATAAGAATTACCCGAAATAGGGTCAAAATTGTCGGTATATTAAATTTCATTTCTAGGCACTAAGTAGACTAACAGGTGAGAACTATTGTAAAACAAAAAATACCCTTTTAAAACGTATAAAGCAGGGATTTTATTGATAAAAATAAATTTATTTATATCGGTCTTTTAAAAATTGCACTTCTAAAAAAAATCATTAAGATAAAGAGTTTGATTTTCATTTTAATTTAGTTTTATCTTAGGAAAGAGCCTATGAGTTGGACAATATTTATCAGTGATTATGGACTATTTATCCTGAAATTGATCACCATTATTTTGATTCCCGTTATCGCATTTTTGATCATTTTTTCAATGAAACAGACAAGTCATGACGGAGAATTGATTATCACAGATTTATCTGAAAAATTTGCTGAAGAAACCAAAAAATTAAGTCGTTTTCATTTAGATGAGAAGACCTTGAAAGAGGAAGCAAAACAACAGAAAAAAGCCGATAAAAAATTGGCAAAACAAAAGAAAAAAGAGAAATCTGAGATCGTGCGTAAGCCACATCTTTTTGTTTTAGATTTTAAAGGTGATATTGCCGCTTCTCAAACGGCTGCCTTACGAGAAGAAATCAGTGCAATTATTGGTGTCGCAAAAGCAGGCGATGAAGTTTTGCTACGCCTTGAAAGTCCAGGTGGAATGGTAACGGGATATGGGCTGGCCGCTTCTCAATTGATGCGCTTAAAACAGCATAATATTCCATTAACAGTTGCGGTAGATAAAGTGGCGGCAAGTGGCGGTTATATGATGGCTTGTGTCGCAGACAAGATTATTGCTGCACCTTTTGCAATTTTAGGATCGATTGGTGTCGTTGCCCAAATTCCAAATATTCACCGGCTCTTAAAAAAACATGATGTGGATGTTGACGTAATGACAGCAGGGGAATACAAACGTACTGTTACCATGCTAGGAGAAAATACAGAAAAAGGAAAAGAAAAATTCCAACAAGAACTCAATGAAACGCATGATTTATTTAAACAATTTGTCGCTACCAATCGACCTGTAGTGGATATAGATAAAGTCGCAACGGGTGAACATTGGTTCGGGCAACAGGCATTAACCCTAAACTTAGCAGATGAAATCAATACCAGCGATGATGTGCTTCTCAGCGCTTTCCAAAAGAAAACGCAAAGTATTATTTCGTTGAAATATCAAGTAAAGAAAGGATTACTTCAAAAATTTGGTAAACAAGTGGAAGATAGTAACGAAAATATTGTTAGCAAATTATTGAGTAAACAGCGTCAGGATTTTATCTCCTAACGATGCAAATTAAATGTATCTTTTTGAAGATAACGCAAAAATTTACGTAATATTTTTTTGCTATGTATAAGTATTGATCTATACTAAAAGAAAGGTTATTTTTTAAATAATAAACTTTTGTGTTAAGTAAATGAGGGTTTTATCAATGAAATATTATCAAATTTTATTGCCAGCTTTGGTTGCAACATCGGTTGTAGGGTGTGGTAACTTAAGCGATGTAAATGCGGATGGAACATCTAATCATTTAGTTTGGCCAAAAATTTCACAGGATACGTTTAATCACGATGGCAGTGAGTTCGGTTCTTGGCCAAATTGGAATAATGTTCGCATCATCCACCGTGGAATGAATAAATCTCAAATTCGCCAATTAATTGGCAATCCGCAATTTAATGAGGGTTTCTGGGGCGTGAGAGAATGGGATTATGCATTTAATTATCAAGAAAATGGCGTAAATAGAATTTGTCAGTACAAAATTTTATTTGATAAAAATATGAATGCGCAATCTTTCTATTGGTTCCCAAATCAATGTAAATTCGATGGGCAAACAGCACCTTTAAACAATGAAGTATTATTTGCATTTAATAAAGCTGATTTAACACCGCATGCGCAAGCGACAATCAAACGCGTTGCACATGAAATTCAGTCAAATAACATTCAAAACGTCAGTGTAACGGGTTATACCGATCGTATTGGTGGTAATGACTATAATTTAAATTTAGCGAAAGAACGTGCGATGATGGTAAAACAAGCACTTATCGCTGATGGTGTGAAAGCAAATATTTCAACCTTTGCAGAAGGTGAGGCTGATCCGGTGAAAGATTGTCAAAATTCTTCACAAAATGCATTAATTGCTTGCTTAAAACCAAATCGTCGTGTAGAAATTACCGCGAAAAATCTTGGACAAGCCAATACCGAGTTAAAAGCGGGTACACAAGGTCCAGCGATTTTGTATAAATAATATAAAAGATAAATTTTCCCCAAGTGTTTACTTGGGGATTTTTCTGTATCCAAAGGAAGAATATGAATAATTATATTGATTGGGCCATCATTGCTATTATCGGTTTATCCATTGTTGTTAGTTTATGGCGCGGTTTTATTCGTGAGGTAGTTTCCCTTGCGACTTGGATTGCGGCTTTTATTATTACTGTTCAATTCTATCCCTATCTTGCTGCACATTTTACGAATATTGCAAATAATTATGTGCGCAATGGTACAGCGGTGGTTGCGTTATTTGTCGGCACACTAATTGTTGGTGGGATTATTAATTTTCTATTAGGTCAATTAGTCGACAAAACGGGACTCAGTGGGACAGATCGCGTGCTAGGTGCATGTTTTGGGTTTTTACGTGGGATTTTAATTGTTTCAGCGTTACTCTTTTTTGCTGATTCTTTTACTCAAGTACATAACACTGCGATGTGGAAAAGTTCCCAATTAATACCGCATTTCCACTTTATTGTTGATTGGTTTTTTCAACAAATGCAAGCTAACTCAAGTTTGCTGAGTCATCTTCCATCAAATATGTAGGGTATTATCTCCCTTTTATTTGGAAAGAATAAATTTAACTGTAGTTATATAAATAAAATAGGAATGAGCATGACAAAATCCTTAGTGATTGTAGAATCTCCAGCTAAAGCAAAAACAATTAATAAATACCTGGGTAATCATTATGTTGTAAAATCGAGTGTGGGACATATTTGTGATTTACCTGTTTCAGGAGCAAGTAACAAAGAAAAGGAAAAAGCGAAACCTATATCTACGCGTGGATTGACAGCAGAAGAAAAAGCAGCCATTAAAGCAGAGCGTGATCGTAATGCATTGGTAAAAAGAATGGGTGTTGATCCATATGATGATTGGAAAGCACATTATGAAATCCTGCCTGGTAAAGAAAAAGTTGTTTCTGAATTAAAATCATTAGCAAAAAAAGCTGATCATATTTATCTTGCAACCGACTTGGATAGAGAAGGAGAAGCGATTGCTTGGCATTTAAAAGAAGTCATTGGTGGGGATGACAATCGTTTTAGTCGCGTTGTATTTAATGAAATTACGAAGAATGCTATTACCCAAGCATTTGAGCATCCGACTCAAATTAATATGGACTGTGTGAATGCGCAACAAACACGTCGTTTTCTAGATCGCGTTGTGGGCTTTATGGTTTCCCCATTACTATGGAAAAAAGTTGCGCGAGGACTTTCCGCAGGTCGTGTTCAATCCGTAGCAGTTAAATTACTCGTGGAACGTGAACGTGAAATTAAAGCATTCCAACCTGAAGAATTTTGGCAAATTGCAGCCGATGTTAATACCCACGCTAACGCTCCGATTCATTTAGAATTAGCGGATTATCAAGGAAAAAAATTAGCCCTTCATAATGCACAAGAAACTGACGCTGTTACGCAATTCTTAAAAAGTGCGGCTTATGAAGTTAGTAGCATTGAAACAAAACCGACATTATCCAAACCGAAAGCACCGTTTATTACTTCTACCTTACAACAAAGTGCAAGTACTAAATTAGGCTTTGGCGTGAAAAAAACCATGATGCTCGCTCAACGGCTATACGAGGCAGGGTATATTACCTACATGCGTACTGATAGTACCAATTTAAGTCAAGATGCATTGAAGATGGTGCGTGGCTATATCAAAGATCATTTTGGCGACGCTTATTTACCTGAAAAACCAAATTACTATTCGAGTAAAGAAAATGCGCAAGAAGCGCACGAAGCGATTCGTCCATCAGATATTCATACTTTAGCATCCGATTTAAACGGTGTTGATCGAGATGCAATGCGATTGTATGAATTAATTTGGCAACAATTTGTTGCGTGTCAAATGCCTCCAGCGCGTTATGATAGCACTGCATTACATGTTATGGCGGGAGAATATTTATTCAAAGCGAAAGGACGAGTGCTACGTTTTGATGGTTGGACCAAGGTGATTGCGCAGACTGTAAATAAAGATGAGCAACCGCTTCCAGAACTGCATGTTGGCGATAAATTAACACTTATTAAACTCGACCCTCAACAACACTTTACTAAACCCCCTGCGCGTTTTAATGAAGCGGCACTTGTCCGTGAATTGGAAAAACGTGGTATTGGGCGCCCGTCTACTTATGCAACCATCATTTCTACCATTCAAGATCGTGGTTATGTGCGAGTAGAAAATCGTCGTTTTTATGCTGAAAAAATTGGTGAAATTGTTACGGATCGTCTTAACCAATCTTTCCCTAATTTCATGAATTATGACTTTACTGCAGATATGGAAACAGTACTTGACCAGATTGCAGATGGGAAGAAAAACTGGAAAGAAGAACTCAACCAATTCTTTGGTGATTTCTCAGAACGTTTAACGACTGCGGAACTTGATGAATTGGAAGGTGGAATGAAGCCAAATAAATTGGTTAACACCGATATTCATTGTCCAACATGCGGGCGTGATATGGCAATTCGTACTGCAAGTACAGGGGTATTCTTAGGTTGTACAGGTTATGCATTACCACCAAAAGAGCGTTGTAAAACCACGATTAATCTTATTCCAGAAGAAGAATTACTCAATGTTTTAGACGAAAGCTCTGAAACAAAAGCATTGCTAGATAAAAAACGTTGCCCGATTTGTCAAACGGCAATGGATAGCTATATCATTGACGGACAGCGCAAACTGTATGTCTGCGGGAATAACCCTAATTGTGATGGCTATCTCGTAGAAAATGGTGACTTTAAAATAAAAGGCTATGATGGCCCCGTTATTGAATGTGATAAATGTGGTGCGGATATGCATTTAAAATTAGGTCGCTTTGGTAAATACATGGGTTGTACCCAATGTGATAATACCCGTAAAATTTTAAAAAGCGGGGAAGTTGCTCCACCTAAAGAAGATCCCGTATTGTTCCCAGAATTAAAATGTGAAAAATCGGATGCATATTTTGTATTACGTGACGGGGCAAGTGGCGTATTTATGTCTGCGCATAATTTCCCGAAAAGTCGTGAAAGTCGAGCAGCTAAGGTTAGCGAGCTGGCACGTTTTGCTGATCGCCTTCCTGATAAATTAAAATATCTCGCGCTCGCACCACAACATGATCCAGAAGGAAATGAAGCGATTATTCGTTTCTCTCGTAAAGAAAAGCGTCAGTATGTGACCTCTGAAAAAAATGGTAAAGCCACAAAATGGCAAGTTCATTTTGTAGATGGTAAATGGCAATAACCCTTTTTATCTAAGAAATAAACGATGTTTTTAGATAATGTTCTAAAAACATCGTTTTTCTTTTTATGCTAACAAAATATTATTATTTAATTTAAATATTATTTATGGTACGTTCTTAAGATTAACGATAAAAAATGTATTTTCAATGTACCGATAGCATTCGGTAAATGTTTAAGGATTACAATGAACCGATTTCGATTATTTCAATTTTTCTTCCAAGGCAGCCTAGTTAAGAAAGTGGGGATAGGATTGGTGAGTGGCGTTATTTTAGCGATTATTTCACCAATGTTACAACCAATTATCGGACTAAATCTTGCCGCGGAAGCAGGTTTTCTGGGGAAACTCTTTGTTCGCTCTTTACGCTCTGTCGCACCTTTATTAGTTTTCTTATTAGTCATTGCAGCTATTTGTAATAAGAAAGTTGGTGCTAAAAGCAACATGCAAGATATTGTCGTGCTCTATTTGCTAGGAACGTTTAGTGCCGCGCTTGTTTCTGTATTATTTAGTTTTGCGATGCCAACAAAACTTGTTTTAAATTCTGTACAAACAGGCTTAACACCACCTAATAACGTTAGCGAAGTGTTAGGACAGATGGTGCTTAACGTGGTTGATAATCCTGTGAATGCTTTGTTTAGTGCGAATTTTATTGGCATTTTGGCATGGGCGATTGCACTTGGCATTGTATTACGACATTCTTCAGATACCACCAAAGTGGTGATGAATGACCTTGCTGAGGGTGTTTCTAAGATTGTGTACTTTATTATTAACTTTGCACCGATAGGGGTGTTTGGGTTGGTTGCAGAGAGCTTTGCAAGTAAAGGATTTGGTGTTTTAGCAAACTATGCACAACTCCTTATTGTTTTACTAGGATCTATGCTGTTAACTGCATTTGTCGTAAATCCTATTTTAGTTTTTTGGAAAACACGTCGCAATCCATTCCCTTTAATCTGGCTCTGTATCCGCGTGAGTGGGGTAACGGCTTTCTTTACTCGTAGCTCTGCAGCAAATATTCCAGTGAATATGGATTTATGTAAACAGTTAAACCTTGATGAAGAAACGTATTCTGTTTCTATTCCATTGGGTGCAACCATTAATATGGGTGGTGCAGCGATCACTATTACGGTACTTACTCTTGCTGCCGTTCATACGTTAGGTATTCCAGTAAACTTTGGGACCGCTTTCCTTCTTAGTTTAGTTGCGAGTATTTGTGCGTGTGGTGCGTCTGGCGTAGCGGGTGGGTCGTTATTGCTTATTCCATTAGCGTGTAGCTTATTTGGTATTTCTAATGAGATCGCGGCCCAAGTTATGGGGGTTGGGTTTATCATTGGGGTTATTCAAGACAGTGCTGAAACAGCACTTAATTCCTCAACTGATGTTGTCTTTACAGCCGCAGCATGCGAGGGAGAACAACGAAAATTGGCACTAGAAAATGAAAAAGCGAAGGATATCGCATAAATAAAGACGCCCCAATTTTCGAAAAAATTTATGCCTTTTGTCATAACCGTGTCAAAAGGCAAAACTGTATAAATTAGGAATTTTAAATGAAACATTTAATTATTTTTGCGCATCCTGATAGTGAAAAAAGTTTCAATGCCGCAATTTTACAAAAAGTTGTGGCAACTAGCCAAAAACATGGTATTGACACACAAGTTAGGGATTTATATCGACTGGGGTTTAATCCCATTTTGTCTGCAGAAGAATTAGTTGGCAGCAAGAATGCGGAAGTCCCTGAAGATATTAAACAAGAACAACAACTGATAGACAGCGCAGATTTAATCACGCTTATTTATCCATTATGGTGGATGGGTTATCCAGCTATTTTAAAGGGATATCTAGATCGTATTTTAAGTCATGGGTTTGCATATAAAACAGAAAATGGAAAATCTGTGGGTTTGTTGTTTGGTAAAAAAATGCAGCAATTTATTACTATTGGTAATAAAGAAGAAAAATACCAAGCATTAGGATTTGATCAATCTTTGCGTGATTGTTTAGTGGATGGACTTTTTAATTTTTGCGGAATTGAAGATATTCAGTATCAGTTACTTGGCAATATTCATGGTTTAAGCTATGAAGAACGTCAAACACTTTTAGACAAAGTAGAAAGCCAGACTGAACAAAATATTATCTCTTTAATGGAACAATAAAATGCAAAATCAAGCGAGTAATTTTAATGAATTTTCTTTATTAAGCCGTCTTTTTGGTAATTTATATTATCGTAACCCTAAAGATTCCGTATTGACCAATGTATTTGCATGGCTTCAACAAGGTGGGTTACAAAATGCCTGGGCATTGGAAGAAGATAAAGCGACCAAAGAGGCTTTCGCTTCGTTACAAATGAAAATCGATCCCAATGCTTTAGCGGAAGAATATGATTATTTATTTGGCACAGAGGGTAAAGCAAGTACACAAATTTCTTCTATCATTGATCTTGACGAATTAGCTGCGTTTCGAGAAGAACGCGCAATGCCACAATTAGAAAATAGCGATCATGTTGCAGGATTATTATTAACGGCAGCATGGATAGAAGATAATGTAGATTCAACACAAGCACAAACACAATTTTTTCAGCAATTTTTATTGCCTGTGAGTGCAAAATGGCTACCGCTGGTAGAACAGCAAGCACGCTTGCCATTTTACCGCCAATTAGCCTATCTTACTCGAGAACTCTTATCAGCGATGGCTGACGAGTTAGAAGAAGAGACGGAATAAAACTTTAAAATCCCCATAACGGGGATTTTTTTATGGGTAGCATAAATTAAATTTAAATTGCCTTGTTATTTATCAAGGTCAGCGGCGGATTAAAGTGATGTAGTTATGCGCGATTTTATATCGAAGGACATGAAGTCCAAAAAAGAAATGAGGACGAACTTATGAAACATCTTATTATTTTTGCGCATCCTGATGATAAGACAAGCTTTAATGCAGCAATCTTAAATGCCGTTATTGATGCTAGTCATCGAAAAGGGATTGATGTCGAAATTCGAGATTTATACCTGATGCATTTTAATCCTGTCTTATCTTATCAAGAAACCAAAGACAGCAAAGAAGGGATTATCCCTGATGAGATTAAAAATGAACAACATTACATTGAAAAAGCAGAGTTGATAACCCTAATTTATCCGTTATTTTTGATGGGATATCCAGCCATATTAAAAGGATACTTGGAACGTATTTTGGCTCATGATGGGGCTTATAAATTGCATACTAATAAATCAGCTGGCATTTTTTCAGGTAAAAAAATTCAAGAATTTATTACCGTTGCAAATACGGAAGGAAAGTATCATGCGCTCGGCTTTGATAAGTCATTAGAAGATTGTTTAGTGAATGGTTTATTCCATGCATGGGGAGCCGAAGATGTTCATACTGATATATTCTATAATGTACATGGTGTAAATCATGAGATCCATCGTCAAATGCTAGAAAAAGTGTATTTTCAGACAGAAAAGAACATTGATTTATTAAACGGGCAATAGAAAATAAAAATCCCAGCTAAGCTGGGATTTTTTTATGCTTTCTTATTTCTACGGGCTTTAAACCATTTCCAAGCAACAAAAACGACGAGGGCAATAACGACACCCCACACGACGACTTGTCCTTTTTCAATTTGCTGAGTTAACCATTCGCGGTTTGTTGCGCCAAAATGACCAAGATAAACCCAAATCGGCACGGAAATACATGCAGCGATTAAATCGATAATGACAAAGCGGATGTAACTAATTTTTTTTGTGATACCAGCAATAACGTAGATAGGCGCTCGAAGTCCAGGAAGGAAACGTGCAAAAAAGAGTACCCAATTACCGTATTTAGCAAATTTTTCACGTACTAGACGTAAGCGCTGAAGCGTCACTACTTTTTTCATCAAACGGAAACGTAGAATTTTAGTGCCATAAATTCTACCTAGCCAGTACATAGTACTATCACCTACAATTACGCCTAAGAGGCTTACGACTAACATAAGGTGAGGATTGACATCACTATATAATCCTGAAATTACGCCGCCAGAAACGAGAGTAATATCTTCAGGAATCGGAACACCAAACCCGCAAATGACTAAAACAAAAAAAACAGCCCAATAACCGTATTCAGAAAAAAAACTAATTAAAATATCCACTAAGAATAATCCTTATCATTTTTACATTGATGTACGATTTTCTATTTTACCTATTATTGACAAAATAAACTATCTTTATCCTCTTTGTTACCTCCCATGAGGTAATGGATTATCGGTTAAATAATGTATAATCCTAAAGAGTGATAAAAAATCGTTATAAATAAATTAATTTATTCAAAAAATAACAAATTGAAAAATAACCGATAATTTATAAAAAATCATTATGTATAATTGTTGTACTAACATTGGTTAGTCGTTATACTTAACCCCATGTTCAGGAATAACTATGGCGAAAAAAACAAATACTCCTCAATTTGGACGAGGAAAAAAATTATTATTACTAATTATTATTCTAGGTGCTGGTTACCTTTTCCGAAACACATTTGATGTTCAGCCCGCACTGACAGAAACAAAACACCAAATTGTTGGTGTATTGGAAGGCAAGCCAATAGATGTTTCGAGAATTTTTTCTAAATTAACATTGAATTCTCCGCATGAACATGCCAATTATCATGCGAAACGCCCTGCTGAACATATTAATGGTTCAGATATCGGGGGAGAGTGTGCTTTAAATCTTTATCAAAATCAGGCACCGGTTATTGAAATTCCTAAAATGGCACAGGAAAGTAAAATTATTTGTAATTATGCCTATGCTGGAAGAGCGAGTTTTATTTCAAAATCGACGCTTTATAGTGCTGAACATTTAACAAAAGAACGAATTTTAGCAGCACAAAAAATTGAGCGGGTTAATCCTTTTCATCCTGATGAAAGATTAACACAAGGTGAACGGTCAGAATTAGCAGATTATCGTGGTAAAGGCTATGACCGCGGACACTTAGCGCCAAATGCAGATATGGGGGATGCGATCTCGCAATATCAATCTTTCTCACTTGCGAATATGATGCCAGAAGTACCGGAACATAACCGCAAAACGTGGGCAGAGATTGAAAAAGAGACGCGAAGACTTGCGTTAAAATATAATAATGTTTATACGGTAACTGTACCCGTATATGAAAATGCAAATGGTCAGATGCCAAGTCATATTAATACGATTGGCAAAGATCATGTTTATATTCCTAATTATATTGCTAAGGCGATTTATGTACCCGCATTAGAACAGGCTGTTGTTGTTTTTACGCCAAATGATGCAAGTCATAGAATTGATCTTATGAGTTTGGCAAAATTCCAGCAAATAGCACATATGGATGTTTTTCCAACCCTTAGTGCGTCTATTAAGGAGAACGAAGGACATTTTTTCCGTTGGCAACCCGTATGGTAACTAGCTATGAAAGAAACGATTGAAAAACTCGAAAAAACTCTACCGCCAAGTGCGTTTTTCTCAACGAATTTACAGGATTTTGCTTACAATCCGAATACGCACATAACCATTGAGTGTGATGAACTTAGTTTAAAGATTTATGGTTATGAGGGAAAGTTATCGATTGATATTGATCGTACCCAGACTGGTTTGAGTAGTGTTGAGGCGTTACTTAACAAAATTCGGCTTCTTGCTGATGATGAAGTGCCTTTTCCATGGCAGGAAAAAGTGAATGATAATGCTATTTATATTACCGATGAACGGGACTTTTTAATCGTTACTTATAGCTTAGTAAATGCTGAACATTTATTGCTGGAACGACAAGCGCAACATATACTTCCAGAAAAACTTAATCCACGTACACAAACCGTAGCGAATGGATTTTTATAAAAACCTCAAAGACGCCTCAATTTTCGAAAATTTTTATGAAAATTGGGGCGTTGTTCATTTCAACCTATTTTTAAAATAGATTGAGGAGTAGGGATTTTGATAAATTATACTGGCGTAATAAGTAATAAATCAGTAGAATTGCACGCTTATTTTAACCAACCTTTACTTGCCGTAATGTGTAACAACAAGGCCAATTCATGACAACGAATAAAATCAATTTAATGAACTTAACACGCCCTCAAATGCGTGAATTTTTACAAGAACTCGGGGAAAAACCATTCCGCGCGGACCAATTGGTGAAATGGATCTACCATTTTGGTGAAGATAATTTCGATAATATGACCAATATTAATAAGAAATTACGCGAAAAATTAAAAGCCGTGGCTTACATCCAAGCACCAGAAGTGGCGGTAGAACAAAGAAGTAGCGATGGTACAATTAAATGGGCGATGCAAGTAGGCGATCAGCAGGTTGAAACCGTTTATATTCCGGATGGCGATCGTGCAACATTGTGTGTTTCTTCTCAAGTGGGTTGTGCCCTTGCTTGTACTTTCTGTTCAACAGCTCAACAAGGTTTTAACCGTAACTTAACTGTATCTGAAATTATCGGGCAAGTATGGCGCGCATCTAAAATTATTGGTAACTTCGGGGTAACAGGTGTTCGTCCAATTACCAATGTGGTAATGATGGGCATGGGGGAACCTCTCCTTAATGTAGCAAATGTTATTCCAGCAATGGAAATTATGCTTGATGATTTTGCTTATGGGCTATCTAAACGTCGCGTGACCCTTTCTACTTCAGGCGTCGTGCCAGCATTAGATAAGTTACGTGATCAAATTGACGTCGCATTAGCGATTTCCTTGCACGCACCGAATGATAAAATTCGTGATGAAATTGTACCTATCAATAAAAAGTACAATATCGAAATGTTAATGCGGTCTGTGAATGAATACTTGAAGGTGTCGAATGCCAACCATGGTAAAGTGACGATTGAATATGTGATGCTCGATCATGTAAATGACGGGACGGAGCATGCGCATCAACTTGCAGAAGTACTAAAAAATACGCCGTGTAAAATTAATCTTATTCCATGGAATCCATATCCAGAAGCACCTTATGCGAAAAGCTCTAATTCTCGTATTGATCGCTTCCAAAAAACCCTTATGGAATATGGTTTAACAGTAACGATTCGACGTACCCGAGGCGATGACATTGACGCAGCCTGTGGTCAGTTAGCTGGTGATGTGATTGATAGAACAAAACGTACATTACAAAAACGACAATTTGGTCAAAATTTGGATGTAAAAACAGTAAATTAATCAAATGAGGAGTAGAAGTATGTTAAAGATAAAGTCAAAACTTGGATTTATTGGTTTAATGATTTTGTCTGCTTCTTTGACAGCTTGTTCGAGTAGTACGATGACATCTCAAGATGGAGCGACCAAACAAGCTGCTGCGAGAGCAAGGGTAGAGCTAGCTTTAGGTTTTTTAACCTTAGAGAACTTTAGTGAAGCTAAGCGTAACCTTGATAAAGCCGCATCTTATACTCCGAATTCACCAGTTGTTTCTGTTGGCTACGCGTATCTCTATCAGTTACAGGGTAACATACCACTTACTGAGAAATATTATCAAAAAGCTATCCAGGAAGATCCTACGCAAGGGGATATTAAGAATAATTATGCAGTATTCCTCTGTGAAACTGCGCAATACTCTAAGGCTTATCGACAATTTGATTTGGCATTAGCCTCGCCTAATTATTATCATCAAGTTGATACTTATGAAAATATTGCAATTTGTGCCTATTCGGAAAAAAATTGGACAAAATTTAATAAGTATTATGGAAAGCTTCAAAAAATTTCGCCACGTAATGCCAAACAATTACAGCAGAAACTAAAAGAATTATCACATTAAAATAAAAACGCCTTACTTTAGTGAGGCGTTTTTGCTATTGAAAATAGCCATTACAACGGGAATATGTACAGTTAATTGAGGAAAACGGTTGCAAAACAACAAGGGGAACTTTAAAATTTAGCAGAATTAAATAGAAGTAATCGAAATTATCTCAATTAAAAGGGCAATCTTGTGCATAAAGAAGAAAAATTAAACTCTCATTTAAATAACGACTCAGCAGAAGTTTCGCAGCCTTCTGATGGACAAAGTTTAGGTCAACTTTTTCAAAAAACACGTGAATCGTTAAAACTGTCATTGGAAGATGTTAACCAAAGAACTCAAATTCGCCCAGTTATTTTAAAGGCATTGGAAGATAATCAGTTTGAAATTGCAGGAATTCCATCTACCTTTATTAGAGGTTATATTCGAAGTTATGCGGCTTGCTTAGGGCTACCAGAAGATAAATATATCGGCTACCTTTCTCAATTACCGGAAGAACCGGCATCTGATTTACAAAAACACCACAGTGCTAACGGCGTAGTTGGCTTACGTGAAAATGCTCACGGAGGACGTTGGATTTCGATTATCACAGCGATTGTTATTATTGCCGTTTTATTTGTAACCGCATTATGGTGGTGGGAGAGTTATAAACAGAAATCAGATTCTCGGGCTCAATTAGTTTCTCAATATGATGCTCAACAAGCAACAAAAAAAGTAGAGACACACCTTTTATCATTACCAACAAGTTCATTGCCAAGTAATACGATAGATTCAAAAGATGCTATCGGGTCAGCCAATTAATTCGCGCCGATTTGCATAAGTAGTAAAATAAAAAAATCTAGTTAATAAAAGAGATCTTTATGTCAACAGAACCAAAAATTATACGCCGAAAATCTACAAAAATTTGGGTGGGAAATGTTCCAGTCGGCGGCGATGCACCTATTGCTGTGCAATCAATGACAAATACGCGTACAACAGATGTAGAAGCGACCGTTGCGCAGATTAAAGCGTTAGAACGCGTAGGTGCGGATATCGTACGCGTGTCTGTGCCAACAATGGATGCGGCAGAAGCTTTTAAAGTTATCAAACAACAAGTTAATGTTCCTCTCGTTGCGGATATCCATTTCGATTATCGTATTGCATTAAAAGTTGCTGAATATGGTGTGGACTGTTTACGTATTAATCCAGGTAATATTGGACGCGAAGATCGTATTCGCGCAGTCGTGGATTGTGCAAAAGATAAAAATATCCCTATCCGTATCGGGGTAAATGCGGGTTCTTTGGAAAAAGATTTACAAGAAAAATATGGCGAACCAACACCGCAAGCATTATTAGAAAGCGCACTACGTCATGTAGATATTTTAGATAGATTAAACTTCGATCAATTTAAGGTCAGTGTAAAAGCATCAGATGTTTTCCTTGCTGTAGAAAGTTATCGACTATTAGCAAAAGCAATTGAACAGCCAATTCATTTAGGTATCACAGAAGCGGGTGGTGCACGCGCTGGTGCAGTGAAATCTGCAATTGGTTTAGGCTTATTACTTTCTGAGGGTATCGGAGATACATTGCGCGTTTCACTTGCCGCTGATCCTGTAGAAGAAATCAAAGTCGGTTTTGATATTTTAAAATCATTACGCATTCGTTCTCGCGGTATTAACTTTATCGCTTGCCCGACTTGTTCTCGCCAAGAAATCGATGTAATTGCTACAGTAAACGCACTAGAGCAACGTCTTGAAGATATTATCACTCCTATGGATGTATCTATTATTGGATGTATCGTGAATGGTCCTGGTGAGGCATTAGTTTCTAACCTTGGCGTAACCGGCGGAAATAAGAAAAGTGGTTTCTATTTAGATGGTGTTAGACAAAAAGAACGTTTTGATAATGACCAATTAATTGATCAATTAGAAGCAAAAATTCGTGCCAAAGTCGCACAACAAGATCCGAAAAATCGTATTATTTAAAGGAAGTATCGTGGCAAAAATTATTCAAGCAATCAGAGGGATGAATGATTGTCTCCCAACTGAAACACCAATTTGGCAGTGGGTAGAAAATCAAATTCGTAATACATTAGCGAGTTACGGCTACAGTGAAATTAGAATGCCAATCGTTGAAAGTACGCCACTTTTTGCGCGTGCAATTGGGGAAGTAACAGACGTTGTAGAAAAAGAAATGTTCACGTTCAATGATCGTGATGATGAAAGTTTAACACTGCGTCCAGAAGGAACTGCGGGTTGTGTACGCGCAGGCATTCAAAATGGTCTACTGTATAACCAAGAACAACGTTTATGGTATATGGGACCAATGTTCCGCTACGAACGCCCACAAAAAGGTCGCTACCGCCAATTCCATCAAGTTGGTGTAGAAATTTTTGGTATCTCCAATCCTGATATTGACGCAGAGCTTATTCTATTAACTGCCCGTTTATGGCGCCAGCTTGGTATCATTGATCATGTAAGTTTACAACTTAACTCAATTGGTTCGTTAGAAGCCCGTCGTAATTACCGTACTGCGTTAGTCGAATATCTTCAACAGTATTACGATATTCTTGATGAAGATTGCAAACGCCGTTTAACGACAAATCCATTACGTATCCTTGATAGTAAAAATCAAGCGGTACAAGCGGTTTTAGATAATGCTCCAAAACTTCAAGATTATCTTGATGAAGAAAGCAAAGCACACTTCGCTGAACTTTGCCATTTATTAGATCAACTTGGTATCCGTTACGAAGTAAACCAAAAATTGGTTCGTGGTCTAGACTACTATAATAAAACTGTATTTGAATGGGTTACTGACGCACTCGGCGCACAAGGTACAATTTGTGGTGGTGGTCGTTATGATGGTCTAGTTGAACAGTTGGGTGGACATGCAACCTGTGGTGTAGGTTTTGCAATGGGATTGGAACGTCTTGTATTACTTGTACAAGAAGTAAATAAACATATTCCAGTTGCAAATCCAGTTGATTTTTATGTTGTTTTTGCAGGAGAGAATACGGCTGTGCCGGCGTTCCAACTTGCCGAAAAATTACGTGATGAGTTACCAGGTAAACACACTATGTTAAATTGTAGTGGTGGTAACTTTAAGAAACAATTTAAGCGTGCAGATAAAAGTGGCGCAGAAATTGCACTTGTTGTTGGTGAAAGTGAAGCAATGAATAATGAAGTAGTTGTGAAATTCTTACGAGAAGATCGCCCGCAACAAACTGTTGACTTACACGATATTGCACAGTTTTTAGTCTCTTTAGAAAACTAGTAAACCAGAAGGAAGAATTATGGCTTATTCCATTGAAGAAGAACAAGATCTTGATCAACTGAAAAGATGGTGGAGAGAAAATTATAAAGCCATCATTGCCGTTGTTGTAATTGCGTTAATTGCTGTTTTTGGATGGCGCTATTGGAAAAATTATCAAATGAGCCAATCAATTCAACAATCTATGCAATATGAAGCACTGATTGTAAGTAATAATGCGACCAATAAGCAGGCTTTTGAAGTTTTCACACAAGAAAATAAAGGAAGCACTTACAGTGAATTTGCATTATTAGAACGTGCAAAAGACGAAGTAGCAGCTCAACATTTTGGTCAGGCGGAAACTTTACTCCAACAAGCAGTGAGCCAAGCAAAAGATGCTGTTTTAAAAGATGTTGCTACTTTACGTTTAGCAGCGGTTCAATATCAGTTAAAACAGTATGATCGTGCGCTTAAATCATTACAAAGCGTACAATCTAGTGTATGGCAAGGTCAAAAATTGCAACTTCAAGCGAATATTGAATTAGCACAAGGCAATAAAGATGCCGCTAAAAAGGATTTTCAACAAGCACTTTCATTAGTGAATCCTTTAGAGAAAGCCATGATTCAAATTCAGTTAAACAACTTATAATAAATCCCCAAAGTCCCTTAAAATCATTAAGGGACTTTTTTTATCATAAATTTTTACGAAAAATGGGGCGTGCTTTAAAAGATGAATGTTCTTAGTACGTTACTCATACACAAGCAGTAGTATTAATATGAATCATAACTTGATTTTTTATAAGATTGAATAAAAGAAAAGCCCCAAAATTGGGGCTTTTAACTTTTTAAATAGGCATTAAAGGAATTTTCTAAGTAATACATAACTATAGGCAATGTAGCCAATAAGGAGAAGCGTACCATCAATGCGACTAATACGTCCTGGTTTTGTTTTTCCATCGTAGCCTAGGATAAAAAGTGATAAAGTAAAGGCAATAATCACCATCATATCTCGTTCAAAAACATCTGGACTTAAATGCGTTGGCATAATTACGCCAGAAATTCCTACGACGGCAAGGATATTAAACATATTTGAACCAATCAGATTTCCCATAGCTAAATCGGTTTCACCACGTCTTGCTGCAATTACGGAAGTGGCTAATTCTGGAAGCGACGTACCAACTGCGACGATAGTTAAACCAATAACAAGATCACTTACGCCAAAATATTCGGCAATTTTTACTGCTCCCCATACTAACGCTTCCGAACTTGCCATAAGTGCTACTAGTCCGCCGAGCATATAAATAATGGCACGAGCGAGAGGAAGTGATGGTTGGTTATCTAAATTTTCTGTGAAAGTTTCACTGAGAGGATCTTCTTTTTGACGACGACCATTCCAAATACTCCAAAGGATATAGACTCCGAAAAGAATTAAAAGAATCCAAGAATTATCACGAGATAAGTAATTATCCGCAATCATCCAAGCGGAAATAAGGGTGGCAATAAAAAGAATAGGGAGTTCTTTTTTGATAACCGTAGAAGTAACGGTAATAGGTTTAATTAAAGCTGTAATTCCGAGAATAAGCCCAATATTCGTAATAATCGAACCATAGGCATTCCCAAGTGCAACCGCTGGTGAACCATTTAAACTAGAAATTGCGGAGACGATCATCTCAGGGGCAGAGGTGCCAAAGCCGATAACAAGAATACCGATTAGAAGGGGAGACATCCCCATCGTTTTAGCAATGCTAGAAGAGCCTTTTACAAAATAATCCGCGCTTCCAACAAGGATGATTAAGCCTAAAATCAAGGCAATACAAGGAAGTAACATACCAATATCCCATACTATAACTAATAAATGAAAACAAATGTTTACGCGTTGTATTTATGGAAGTTACAGCAATAAATATAACGTTATAGCGGTATTATTTATTAAAAATAACGAAAATACAAGCAGATAGTATGTAAGTAAAATATGTAAAACTTTTTGAGATAAAAAAACTATTTACCCCATAAAAAATCCCAAATGCTTCGTGTAATAGACTTTTTAGTCGCATCACATACCGAGGAATTATCGGTTTTCCAATAAGGAATTTTGTATGGTAAATCACATTGCCAATCGCCGTTATAATTAATCCCAGCCCAGTCGATATCTGCTGGTTGTGCCAACTGTAATGGTGTGACAGGGTAACGGTTAAGATATTGTTTATAAATTGGTAAAGCACCAGTCGCGCCAGTGAGGTTAGTTGGATCATTATTATCACGCCCAACCCAAATAGTCGTAACATCTTGCCCATCAATCCCTACGAACCAAGCATCGCGAGATCGGTTAGTAGTCCCTGTTTTTCCGGCTAAATTTAGATTAGAAAATTGTGATTGCAGACTACGCGCCGTTCCATTTTTGACAACATTTTGCATGGCAAAAAGGGTAAGGAAAGAAGCTTGTGGTGGAACGACTTGTTCAGCTTGAATATTATTATGATAAAGCACGTCACCTTTGCGGTTTGTAATATCTGTAAACACATGAAGTGGAATTTTTTTACCTTCATTAGCCAGAGTTTGATACAACCGTGTTACTTCGTATGGTGAAAGCGAATAGACTCCAAGCAACGCAGATGGAACTTGTGGAATATCCGCATTTTCCCAACCCATGGCTTTTTGGGTAGCAATAATTTTCTTCAAACCCACTTCTAATCCCAAATTAACAGTTGGAATATTCATAGAATGCGTTAACGCATTAATCAGGGTAACTGGCTCGCTGTATTGGCGATCATAGTTGCGTGGTTGCCAATAGGTTCCATTGGCTTGCTTAATACTAATAGGTTGGTTATCAAGTTTAGTATTAAGGGCAAAACGGGTAGGTTCACTTAACGCGGTTAAATACACCGACGGTTTTACCAGAGAACCAATTTGGCGACGCGAATCAACAGCACGGTTAAACCCTGCAAATTCGGTATTTGCCCCTCCAATTAGCGCGCGGATACCGCCTGTTTTATAATCGGCAATAACGATAGCACCCTCTAAAGGAACGCGACGGCGTTTATTAACATTTTGAAGTTGTTGTGTTAATGCCGCCTCTGCTGCTTTTTGCTGATTTACATCTAGTGTCGTAAAAATACGCGTACCAGATAGTTCATTCACATTTGCGCCAAGATTAGCTTGTAATTCGCGACGTAAAAGTTGAATAAAAGCAGGGAAGGATTGGGCAATTTGTCCTTTCTCTTGTACCCCTAATGGGCGACGCGAAAGTAATTCATATAAAGAATTATCAATCACCTTCTGATCACGTAAGATGCCAAGGACCACATTACGACGTTTTAACGCATTCTCTGGATGTCGCCAAGGATTATACAGTGATGGACCTTTTACCATACCAACTAATAAAGCGATTTTATCTAGGCTAATTTCATTAATTGGTCGATTAAAGTAAAAAAGACTTGCCAGTGCAAAGCCATGGATTTGGGTATCGCCCATTTGACCTAAATAGACTTCATTCAAATAGGTTTCAAGAATACGATTTTTACTGTAACGGTAGTCCAATAATAGCGCCATGTAAGCTTCATTAAACTTACGAACAAAAGAACGTTTATTGGTTAAAAATAGGTTTTTTACAACTTGTTGTGTTAGCGTACTTCCGCCTTGCACACTATGTCCTGCACGAAGATTTGCGATGGCAGCGCGGGCAATACTCATAGGGTTAATCCCATCATGCTCAAAGAAGTCCCGATCTTCTGTCATAATCAGCGTATCAATTAATAAACGTGGAAAATGATTCAGCGATAAAGCCAGACGGTCTTCTTTATCCGACTGCAACATGGCGATAAGTTTAGGTGCCAAGGAAAAGTGATCGAGCAATTGATATTTATTTAAATCTTCAATTCTAACCAATTGATCCTGTGAAAAGTGTAGGCGTAATAAACGCTGCGGTTCAACGTCATTTGGAAAGGCAAAAGCACGTGTTAGGAGTAAAAGATTACCATCCTGCCACTGATAATCGCCTGGATTGGCAATCATTTTAGTTTGCTGATAGCCATTGTCTTTAAGAATACGTAAAACATCTTGCACCGATATCTGATTTTTCAAGGAAATATCAGGTATTTTAGCATAAACTTCAGCGGGTAATTGCCAAAGTGGACCGTCCATACGATGACGAATCTTTCCATCTAAATAAACGCCGTAAAGCCCTAAGGCACAGAGCAAGGTCACAGACACTTTAAGGGTTAATGAAATCCCTTTTTTATGATTGACATAAAAATCTTTTAAGTTATTCAAGCGTGACTTTTTAACTTTTTTAGCCCTAGTGCGAGTGGTTTTTTTAGAAGAAGGAGTAGTACGACGACGTACGGGCGGTTTAGACATAATAATTATTCTTTATTTATCGTGAATGAAATCAAGGTAGTTCTGAAATAAATGCTGAAAATCTTCCAAACCACAGCAAGCCATGCTTTCATCTTGATAAAGATGAAGATCTTCTGCTGGCATTTCGTCTTCAGAATGCTGTAAAAAATTCGCTTTTACGATGGCTTCGTCATCATTTAAAAATAAACTATATTCACGCCCGATAAAGCGAAGATTTTTTGAGTGTGATGAGGAAGTTAACTGCTCTAGCGCAGTTTGCACGCGAGGAAGAATATCTGGTTGCAACGGCACTTCGATATTAAACCAATGGGCAAAGGCTTCATATCCCATTGAACATTGAGTAAAAACCTTGCCGTAAAGATTATTAAATTGAAAATCCATATTAGATATTGAACGAAGAACCACATCCACAAGTACTTGATGCGTTCGGGTTTGTTACCACGAAGCGAGAGCCTTGTAAACCTTCCGTATAATCCACGGTTGCACCGATTAGGTATTGCAAGCTCATTGGATCTACCACTAAATGAACACCATCTTTTTCGATAGTGAGATCACCTTCATTAACTTTCTCATCGAAAGTAAAACCGTATTGGAATCCGCTACAACCACCGCCAGTGATGTAAACACGAAGTTTTAAATTTGGATTTTCTTCTTCACTGATGAGCGTTTTTACTTTAGTTGCAGCTGCATCAGTAAAGATAAGAGGGATAGCTAAATCTGACATAATTTATTCCTAAAGATAAGTTTATTATTATTGATATAGATGGGTTATTATCTTACAAGACGCCTAGGCATTCAAGGAAAGGCAAAGATTTTTTCTAAAAAATCATAAGAATAATGCTATAATACCCGAACATTTTAATAAGATTTACCAAAGAGGAGATTTTTATGCGTATTCCTTTGAGAAATGAAGAAGAAATTGAAAAATTACGCGAAGCTTGCCGTTTAGCCGCGGACGTACTTGTTATGATTGAGCCTTATGTAAAAGCAGGCGTAAGTACGGGTGAATTAAACGATATTTGCCATCGTTACATGGTAGAAGAACAAAAAACCATTCCAGCACCCTTGAATTATCATGGCTTCCCAAAATCAGTATGTATTTCAGTTAATGAAGTAGTGTGTCACGGTATTCCGAGTGAAAGCAAAATTTTAAAAAATGGCGATATCGTTAATATTGATGTAACTGTGATTAAAGATGGTTACTATGGCGATAATTCAAAAATGTATATTGTTGGTGGCGAAACCAATATTCGTAGCCAAAAGTTAGTGGATGCGGCACAGGAAGCATTATATGTTGGACTCCGTACTGTTAAACCTGGAATCCGTTTGCGTGAAGTAGGTAAAGCAATTCAACAATATACCGAAGCACAAGGTTTTTCGGTAGTTCGTGAATATTGTGGACACGGGATTGGGACAGAATTCCACTGCGCACCGCAAGTTTTACACTATTATGGCGATGATGATGGTGTTGTGTTAAAAGAAGGTATGGTATTTACCATTGAACCAATGATTAATGCAGGTAAAAAAGAAACCCGTTTAATGAACGATGGTTGGACAGTAAAAACCAAAGATCGTAGCCATTCCGCACAGTTTGAACATCAACTTGTAGTAACAAAAGATGGTTGCGAAGTGATGACAATTCGTGACGAAGAAATCGAAAGTGGACGCATTCAGCGCCACATGGTAAATCAATAACACGCCCCGATTTCCAGAAAATTTTATGATGAAGGCAGATTATTCTGCCTTTTTTATGGCTACTATAAAAAGAAAAACCTCACAATGATGCGAGGCTTATATTAATCGTTAGTCAAAACTTGGTTTGATGGTTAATAAGTTACAGTGTAACCGACTAATCACGTGTTCAGCCGTATTACCTAAGAAGGCAGCTGCGAGTCCACGGCGACCGACGGTTCCTAAGACCACCATTTCTGCTTCGAGTTGTTTCGCTACTTCAGGGATGACATCTTCAGGAAAACCTTCGACAACATGTGCATGGTCACTTTCGATCCCAAATTTTTCACAAAGTGCTTTCATGTTCTCTTCATGAGATTGGCGCTCACTTTTTTCGCTTGCTCGGTTTTGGAATTCTGGCATATCAATGGTCACATTGATTGCAGATGGAGGATAGGCACTTACAAGATGAACATTCCCACGTTCTAAGTTATTTGCAATTGTCATTCCAAGCTGAACTAATTCATCATTGAAGGTGGTATGCATCAAATCGTCATCACCGACATTAACTGCGATAAGAATTCGGCGCTGATGTTGCCAATTTGTATTTCTTACCATCATAATTGGCGCTGGGCATTTACGCAGGAGTTGCCAATCTTGTGGCGTAAAGAGAAGTGCGCTGAGCCCTTCATCTTTCGCTACGGTATATTTAACAACGAGGTTGAAATGCTCGGAATCAACAGCTTCTGTAATGGCATCTGCTTCGTTGCTACTCCATACAACTAAGGTTTTAAATTGGATATCTGGATCATGATATTGGGCTAAAATTGGCTGAATTTCTTCGCTACGTTTAGCAATAATACTATCACGCATTTTGCGTTTATCTTCTTCGCTTGAAAGCAATTCAGACATCTCGTATGCAATATCATATACCGACATGAAAACCGTAATTTCAACTGGTTGAGGATTTTTTTGTTCTTGTGCTAATGCAACAGCACGCTCCAGTGCATATTGTTTAGTTTTATTAGGTTCTAATACAACAAGCATTTTATTGAACAGCATAGGATTGCCTCCATAGAATGGTAAATGTTAGCTAAATGTTATACCAAAGAATCAAGAAGTGGAAGAAATAAAAATGAATAAAAAGAAGGGTATATTTTTATTCACTTAAAAATATACCCTCATATATTAGGCAATGTTTTGAGCTTGGCATTGAGAAATGCTAGCTAAACTTGTTAAGGCTTCCATATCAAGAATGGTGATATATTTACCTTGCACATTCAAAATGCCCATTTTTTGGAAACGTCCCAACAATCGGCTAATTGTTTCAACGGTCAAACCGAGGTAATTACCAATATCACTACGTGTCATAGTCAGTCTAAATTCACGAGCAGAAAAGCCACGAGCAAAATATCGATTAGACAGATTTTTAACAAATGCCGCCAAACGTGTTTCAGCACTCATTTTAGATAAGAGTAAAATCATATGCTGATTACCTTGAATTTCTTGACTCATCAAACTCATCATTTTGCGACGCAATTTAGGAAATTTACCACTCAATTCATCTAAAATTTCAAAAGGAATCTCACACACCATAGCCGTTTCCAATGCTTGAGTAAAGCTAGAATGGTGCATAGAGAAAATACCATCGAAACCTACTAAATCGCCAGGCAAATGGAAAGCGGTAATTTGTTCTTCGCCAGTTTCGCTAATTGTATAGGATTTAAGGGTTCCTGAACGAATAGCATAAATAGATGTCAAAGGCTCACCCGCTTGGAAAAGAACTTGATTTTTTTGTACAGGTTTTTTTCGCTCAATGATATTATCCAATTGGTTAAGTTCAAAATCATTTAGCGAAAAAGGAATACAAAGTTGGCTAATACTACAATTTTGACAATGAATGGTGCAGTTGGAAGCTTGTCCTTTGCGCTCATTTTTTAATTCACCGTATAATTTATTCATTTAAGTTCATCTCAGTGCGATAATGCGATAAAATTGATCTAACGCAATAAATGATATCATTAAATGTGTCAGTTAAAAAGTTATAATTTATAATAGACCAGTTAAGAAGGACGAAAAATGCCCGCAGAAATACTTACTAAAAAACGCCTTATCCAGCTTATTGCTGTATTATGTGTCCTTTTAAGTGCTTTTTTTTACCGCACTTATCATTACACACCGCCTGCGCAGCATACCGAAGTGGCTAAGAATACAACCAAATAGCATAACTAACTGTACGTGTTGAAAAAATACGCTTGCATAGTTTATGGGAATCTTATAAAATCCACGCACTATTTTATGAAGTGCCTAGACTTCAAGGTTTAGACACTTATTATTTTTTTGTCTTCTGTTTCTTAGGGTATAAATAAAAAATTCATACTTCCTGTTGCGACAGAAATGATTAGCTATAAACAATAGAGGAAAAGACTATTAAAAACGTAAGAAAAGCCCCAGCGGTCAATCGCCCAAATCGTATTAATGATGAGATTCGTGCGAAAGAAGTTCGTTTAATTGATGCAGAAGGTGAACAAGTAGGTATTGTGAGCCTCAAGAGCGCATTAGAACAGGCAGAACAATCAGAATTAGATCTTGTTGAAATTAGCCCAAATGCTGAGCCACCTGTTTGCCGTATTATGAACTATGGCAAATTTCTTTATGAAAAAAGCAAATCATTAAAAGAACAGAAGAAAAAACAGAAAGTTGTACAAGTGAAGGAAATTAAATTCCGTCCTGGTACAGACGAAGGCGACTATCAGGTAAAACTACGCAGCCTGATTCGCTTTTTAGAAGACGGGGATAAAGCTAAAATCACTGTTCGTTTCCGCGGACGTGAAATGGCTCACCAACGCTTAGGCTTTGAAGTGCTAGAACGCGTTAAAAACGACTTAGCGGATATCGCGGTTGTTGAAGCAGCACCTGGTAAACTTGAAGGTCGCCAAGCAATTATGGTACTTGCCCCTAAAAAGAAATAATGTGGCAATTCAAGTAATAAGTCAGTAGTACTTATTCGCCCATTATATTTTGATTAACAATACAATGCGGAGTTTTTAAACAATGCCTAAAATTAAAACTGTACGCGGTGCAGCAAAACGCTTCAAAAAAACAGCGTCTGGCGGCTTCAAGCGTAAACAATCTCACTTACGTCATATTTTGACTAAGAAAACCACGAAACGTAAACGTCATCTACGTCATAAATCAATGGTTGCAAAATCAGATTTAGTATTAGTAGTAGCTTGCTTACCATACGCATAAGCAACGTACGGAATCGTAAAATTTTAGACAAATTATAGACAAATAGGAGATTTAATAATGGCTCGTGTAAAACGTGGTGTTATTGCAAGAGCACGCCATAAGAAAGTTCTTAAGGCTGCTAAAGGTTATTATGGTGCGCGTTCACGTGTTTATCGTGTTGCGTTCCAAGCTGTAATCAAAGCTGGTCAATATGCTTACCGTGACCGCCGTCAACGTAAACGTCAATTCCGTCAATTATGGATTGCACGTATCAACGCTGCAGCACGTCAAAACGGTTTATCTTACAGCAAATTCATCAACGGCTTGAAAAAAGCTTCTGTTGAAATCGATCGTAAGATCCTTGCTGATATCGCAGTATTCGACAAAGTTGCATTCGCAGCTTTAGTAGAAAAAGCGAAAGCAGCACTTTAATTCTGAATAAGAATTAAAAAGAGAATAGCGTGGGTAATGCCACGCTATTTTTTTATGTGTAAAATAATAAAATGAAATCAGACAAGGGGAGTAGAGAAATGCAACAAAAAATTCATGCACAGTTAAACGAATTACAAAATGTTTTAGAAAAATATGAATTATGGTCACTTGTACCACCAAGTGCAGACGCACTTGCAAGTACAGAACCATTTGCAATTGATAAGTTAGATGCTCACGAATGGCTACAATGGATTTTCATTCCAAGAATGCGTGCATTACTTGATGGGAATTTACCACTACCTACACAAATTGCGATTAGCCCTTACATTGAAGAAGCACTAAAAGATCACGATAATTTAGCTGATTTACTGGCACCATTATTGGCGATTGAAGAATTACTAAAAAAGGATAAATAAATGTTAGATATCCTTTATCAGGATGACAATATTATTGCCGTAAATAAACCTGCCGGCATGCTAGTTCATCGCAGTTGGTTAGACAAACATGAAACGGTTTTTGTTATGCAAACCTTGCGTGATCAGATCGGACAACATGTATTCCCAATTCACCGTTTAGATCGCCCAACATCTGGGGTGTTACTTTTTGCGTTAAACAGTGAAACCGCAAATTTATTGTGTCAGCAATTTACGCAGAATCAAGTACACAAAACCTATTTAGCGGTGGTACGTGGTTATGTGGAAGGCAACGGTGAAATCGATTATGCACTAAAACCGAAATGGGATAAGATTGCCGATAAATTTAGCCAACAGGATAAAGAAGCACAATCGGCACAGACAGGGTATTGTGCATTACAGAAAGTGGAAATGCCGTATGGGGTGAAGCGTTATGCAACTTCGCGTTATACTTTATTACGTCTTATGCCCAAGACTGGGCGTAAGCACCAGATTCGTCGCCATTTAAAACACATTTTTCATCCGATTTTAGGGGATACCCAATATGGCGATTTACACCAAAATCGTGCTTTTAAAGAAAATATTGGCGTAGAGCGATTAATGTTACACGCAGAAACGTTATCTTTTATGCATCCCTATACACAGGAAAAAATAACATTACATGCCCCTTTGGATGAAGGCTGGAAAATGGTATTAAATAAATTACAATGGTCAATGCCTTAAAGTGAATTTATGTGAGGAATTTTTATGTTAGATATGTCATTAGTTAACCTAACGCACGAACAGCAACAAGAAGCGGTAGAAAAAATTCAAGCCTTAATGCGTGAAGGCGTCAGTAGTGGCGAAGCGATTGCCTATGTTGCCGCAGAGCTTCGTGCGGCGCATCAGACAAAAAAATCTATTGGTGAAATGCACGCAGAAGACGAAAGCGACAAGTAAAATCAATACGTTATCTTATTGTTACCGCGTAACAAAAAAAGACAAATAAAAAACATCACGCCCCGATTTTCGTAAAAATTTTTCAGAAAATCGGGGCGTGATTTTATGGTTTTATATTGCTTATGAAATTAGATGGCAAGACCACTGAGGTAGAAACCGACTAAAACAATAGCAATAATCACAGTGCCAACATTAAGTTTATGCCAATCACCTTTCACAATGCGACCAAGTACTAATGCGGCAAAGCCAAGCATGATACCTGTTACGATATTACCGGTTAATACGATAAATACCGCACAGATTAAACCGCTCATTGCGCCAACGCCATCATTAAAATTGATATGGCGCACATTGCCCATCATCAATAAACCTACGTACATTAATGCAGGCGCGGTTGCATAATTTGGGACCAGTGAGGCAAGCGGTTGTAAGAAAAGCATGCAGAGGAAGCCAATACCTACAACAACCGCAGTCAAACCAGTCCGTCCGCCAGCAGCCGTTCCTGCAGCAGATTCGATATAAACCGCAGTAGGCGTTGCCCCTAATGCACCGGCTACAATACTCATGATTGAGTCAGAAGCAAGGGCTTGACCACCACGAATGATACGATGATGGCTGTCTACAAGTTTTGCTTCTTCCGCTACGACACGAATAGTCCCGGTTGCATCGAATACCGCTGTCATTACTAAGGCAAATACCACAGGTAAAATAGCAGGCTGTAATGCGCCTTTTACATCCATTTTGAAGAGAAGTGAATCTTCGCCAAAGTGGGGAATACGGAAAAAATGACCAGAGAATTTTACGTTTGGATCGAAGATCATGCCGATAATGGTAATACCGATAATCACCCAAAGGATACCGCCTTTAATTTTACGATTTTCTAAACCGATGATGGTGACAAGCCCAAGCAGTGACATCCATACGGAGAAAGAAGTAAATTCACCGAATTTGATTGGTAAACCTGCCGTATTAGGTACAACGATACCTACGCCATTAGATGCGATTAATAAGAGGAAAAGTCCAATACCAATCCCTGTTCCTTGAGCGATACTGATCGGTAGGTTTCTTAAAATCCATGCACGGACACCAGTAACAGAGATCCCTGTAAAGATAACCCCCATAACAAAAACAGCACCAAGCGCAACTGGAACGCTAACGTGCTGTCCGATAACAAGACTAAATGCCGTGAAGGCCGTCAGGGAAATGGCCGAGCCAACAACCATAGGCGTGTTCGCCCATAAACCCATCAGCAATGAGCCGATACCAGCGACTAAACAGCATGCAATGAACGCACTTTCTTCAGGAAAACCTGCAGTGTGGAGCATATTGGGAAGGACGATAATAGAGTAGACCATCGCGAGGAAGGTGGTAAGACCTGCGGTTACCTCTTGGCGGACAGAAGATTTGCGATTTGATAAATCAAAGAACGTATCTAAAGACATTTGTGTACCTAGCTTTTTATTTTATAAAAGTGATACGACCCTATTTTAAAATTAAATGGCAAAATAAGCAAATAATTGCGTAAAAATATTTTGAGAATTTTTCCCTTTTTCTCCACAAAAATTTATACTGTGCGCATTCGTATTTTTTCCCGACAATAACAAGATGAAAAACAAGCATTATTCAATTTATTTAAAAGAAATCTTCAGCCGTAATATGCTCATTTGTGTATTTACTGGGTTTAGTTCAGGCTTACCACTTTATATTTTGGTGTCATTATTACCCGTATGGTTACGAAAAGATGGCGTCGATCTGAAAACAATTGGCTTTTTTACGTTAGTGACGTTGCCTTTTACCTGGAAGTTTTTATGGTCACCATTAATGGATAGATATGTTCCGCCATTTTTGGGACGTCGTCGCGGGTGGATGCTTATAACCCAAGTCTTGTTATTAGTTTCACTTATGTTGTTTGGATTTATCAATCCAAAAACGGAAATGGGATTATCACTGCTTGCGGGGCTTTCCACTTTAGTTGCTTTTTTCTCGGCGAGTCAGGACATTGTTTTAGATGCTTATCGTCGTGAAATTTTACCGGATAAAGAATTGGGACTCGGTAATTCAATTCATGTGAATATGTACCGTGTGGCGGGATTGGTGCCAGGGGCATTATCTTTAATTCTTGCTGATCATTATAGTTGGCGTGTCGTCTTCATTATTACGGCTTTATTTATGCTACCAGGGCTATTTTTAACGTTAGTGCTAAGTTATGAGCCGAATATTCCGCTCAAAAAACATCGCACGCTCCGCGATAATGTTATTGAGCCTTTTAGTGAATTTTTCCGTCGAAAAGGGGTAAAAGCAGCACTGGGTGTGCTTGTTTTTATTTTTCTTTATAAACTTGGCGATAGTATGGCGACGGCATTGATTTCTCCTTTTTATTTAGATATGGGGTTTAGCCCAACGCAAATCGGAATTGTTGTCAAAAATGCCGCCCTTTGGCCTATGATTGTGGCTAGCATCGTAGGTGGCATCATCATGCTGAAAATAGGAATTAATCGTGCATTGTGGTTATTTGGTGTAGTGCAACTTGTCACTATTCTTGGTTTTGCGTGGTTAGCGCATTATGGACATTTTGAGCATGTTGATACGAAAGCATTACTCAGTTTAGCACTAGTAGTATCGGGAGAATATATTGGTGTAGGATTGGGAACTGCTGCTTTTGTTGCCTATATGGCAAGGGAAACCAATCCACTTTATACCGCAACGCAATTAGCATTATTTACAAGTTTTGCTGCCTTGCCACGTGCAACTTTTAACAGTCAAGCCGGCGCATTAATTGAATATTTTGGTTATTATCATTATTTTTGGTTTTGTTTCTTTCTCGCCATTCCAGGAATGCTATGTTTATTTTGGGTTGCCCCTTGGAGCAACAAAGATGGAATGAATAGTACACGTCAGGAATTAAAGGAAGAAGATGCAAAAATTATTGCTGAAAGCGAGAAAAAAGCGCCCAATGCGTAAAGGATGCGCAGTAAACGGTAGAGATTAAGACGTATTTTGGGTAAACTAAGCAAGTTTTTTTACATAACCAAGAGGTTTTTATGAATATTATTCTTTTAGGCGCACCAGGTGCAGGTAAAGGTACTCAAGCACAATTCATTATGAATCAATATGGTATCCCACAAATTTCTACAGGGGATATGTTACGTGCTGCAATTAAAGCCGGAACTGAACTTGGTAAACAAGCAAAAGAATTAATGGATGCAGGTAAATTAGTACCAGATGATCTTATCATTGCTTTAGTAGAAGATCGTGTAAGCCAAGATGATTGCAAACACGGTTTCTTACTTGATGGATTCCCACGTACTATCCCTCAAGCAAATGCATTAAAAGAAGCAGGGATTAAAATCGATTACGTTTTAGAATTTGATGTCCCAGATGAAGTTATCGTTGAACGTATGAGTGGTCGTCGTGTTCACCCAGCATCAGGTCGTTCTTACCATGTTGTTTACAATCCACCAAAAGTGGAAGGCAAAGATGATGTAACTGGTGAAGATTTAGTGATTCGTGCTGATGATAAACCTGAAACTGTATTAGATCGTTTAAAAGTTTATCACGAAACAACTCAACCTTTAGTAGATTACTATCAAGCTGAAGCAAAAGCACACAAAACAAAATACTTCCGCTTAGATGGAACTAAAAAAGTAGATGAAGTAAGCAAAGAATTACATGAAATCTTAGGGTAATTTTTTACTTATTGGTAAATAAAAAAGAGCGTATTTAAACGCTCTTTTTTTATGAACGGGCATAAAATCACGCCCGCATTTTCAGAAAAATTTATGTATTATTTAGCGTAATAACCACCCATCGCACTATAAATTGCATTTTCGGTTTGAATAAGTTTATTCTTCGCACCGAGTAAAGCTAATTTAGCTGCGTTTTCTGAATTTTTCGCATTTAACCAGTCACGTAATTCTGTTACGCCAACGGTGTAACGATTCTTATAATATCGAGCCATATAAGCTGACGTATTATAAATGCCTTCTTCGTTATTAAATTGTTCTTGGGCTTGTTGATAAGCAAAGTAGTTCTTATCAATTTCATTTAGCGCTGTCGTAATACTTTGTTCAAAGTTTACTTTCGCTAAGTTGTATGCGGCTTCTGAAATTTTCACATTCCAACGTACTGTATTCCAGCTAAGGAATGGGAGATTTAGAGAAACTAAGCCAGATGCAAACGGGCTATGTAATGTTGTACCAATGCGATCGCTACGTCCACCTAAACTTGCACCAAGGGTTACGGTCGGGAACCAACTTTTTTGAGTCGCTTTAGCATTTTTAAACGCACTATTTAATGAATAAAGTTTTGATTTTACATCTGGACGATTAGCGATAACCGATACGGGAACATTCAAATTCACGCCTGCAAGTTTGGTATTTAACAGATTTGGTAGTTGAATATTAAGCGGATCGCTTGGTTTCAAATTCAAGAGATTACGCATCATCGCTTGTACGACTTTTTGCTGATCTTGAAGTTGGCTTAAATTATTTTCAGCCGCTAAAACAGCACGTTCAGTTTGGTTAGTGCTTGCACCATCGACGACGCCTTGTGCTTTTTTATTAAGCATAATATGGTTAATTTGTTTAAAATCATGGATGCTTTGTTCAGTAATCGCGATTGCTTCTTTTAAATAAGCAAGTTGATAGTAAGTGCCTACTACTGCATTGACTAAAGAAAGTTTTGCTGATTCTAAATCTTCTTCACTCGCAGAGTGTTGCCATTCAGCGGCAGAAGTTTGATCTGCCATACGTCGCCATAAGTCAAGGGTATAACCTACATTAATACTGCCGTTATAAAGTACGGGTACAGTTGATGGTGGGAATCCGCCATTAGGATTTAATTGAGTATTTTGTCCCGTTTTAATGTTTTTTTGGACAGAGGCACCCACAGTACCGGTAAAGTTTGGAACAAGGCTTGCACCTACTAAGTTTGCTTTATATAAGGCAACATTTACCGCAATTGCTGCTTTGGCTAAGTCTTTGTTGTTCGCAAGGGCTTCGGCAACTAATTTATCAAGTTGAGGATCGTGATAAAGTTTCCACCAATCTTGATCTAATTTATATTGATCGGTAATTTTTTGATATGACTCGAAAGTTTTTTCACTTTGCTTATGTGAATCATCAATATTGGCACATCCCACTAAAAAGATGGAGAGTGCAACTGCCGTAGCAAGTTTCGTAGGCTTAAACATATTTATTCCTTATGCTATTCATCGTTATTACTTATGGATTTTCAACATAAATATCAAAAAAATCACATACAAGGCGTTATTGAATGCAATATAATGAACGTTCGTTCATTGATGTGCAAATTTTACAAGGCAAAATGAGGAAAAGCAACCTCTGCTTTGTATTCTCTTTTCAAAACAGGTAGAATAGCAACACTTTTTTGTCAAATTTTATTGAGGTCAATAATGCACCATTCAGAACAACTAGAAAATACAGAAGTTCGTCCAACAAACTTTATTCGAAATATTATTGATGAAGATCTTGCAAACGGTACTTGCACACAGGTTCACACTCGCTTCCCACCTGAACCAAATGGTTACTTACACATTGGACACGCTAAATCTATTTGTTTGAACTTTGGTATTGCAAAAGATTATAACGGATTATGTAACTTACGTTTTGACGATACCAACCCAACCAAAGAAGAAGTAGAATACGTTGATTCAATTAAACAAGACGTTGAATGGTTAGGGTTTAAATGGGCAGGTCAGCCACATTATGCTTCAGACTATTTTGACGCTTTATATGGATATGCGATTGAATTAATTAAAAAAGGATTAGCTTATGTTTGTGAGCTTACTCCTGATGAAATGCGTGAATACCGTGGGACTTTGACAGAACCAGGTAAAAATAGCCCGTATCGTGATCGTAGTGTAGAAGAAAACTTAGCCCTTTTTGAAAAAATGAAAAATGGGGAAGTAGAAGAAGGTAAAATGAGCCTTCGTGCGAAAATTGATATGGCATCGCCATTTATGGTTATGCGTGACCCTGTAATTTATCGTATTAAATTTGCGACCCATCACCAAACTGGAGATAAATGGTGCATCTACCCAATGTACGACTTTACGCACTGTATCTCCGATGCAATTGAGCGTATTACGCATTCTATTTGTACATTAGAATTCCAAGATAACCGTCGTTTATATGACTGGGTGTTAGATCATATTTCTATTGAACGCCCATTACCGCACCAATACGAATTTTCACGTTTAAATTTAGAATATACACTCACTTCTAAACGTAAATTACTCAAATTAGTAGAAGATAAAATCGTAGATGGTTGGAATGACCCGCGTATGCCAACAATTTCTGGTTTACGTCGCCGCGGTTATACACCTGCATCATTACGTGAATTTTGCCGCCGTATTGGGGTAACCAAACAAGATAACGTTGTAGAATTTAAAGCGTTAGAAAGTTGTATCCGTGATGATTTAAATGAAAATGCACCACGTGCAATGGCGGTAATTAATCCATTACGTATTGTTATCGAAAACTTTGACGGCGAAGAAGTGCTAACAGCACCAAATCATCCAAATCGTGAAGAAATGGGCACACGCCAATTACCATTTACTCGTGAACTTTTCATTGATAAAGCGGACTTCCGTGAAGAAGCAAACAAACAATATAAACGTCTTGTTTTAGGTAAAGAAGTGCGTTTACGTAATGCTTATGTGATTAAAGCAGAGCGTGTTGAAAAAGATGAAAATGGTGAAATCACAACCGTTTACTGTACATACGATCCTGAAACACTAGGTAAAAACCCAGCAGATGGTCGTAAAGTAAAAGGCGTAATTCACTGGGTATCTGCAAAAGATAACGTGCCAGCTGAATTCCGTTTATACGACCGTTTATTCACTGTACCAAACCCAGGTGCGGCAGAAAATATGGAAGATGTGTTAAATCCAGAATCTTTAATGGTAAAACACGGCTTTGTTGAAAAATCACTTGCTAATGCAGAACCAGAAAAAGCGTATCAATTTGAGCGTGAAGGTTACTACTGTGCAGATAGCAAAGATAGTACAGCAGAGCATCCAGTCTTTAACTTAACCGTAAGTTTGAAAGAAAGCTTCTAATATGATGAATTGCCTAGCCTAAAAAGCTAGGCAATTTTTTTAGCCAAATTTTATTGAGGTAAGCAAAATGGCACGAAAAATTATTCTTGATTGTGATCCAGGTAATGATGATGCGATAAATATCCTTTTAGCATTATCTAGTGATAAATTAGATATACTGGGCATCGCCACAGTTTTTGGCAATGTTGATGTAGAGAAAACGACACGCAATGCGAATTTAGTCTGTTCTCTTGTTAACAAGGTCGTTCCGCTTTACCAAGGTGCATCAGAACCGCTTGTCTTACCTCGCATTGATGCTGCGGCGGTCCACGGTAAAACTGGGTTATCAGGCGATCCTGATATAACGCCAATATTGTCCGTAGAACGCCAACATGCGGTCGAATTTATTATTGAAACCATTTTACGCTATCCGCATGAAGTCACTCTTGTGCCAACAGCATCCTTGACAAATATCGCGCTAGCCATGAAACTGGCACCACAAATTGTTCCGTTGATTAAAGAAATTGTGTTAATGGGAGGAAGTACAACATTCGGCAATCGTACACCCGCAGCCGAATTTAATATCCTCGCAGATCCTCATGCTGCTGCAGTAGTATTCAGAAGTGCAGCCCCCGTTACAATGTTTGGTTTAAACGCAACGCATCAAGTTTTGGCAACCCAACCTATTATTGATAAATTCTATGCGCTTCAGACTAAAGTCGGCGATTTCGTTGCAGGGATTTTAGAACACTATAAAGCGTTTTATGAAAAACGATATGGTTTAGCAGGGGGCGCATTGCATGATCCGCTAACGGTTGCCTATCTACTTGCACCAGAACTTTTTCGTTTTCAACCGATGGTGGTGGAAGTCGATACCTCCGAAACGCATAATATGGGACGAACAACTTGTGATGTGTGGGGATCTTGGTACGATGAAAATCTTAAAAAAACGAAAGTTGCCGTAGAAGTGAATGCACAAGGCTTTTTTGAATTATTACTCACGCAGTTAAGTAAATTTTCATAAGTTATACTATAATTACAAAATACATTACGATCGTCGCTCATTGGGCGACGATTTGTTTTAAAAGGAAAGATAATGATAAAAAAAGATGAATCAATTATGCCTCAATTTTGGGAAAAAAAATCACTTTTAGAAATGAATGAGGCAGAATGGGAAGCTTTGTGCGATGGTTGTGGTAAATGCTGTTACCGTAAATATTTAGATGAAGATGATGAGCTTTACTACACACGTATCGCGTGTAATCTTTTAAACACAAAAACAGGCAAATGCACTAACTATCCAAAGCGTTTCCAATATGAAGACGATTGTACGAAATTAACGAAAGATAATCTCCCAGAGTTTACGTGGCTCCCTAAAACTTGCGCTTATCGTTTGATTTACGAGGGTAAACCATTATTCGATTGGCACCCGCTTATTTCTGGCAATCCAAAATCTGTAAAGCTAGCCGGCATTCCGATTAAAAATGGTATTCATGAACGTGATGTTATTGATTGGTTTGATTTTGTGATTGATGAGGAATGATTCTAAAGAATTCCCCGTATTAATAAGATAGATCCCTTCTATGCTTTCCTAAGTTTAGGCACTTTTGGATAAAATTTCATTATGTTTATCGCTACCTCTAATGTTGCATGAAATAGCCTTGTATAGGTATAACTATATCAAAATTTTATCTTTAAAATGATAGTCATTAATTAGGGATGATGAAGATTTTATGGAATTATAATTCACTATGATTCTATAAAATTTTAGTCATATTCTAATGGAGTTATGGATTGCTATTAAGGATTATCAAATGAATAAAATTTTTAAAGTTATTTTTAATAAAACGACGCAACGATTTGTAGTGGTCTCCGAATTAGGCAAATGTACGAACCGCAACAAATCGCAAATCCTCATCAAAACCCCTTCCTCTCTTACTCAAATTTCCCACTTTATTTTTACATTTACACTTGCTGCATCTATCCAAAGTGCAATGGCAGATAGTGTAGCTATTTCTCAGAATCAAATGGTCGCGTGGGCGAATAGCGGGGATGCGGCTGTTAAAGGGAATGCAGTTGCGTCTGGTGAAAATTCTGTAGCGGTAGGTAACAATTCAAGATCAGGAGGAATAGTTTCAGTTGCTGTAGGGAGTTTAGCAAATAGTAGTGGCTATGGTTCAGTATCGATTGGGAATGCTTCTCATTCTAAAGGTGCATATTCTACGGCATTAGGGGGTGATGCTCAAGCCGTTGGTTTTAATAGTACTGCGTTGGGAAATACGTCTTCAGCCCTCAGTAAAAATACTGTTGCGATTGGTTATTCAGCCAATGCTATTTTGGAGAATGCAACGGCAGTTGGCGAAAATAGTCAGGCGAGCGCCGTAAATAGTTCCGCTTTTGGTCATTCTGCGGTCGCTAGCGGGCACAATTCTCTGGCGATGGGGATTAGCGCTCAAGCGTCTGCTTGGGATACGATCGCGCTGGGTTCTTTAGCAAAAGCTTTACACCAAAATGCAATTGCCATCGGTGCAAATGCTTTAGCCCAAGGTGCCGAAAGTATAGCCCAAGGGAGTGAGGCTAGAGCAATGATGGATCAGAGCATTGCAATAGGGTATAACGCAAATGCAGAATCTAATAACAAACAAGATTCGCGCGGTATAGCGATAGGTTACAATACGCACGCGGAAAATGAAGCGGCACTTGCACTTGGTAATTCATCTATAGCAACCGCAGATTCATCTACGGCTATTGGGAGAGGAACAATTGCAGCTGGTGATGCTGCTATTGCGATCGGTAACTATACAAGTCAAGTTATTAAAAATTATGGGGATATTCAACATGTTCCACTTCGATTTCGAACAATAGCGACTGGGGCTCATTCTCTTGCTCTGGGCTCTTTTGCACATGCTACAGTAGATGATTCTATTGCATTGGGTTCAGGGAGTATAGCAAACCGTCATAAAGGTTTTGAAGGCTATGATGTAAGTGCTTCACCAAATACTGGAACGAGTCAAAATAGTCAAAATCTCTCTCCAACATGGCGCGCAACAAGAGCAGCTCTTTCTATTGGTAACGGCTCTCAAATTACTCGTCAAATTACTGGCGTAGCAGCGGGTACAAAAGATACCGATGCGGTTAATGTTGCGCAACTTAAACGCGTAAAATCACAATATGTTGCTGATAATGGGACGCTAATTTCTCGTAAACCAAATGAAGTTCTTTCTCTTATAGGGGGCGCAGAAACTGGGGTCGCGGATAGTATTAAAACGACGGGAAATGCGAATGGAACAATTCATTTCCAAGTATCTAATATGCTTAATGGAATGAATAAGATTACGTTTGGTATGCCCAATCAAAACAATTCAGATGATACAGTTTCTATTAGTACGAATGGTATTAGTGCGGGTAATAAAGTAATTTCTAATGTCGCAAGTGGTGGGAGAACGACAACGAATGCTGCAAATATTGGTGATGTGCAAAATGCCATAAAACCTATTAAAACTGAACTCGCTCAGAATAAAAACGAGATCTCAACTAATTTTCAAAATATTAATATCAATAAAGGATCGATCGCTGAAAATATTAAGAGTATTCAAAGTAATGCTTCAAAAATTACTACAAATGAAAATTCAATTAATGATATTCATACAAGTTTAGAAGAAGGGATTAGTTTTAGAGGCGATACAGGAGAAGTAAACAAAAAATTAGGAGAAACTTTAGAATTTGTTGGTGGTTCAAAACAAACCGATTTGACTAAAGGAAACATTGGGGTAAATGTGGAAAATGGTAAGATTGATATTCAACTTACCAAAGATATTAAAGGTTTGAGTTCTATTAGTGTTGGCGATACTAAAATTAATACACAAGGTATCACTATCATTGGTGGTCCCGCTCTTACCACCTCAGGCATTGATGCAGGTAATAAAGTTATCTCTAACGTAGCAAGTGGCGGAAAAACTGCAACAAATGCTGCCAACATTGGGGATGTACAAAATGCGGTAAATCCAATTCAAGAAGCCACGCAAGTTAATCATCAAAACATCACCAAGTTACAGAATGAAACCCTTCAACTTGGTGCAGGTGATAGCACAGTAACTGATCCCCAAAAACTTTCTAAAGTAGGCGGATTGAAGTTTGATATTGTCGGTGAAGATGGCATAAATACCACAGCAACTGGCAATGAAATTCAAGTGAGCTTGGATAAAGACAGTGTGCGTCATCTTGCTCAAGAAGCGGTAAAAGTAATTGATGGTACCCATACTACGGTTACAACTGGAAAAGCTGGCAATGCGACGACTTACCAAATCAATGTGGAAACTGACGGTAAAGTCGTAAATGGTAACGAGGGTATCGTTACTGGTGGTGCGGTTAAAACTGCCCTTGATAATCAAGTAATCGGTTATTCTGCAAATAAAAAAGCGGACGCAACGCAGGCTCAGCAAACGATAAAACTTAGCCAAGGACTTGATTTTATTAATGGTACCAATACAACGGCTAAAGTTGAAACGGGTGGAAAAGTAACATATAACGTTAACGCCAATTTAACAGGTATGTCTTCCATCGCAGGAAATGGTTCAAAAATTATTTTCAATAAAGATGGAATTACGTTAGGTGATTCAGCTCATCAAGCACCAATTGTACTACACGGCGTAAAAGCAGGTGAACAAAATACCGATGCTGCTAATGTTGGACAATTAACTAAAGTAAAAGGAACAACAGGACAACTGGATGTTGGCATTTCTGGCACAACGGCGACAGGAAAAACCTATACAATTAGCCTTGATCCTGCTGTAACGCAACATATTCAAACGAATACGATTGAAGCGAAAAAACACAGTTCTGTTGTGGCTGAAGGTAATGGACTCACTGTCACCAATACCACTGAAAATTCAGCAGGAGGTACGGAATACAAAGTAGCATTAAAACTAGGTGATGTAGCCTCTACAAATACAACCCAAGCTGTAAGCGGTAGCGCTGTTAAAACCTATGTTGATGCACAAGAATTTGGGCTAACGGCAGGAGATAACAATACATTATCTCATCATTTAGGTAATGCAATTTCTGTAAAAGGTGCAGATAATCAGGCAAATATTGTGACGAAAATTGAAAACGGTGCCTTGACTATCGGCTTAACAAAAGCAGCCCAAGATAAACTTCAACAAGCTGATATCAACAAAAATTCCATCGCAAATATTGGCGATATCGTAGGGGAAAATGGTATTACAGTGACAGGAAATGCCAATGTTAAAAATGGCGCCGTAACCTTAAAACTGAATGATAATGTCGTTCGTGGATTAGCTAAAGAAGCCGTGAAGGTGACCCATGGTAAAAATACGATGGTGACAACTTCAACAGTGGGCGATACGACAGCCTATGCCGTAAATGTAATTACAGATGGGCAAGTTGAGGCAGGGAATAATGGTATTGTTACAGGGAATACTGTCCATGCTGCGCTTATGCCAATAGCAAAAGATATCGCTGAAAATAAAACACAAATTCAACAAAATGCTCACACCATTAATCAAGGATTACAATTTGGTGCAGACAGTGCTACGGCAACAGGGGCAAATCCTGTTACTAATAAACTGGGTTCCCAAATTGATATTAAAGGTGATGGTAAAAACATTCACACTACCGTTGCTCAAACCATCAATAATGGTAAAACAGACACAATAATTTCCGTTAATTTAGCAAAAAATTTAACCGATTTAAGTGGCGTGCATATTGCGAATGGTCCCTCAATGACAGCCGCCGGGGTCAATGCGGGGGATAAACAGATTACACATGTAGCAAGTGGGTTACAAGGGCAATCTATTGATAAGGCAACGGGCAGTACATTACAAAATGCGGCTAATATTGGCGATATTCAAACCGCAATTAAACCGATTGAGCAAGATGTTGCGACAAACAAACAAGATATTACGACCAATAAAACTACAATTGTGCGTAATACGCAACGTATTGACACAGTTCAATCTACTTTAAACAAAGGTCTTTCATTCACTGCAGATAGCGGTAATGTGAATAAACAATTGGGCGATACCTTACATTTTGCGGGTGGCGCGGATAAGGCTAAGCTGACTGATCATAATATTGGCGTAAATGTTGAAAATGGCGTAATTCAAATTCAACTTGCTAAAAATTTAACGGGATTAGATTCAGTTACAGTGGGTAACACCAAATTAGACAATACTGGTATCGCTATCACTGGTGGTCCATCAATGACAAGCACAGGTATTAATGCAGGTGATAAACAAATTACTGATGTTGCAAGTGGTTTAGGTCAGGGACAAACCTTAGAAAATGCGGATCAAGCAACGTTGCGTCATGCTGCAAATATTGCTGATCTTAAACAAGCGGTCACAACGGTTAAAACGGATATGAGCAATCAAACACTTGCGTATTCTGCAAATAATACTGCTGCAAAACCACAAAAAACAGTTAAGTTAAGCGAGGGGCTGAATTTCTTCAATGGTAGCAATACCACAGTAACTGTTGCTGATAACGGTAAAGTCACTTATAACCTAAATTCTGCATTAACAAATATCCAATCTGTATCAGGTGAAAACGCCCAGATAGCATTAGGGAAAAATGGCATTACGGTTGGCGATAAAGCTCATGCTCCAGTTGCAATCCATGGCGTGAAAGCAGGTCAAGAACAGACCGACGCAACCAATGTGGGTCAATTAACTAAAGTTGAAGGACAAAGTAAAGAAGTTATTGTGAAAGGTACTGCTAATGCAACAGGAGGTACTACTTACCACGTAAGTTTAGCACCGAATGTGGCACAAGCAATCGCAGATAATAAGGCTGAGGCCGCCAAACACAGTGAAGTTATTTCAGAAAATCATTCACTTAACATCACTGCGGATAAAACAACAGCAACAGGCGGTAAAATTTATAATGTTGAAGTTGCAACTACAGATTTAAATGTGGCAAATGGCAAAGTTGTTATGCCAAGTCATCAAGCCGAAAATAACGCAGATGTTGCCGAAACGAATAAATTTGTGACGGCTGGCAATATGGCAAATGTATTAAATAACATTGGTTTTACCCTTCAAGCACAAGGAAAAAATGGCTCGCTTATCAAAGCGGGTAGTCAAGTTAATTTAGCGAATACTGATGGCAATATTCATATTGAAAAAACAGCGACCAATGGCGATGTAACCTTTAATTTAAATAAATCTTTAAATCTTGATGCTCAAAATCAAGGTAGTGTAAGTGGATTGCAAAATCATCTTATGGCAACCACCGATTCTAAAGCGGTAAGTCCAACGATCTCTACTCAAATCGAACATCAGGCTGCGACTGTGGGTGATGTTTTACATGCTGGTTGGAATATTGCTCAAGGAACAGTAAATAAAGGGATAATTAATCCATACGATACTGTAAGTTTTGCAAATGGAAATGCGACGACTGCCACTGTAAGTACCGAAAAAGATGGTCAGGTTTCCGTAAAATATGGCGTAAATGTTGATGACAGCACCATTAAAATTAAAGATGGAAAACTAGAAGCGATTATTCCGAAAAATACGGGAATCATGGAGTTACAAGTTGGGGCAGACAATACACAAAATTTAGCTACACACAAAGTCGCACCGATTACGCTTGATCAAAAAAATCATGCAATTAGTATTTGGGGTACTGATAATGAAGTGACAACTCAAGTAGTCGGTAATAATGTCAAAGTTGCGCTTGCGTCAAAAGTGAAAAATGAACTAGCGAAAGGCTTATTACATACAACGGTTTCTAAAGGTAATAACATCACCATTACCCCAACTAAAGCGACGGCAACACAAGGTGCAAATTATCAAGTTAGCTTAAATGCTGATTTGAATGGTATTGCCTCTATTCGTAATGGAGATACGGCAACAGGAACGCAAATTACACTAGATGCCCACAATAAGAATTTGGACGTCCATGATGCTCAAATTAGTCAAATCCAATCTGCGATAGCAGATCAATCTGGACAAAGCTATCTAGATAAATTGTATACCGCACAAAATCAAGCAACTACGGCACAAGATGCTGTAAATGTAACGGATTTAGCAAATACAGCAACGGCGCTTAATAATACGATTGCCAACAAAGTCACAAATCTTGAAATGCAATATCAAGGCGACAATACGCAAGTCACGGTTAAGCGTAAACCTAGTGAAATCTTAACATTGAATGGCGGTGCAACGAGTGGTCTAGATGACAGTATTCAAACTGTTGGTAATGCAAATGGCTCCATTACTTTTAAAGTATCCAAAACACTTAACGGAATGAATAGCATCACCTTTGAAAAAACGGCAGGTAGTCAAAGCAATTCGTCAGCGGTATCGATTGGTAAAAATGGTATTAGTGCAGGCGATCAACAAATCAAAAACGTGTTAAGCGGTGGTGATATTGACACCAATGCGGCAAATATTGGCGATGTGAAAAAAGCGGTTGCACCAGTGCAACAACAAGTTACTCAAAATAAAGCGGGTATTGAACTTAATACCAACGCATTAAACAAAATAGGAACGGTTGAAATCGCAGGTGATGGTGGTTTAGAAATTACTAGTGCAAATAAAAATCTTAAAGATGGTAACATCACTATTAGCCTTGATAGTATCACTGTTGCAAATCACTTGATGGACTCTCCAGTGGCTAAAAATGCGTTACAAGCGGGGCTTGGTGATGGTGAAAATAAAGTAGGCAATAAAGGTCTTATCAATGGCAATACATTACATACCGCCCTTGGTAGCATTTCTGATGGTATCAAAGCACAAGGTTTAAACTTTATTGGTGATAATTATCAAGCGACTGATACCGATACTCAAATACACAAACCTTTAGGTAGCACCCTTACCATTGTTGGTGGGGCGCCTAGAAATGCGTTAACAGAAAACAATATTGGCGTAAATGTTGAAAATGGTGAAATAAAAGTGCAATTGGCGAAAGAATTGAAAGGTCTACTTTCTGTTCAAGCTGGAAATACTATTCTCAACGAGGACGGGGTAATCATAAAAAATGGACCCTCCATCACGAACCAAGGAATTGATGCAGGTTTGAATCCTATCCGTAATGTGTCTGCAGGAACGATTACTAATAATTCAAAAGATGCTATTAACGGACGTCAATTAAAAAAATTAGGCGTCATAATAGGGTTGACAACTAATGCAACGGATACTGGGTTTAATTTACCCCATTTCCATTCGTTAAAAAATGATGAGGGGCTCAATACGGAAGCACCGATATCCTTTACGAATGCTATTGATAATTTGACGGATACCGTAAATAAAGGATTCATTTTTGAAGCCAATAGCACGCACGTTGGAAAACATGGAAATAAGCAATATCTTGGCTCAACATTAGATATTGTAGGCTCTACAATACCACGACAAGATGATAATGATTATTCATCTAAAAACCTCACGACCGAATACATAAAAGATGCGCATGGTAATGGCAAAATTATCATTAAAATTGATGAAAAACCGACTTTTAAAGCCGTAACATTAACAAATGATACTGGTGTAACTGTCGTGAGCCCGGATGGTTTAACCATTGAGAATCAAGCCGGAAAAAGCCATATTTCGCTTACCCAGCAAGGTCTAAATAATGGTGGGCATGTTATTTCAAATGTCCACGCAGGCAAAAATGTGACAGATGCGGTTAATGTTGGACAACTTGATTATGCTAAAGCAGATTTAACTAACAGCGGATTACAATTTGGTGCAGATAAAGCGAGTACCGCAACGGGTTCAAATCCTGTTACAAATAAACTTGGTAGCCGAGTCGATATCAAAGGAGATGATCAAAACATTTCTACAACCGTATCGCAAAATGCACAAGCGAGTGATACGACGATTAACGTAAAACTTGCGCCGAAGATTGACGTGGAGAGTGTCCATGCAAAAGACGATATTCAAATTGGTGACAACGTCACAATTAATCGCAATGGCTTAACCATCAAAAATGGTCCGTCCTTAACAACAGCTGGATTGAACAATGATAATAAACAAATCATTAACGTGGCGAGTGGGTTAGGCGACACGAAGTTAAGTGATGCTAAAGGTAGCATGCTCACGAATGCCGTGAACGTAGGCGATCTAAAACAAGCTGTCAAAGAAATAGATACGCATATTTCTGATCATGTGAATAATGTAGGATTAAAGTATAAGGCTAATGATGGCAAAGCGCATCACCTTAACTTGAATAATGATGTATTAACGTTTGCAGACGGTAAAAATACCCAAGCGACAATCAATGCTAATGGTGAAATAAGCTATGATGTGGCACCTGATTTAAAAGGGATCAAAACAATCAGTGGTAGCTCAGAAGGCGCAAAAATTAGTTTAAGCCAGAAGGATAAAACGATTAGTATCCATGGGGGAAAATTAACAGATGTTGCCAAAGGACAGGTTACGAAAGATTCAACAGATGCTGTAAATGGTAGCCAATTATTTAATACGAATCAGAAAGTTACTGAAAATATTGCACGTATTCAAAAGAATACGGCAATGTTAGAACATGGTATATCGTTTGTCGGAAATACAGGTTCTGGCAATCAAAAACTAGGTTCTACATTCAAAATTGAAGGTAGCCGTAAAGATGAAAATGCCACTTATAGTTCCGATAACATCACGACCACCTATCAACAAGATAATCAAGGTAACGGCGTGATGAAAGTTGAAATGAAAGAAAATCCAACCTTTAAATCAGTGGATGTTGCTGGAAATAACGGTGAAGAAAGTACGCATATTTCAAGTAAAGGCGTAACCGTTAAATCTGCAGATGGTAAAGATCAGGTATCTGTTACTGCGAAAGGCTTGAATAATGGTGGCAACGTAATCTCGAATGTCGCAGACGGTAAAGCACCAACAGATGCGGTAAATCGCCGTCAACTGGATAAAGTAGTGAAAGATGTTGATATATTGAAAAAAGGGATCGTAGGTAACGTAGGGAGAGCAATTTCTGATATGCAACAACGTATCAGTAAAAATAGAAAAGAAGCGAATGCGGGGAGCGCTGCTGCAATAGCGGCTGCAAATTTACCACAATCATATTTAGCAGGACGGAGCATGGTGAGTGCCGCAGTTGGCAGTTACCATAATCAACAAGCCATTTCTATTGGCATATCTAGTATTTCTGATAATGGTAAATGGGTGGTTAAAAGTTCAATTTCTGAAGATACTCAACACAATTTTGGTGTAGGGGCCGGAATAGGTTATCAGTGGTAATAAAAATTTAATTTAATTAAGTATAACACGCCTCAATTTTCATAAAAATTTATGAAAATTGAGGCGTTTTTTATTGGATAAAAAACGCGTGCAACATGGAATATTTATTTTATTTTTTTATAGAAGTAGAACATAAAACAATATTTATTAACTATAGGAAGGATAATTT
>JAHHQX010000005.1 GCA_020026155.1 Actinobacillus sp. | reverse complement strand
GCTGAAAAACTCGATCAAAAAGGTGGTTTAAACTTTAAGATTTCGGGTGATGGAGATATTACGACGAGCGCAAGTGGTAATGATGTCACTATCAAACTTAATAAGGAAACGAAAGCTAAAATCGATAACGCAGCTGATAAAAACTTATCAAATATCACTCCAGCAGGTAAGAAAGTCATCACTGGATTAGGAACCATTGTCGCTCAAGGTGACAACGTCACAGTGACAGACAATGCAGATAAAACAACAGGTCAACACACCTATACGGTATCAGTTAATAAAGACTTAAAAGGACTTGATGGGGTTCATATCACAAATGGTCCATCTATGACAAAAAGCGGTATTGATGCGGGTAATAAAGTGATTACGAACGTTGCCCCAGGTAAAATCACACCAGATTCAAAAGATGCGGTAAATGGTAGTCAAATTAATTCATTAGGTAAAACTTTAGGTCTAATACCGAATAAGGCAGGTACAGGTTTTAATGCACCGAAATTTACCCCAATTACTCAACCAGATGGCAAAGCGGGTACAGCACCGACTGATTACAAAAATGCGATTGGTAATATTACTAATGCGTTAAATAAAGGCTTTATCATTAATGCAAACCACAATGTGGATAGTGGTCAACAATATCTTGGATCTGTCCTTGCGATTATTGGTCAAAAAGCCGCATCAGGTGTGAGTTATTCAGCTGATAACTTAACGACTGTTTATACAAAAGATGCTCAAGGAAATGGTACTGTTCTCATTGAAATGAAAGAACAACCGCAATTTAAACAAGTGACTGTTGGCGATGGTACGAATAAACCAGATACCGTGATTAGTCCGAAAGGTGTCACCATAACACCAGATACTAAAACTGATCCAAAAGCTCAACCAGTATCTATCACCTCAGGTGGCTTAGATAATGGCGGTAATCAAATTAAGAATGTGGCAAGTGGCATTCCTGATGGTAAAACTTTGAATAACGCACCAAGTACAAATGGTGCCAATATTGGCGACGTTAAGAAAGCGATGGGAGATCTGACTGATGAAGGCTTAAAATTTGGTGCTAACAGCGGTAAAGCAGTGACAAATAAACTTGGCAGTGAAATTGATGTTAAAGGCGCGGGCACACAAGCAGATACCAATTATAGTGGTGAAAATATCAAAACCAAAGTGAGTCAACAAGATGGCACGACAACGATTGATATTATGCTAGCCAAAGATCTTAATAATTTAACTGGTGTTCATATTGCTGATGGTCCATCTATGACGAAAGGTGGTATTGATGCGGGTAATAAAGTGATTACGAACGTTGCCCCAGGTAAAATTACACCAGATTCAAAAGATGCGGTGAACGGTAGTCAAATTAATTCATTAGGTAAAACTTTAGGCTTGGCACCGAATAAAGCGGGTACTGGTTTTGATGCGCCGAAATTTACCCCAATTACCCAGCCAAATGGAACACCGGATACAGCACCAACGGATTACAAAAATGCGATTGGTAATATTATCGATGCGTTAAATAAAGGCTTTATTATCAACGGTAATACTTTTGGTCAAGGCACAAAAGATGGTCAACAATATCTTGGTTCAACCCTTAAAATTATTGGTAAAAAAGCTACATCAGGCGTGACTTATTCAGCTGATAATTTAACGACTGTTTATACAAAAGATGCTCAAGGAAATGGTACTGTTCTCATTGAAATGAAAGAACAACCGCAATTTAAACAAGTGACTGTTGGCGATGGTACGAATAAACCAGATACCGTGATTAGTCCGAAAGGTGTCACCATAACACCAGATACTAAAACTGATCCAAAAGCTCAACCAGTATCTATCACTTCAGGTGGATTAGATAACGGCGGTAATCAAATTAAGAATGTGGCAAGTGGGTTAGGTGGCGAATCCATTGATAAAGCGAGTGGTAATACACTTAAAAATGGCGCAACCATTGGTGATATCAAAAATGCTATGCAACAAGTAAATGCTATTGATGATAAAGGATTAAGTTTTGGAGCAGATAAAGCTGCAACAGCAGGCGGTAAAAATCCAGTGACTAACAAATTAGGTAGTGAGGTAGATATCCACGGTGATAATGAAAATATTACAACGACAGTTTCACAAACTGATAAGGATGGTATCAAAACTGATATTCAAGTCAAATTGAACTCTAAGATTACGGTTAAATCAGTTACGGGTTTGGATAACGGCTCCTTAAAAGCAGGTTCTAAAGACGCAGTAAATGGAGGCCAAATTCATTCGTTATCTCAAGTTTTAGGTATCAGTCCTACTGCGAATAATAGTGGATTTGACGCGCCAAAATTCCATAAAATTTATGATATCAACGGTAAACCTCAACCTGAATACCACAACTTTACTGATACCATTAACCATATTATTGGTACCTTGAATAAAGGATTGATTATTAATGCGAACCGTAATATTAATGATGGTCAGCAATATTTAGGATCAACCCTAGCGATCCTTGGTGCAGCTGAAGTAGGTAAGGCTGACGACTATTCATCAACAAATATCACTACCGTTTATTCGCAAACCCAAGGTAACGGCACCGTGAAAATTATGATGAAAGATAAACCTGATTTTAAACAAATTAATGTTGGAAATGGTGCAAACGGTACTAAAACAACAGTAAATCCAGATGGTGTAACCATTACGCCAGCTGGAAGCGGTTCAAAACCAGTGTCGATTACATCTAAAGGTCTAGATAACGGCGGCAACCAAATTCATAATGTGGCTGATGGCACAGCGAAAAATGATGCCGTTAATAAAGGACAACTAGATAATGTTGTAAATAAAGCAATTGATAATTCTACGACTGCGTTGACTGATAAGGGATTAAAATTTAATGGTAATGAGGGAGGTCCAGTTACTAATAAACTTGGTAGTGAAGTAGATATTAAAGGCGCTGGCACCAAAGAAGACAGTGCATATAGCGGAGAAAATATCAAAACCAAAGTAAGCCAAAAAGATGGTAATACGACGATTGATATCATGCTTGCTAATGATTTAGAAAATCTTACTGGAGTGCATATTAAAGATGGACCATCAATGACACAATCTGGCATCAACGCAGGCGGTAAAGTTATCACAAATGTTGGTGAAACCTATAGAGATCTCCACGCTGCTGCGACAGTCGGTCAATTGAAGAAATTGTATCTTGATATTAAACATGGGGAAGCGCTTCCGGCTAAAGGCTTAGATTTCTCTGCTGATACAGGGGGCTATGTGAATAACCCGCTCGGCTCCACAGTAGAAGTTTTAGGTGATGGTAGCAATATTCAAACTCATATTGAAAAAACGCCTGATGACAAAACAAAAATTAACATTAATTTGAGTGATCATATCCATGTAAAACAAATCACAGTACAAAATGAACCAAATCAAGGGGCAACAACGATTAACGATCAAGGAGTGACTGTAAAATCAGCGAATGGAAAATCAGTTTCTGTTACGGATAAAGGACTTGATAACGGTGGTAATGTGATTTCAAATGTGGCAGCAGGGACAGCACCAACAGATGCCGTTAATGTTAAACAACTTAATGTGTTAGCAAATGAAGTGAATAAGTTGAAAAATGGCATGCAAGGTAATGTAGGGAAAGCATTAGCGGATATGCGTCATCAAATTAAGAAAAATCGTAAAGAATCCAACGCGGGAAGTGCTGCAGCAATTGCCGCAGCGAACTTACCACAACCATTCTTGGCAGGGAGAAGTATTGTTGGTGCTGCTATAGGTAGCTACCGTAATCAACAAGCGGTATCAATAGGAGCGTCGCGTATTTCTGATAATGGAAAATGGATTATTAGAAGTTCTATTACCCAAGATACGCAACACAATTTTGGTGCTGGTATGGGATTTGGATATCAATGGTAGAAAGTCGTTGACATCGTAGCGATAAGGGTCTAACTCGAGGATGGGTAGACCCTTTTTATTTAGAGGCTACTGAAATCCAACGAATAGAAAGAAAAAAACCAGCCCGAAGGCTGGTAGGAAAGTAGTTTAGCTATTTATTTATAGTAACTAGTTATAATGATTAGGAACTTTATGAATACCAAGCTGTTTAACACATCACTTGACGGGGTGCATAATATAAAAAAATAATATCCTTGCAAAGTGTAATGTTAATGTTTATTGATTTATATCAGAAAAAATATTTTTTTTAACTTTTTATTCATTTTCTCTTTACATTATGTGATCTAAGTCACAGTGTAACTCTTTATTTTTACTTAAAATATCTGGTGATTATTAATCATATCAAAGAGGGTTTTCATGAATAAAAATATCAAGTTACTTGCTTTAGCCATTGCGCTAGGTACCACGATTTCTTTCTCAGCTAATGCAAAAGTTAATGTTCCTTACACTAATCAAGGTTTTTATACAAATGCACCATCTCAAGTAGCGGTGCATTTTGTTTCTGTGAAAGATATTGAAAATAGCCTTAAAGATCATAAACCTATCACAGTAACATTTGATATTGATGATACGGTTCTATTCTCAAGCAGTTATTTCCACTATGCATTTGATTTTGGTAAAGAGATGGGATGGGGTAATACACCAAAAGAAATCCTTCATTCTCAAAAATTCTGGGATTACATGGCAGATAGTGCTGATAAGCTTTCTATTCCTAAAGAATCAGCGAAAAAAATCATTGCAATGCATCTAAAACGTGGTGATAAGATTGTATTTATTACTGGTCGCACAGGTCATTCTGGTGCGAAAAACGGAACTGTAACAGAAACGTCTAAAGTTCTTCAAAAATACTTCAATATGCCATATGCACCAGTAATTTGGTATACCGATGATACACCGCGAGATGGCTATAAATACGATAAAACTTACTTCATTAAAAAAGTAGGCTCAAGCTTACATTACGGTGACTCTGATGTAGATATTTTAGCTGCGCGTGAAGCTGGTATCCGCGGTATTCGCGTACAACGTTCAGCTTCGTCAACTAATCCACAAAACTTAAACGGTGGGTATGGTGAAGAAGTTGTTATCAATTCTTCTTGGTAATTCTTTTCTCGTATAGGTAGGCAACAATATGAAAAAATTACTTTCCACAATCGCTTTATTATCAACAATTCCTGCAGTTAATGCAGCACAGTACGATGTATTTATTGATTTTGGAAGTAAGGTACAAAACAATGTTGCTACAATTTCTCACGCTCTACAGGGCGTGGGAATAAATAGCCTTTATAATGAAGGTTATGTTGTGCATATGACATTGTATCTTACAGAATATCAAAAAGATGCATTACCTAAGATTAAGAAAGTTGTTGATAACATTGCAACACAATTTTCTCCATTTAAAGTTCAATTTACTGGGTTACATGCAACACCAGGATACTGGTTAATGATGGATGCGCAGAAATCACCAGAATTACAGAAACTCTCTGATAGTGTTGTAAAACAGCTCGTTGATATTCGTGATAAAAATGCAGAAATTCCTGCTTGGGCAAAAAATATTCCAGCAAAAGCAGCAAGCTTTAAAAAATATGGCTCGCCAAATGTGTTTGCTAATTTTGACCCGCATATCACGTTGACAACCCCAGCGAATAAAATCGATTTAAGTCAATTCTTCCGTAATTATCCGTTTACTTCATTTAAAGGTGAAATTAAAGGGATTGGCATTACAGAAGCAAATGATTTAGGGCAATCTAAAACCGTAATTTACTATAAAGCATTAAAATAAGCACAGGATGTCTATTTCTCCCTATCTATCGCCGTCATATTTTTGTAAAATAGACGGCGTTTTTTCATTGGAGATAAATAAATATGTTAAAAGTTGCGATTGTTGCAGAATATGCATTAGCCGAAAAAGTAGTACAAGCTATGGAACACCATCATTTTGGTAAAAAAGTTGAACAGTTAACAGCAGTGACTTTTAAGCCTTTTGATGAGGATAAAGATCTTCGTTTTCATAAAAAAGCGGTTGAGGAAATCGCTGTAGAAAATGTGACATGGGGTGATTTTGACTATGTTTTATTTGCTGCAAACTTAGAACAAGCACCCGTTATCGCACAAGCGGCCGATGAAGGTTGTATAGTTATTGATATGCTAGGCGTATGTGCAAACTTACAAGATATTCCACTCGTTGTCCCATCAGTGAATGATGAGCAAATTGAAAATATTCGTTATCGAAATATTGTTGCTTTACCCGATGCGCAAGTTACTCAAGCTGCACTTGCTCTAGACTCATTAGTGAAATCACAAAGCATTCAACAAGTAGTGATTACATCACTATTACCAGCATCGTATGTTAATGAAGAATGTGTGACTGAGCTCGTGGGCCAAACAGCTCGCCTATTAAATGGTATGCCATTAGAGGATGATCAACAACGTCTGGCTTTTGATGTATTCCCTAAATATAAACTTTCCGTACCGACACAATTACAGCGTATTTTCCCTGAATTGAGCAATGTTATTTTCCATCAAATCCAAGTGCCAGTATTTTATGGATTAGCACAAATGATTACCGTGAATTTTGATCTTGATGTAATGTTATCTTTAAAACATTTATGGCAAGATGAAGATATGTTTGATGTTCAGCTTCAAAAACTGGTCACACCAGTAACAAATGGATTAGCTGAAAATGAAGAAGATATTGCTAAATTACACGTTTGTCAGATTCAAGAACATTTACGCGGTATTGAATTCTGGAGCATTGCCGATGAGCAACGTTTTGATATCGCTAAGATGACATTAGAATTGGCTGAAAGAGTGACAACGTCACTTTAGGTAGTGATATAAATTCGCTTAATTTATCTTTTTGTGTTTTAATAACACAATATTTTTTCATTTTTTCAACGCATTATCATAATAAAGGAAGCATAATGAGCTGGATTGACAGAATTTTTAGTAAACAGACCTCCTCAAGCGGGAAAAAAGCTAATATTCCAGAGGGGATTTGGACAAAATGTACGGGATGTGATCAAGTTCTGTATCGTGATGAATTAACCCGACATTTAGAAGTCTGCCCAAAATGTGGACACCATATGGCAATTGACGCGCGATCCCGACTATTAGCATTCTTGGACAAGGATAGCACCCAAGAAATTGGTGCGGATCTAGAACCAAAAGATGTGCTTAAATTCAAGGACTTAAAACGCTATAAAGAACGTATTGCGCAAGCTCAGAAAAGTACTGGTGAGAAAGATGCATTGATCGTAATGAAAGGCACTTTATTTGGTATGCCAGTTGTTGTATGTGCAGCTAATTTTAATTTTATGGGCGGATCAATGGGCTCAGTAGTAGGCGCAAAATTTGTGTTAGCTGCTGAAGAAGCAATGACACTTGGTTGTCCATTAATTTCTTTTTCAGCAAGCGGTGGCGCACGTATGCAAGAAGCACTCATTTCGCTTATGCAAATGGCGAAAACGAGTGCAGTACTTGCTAAATTAAAAGACGCAGGTCTCCCTTTCATTTCTGTTTTAACCAACCCAACATTCGGTGGGGTTTCAGCAAGTTATGCCATGTTAGGGGATATTATTATCGCAGAGCCAAAAGCTCTTATCGGTTTTGCGGGTGCACGCGTTATTGAACAAACTGTACGTGAAAAATTACCAGAAGGTTTCCAACGTGCAGAATTCCTGTTAGATAAAGGGGCGATTGATATGATCGTTAAACGTGCAGATATGCGAGATAGTATTGCTGACTTATTAGCAAAACTCATGCATCGACCTAATCCTCTTATGCCAACAGAGCAACCGCAAATTTCCGCAGAATGCGAAACAGGTTGTGATACAGATGTTGCTGAGGAAGTATAGGATATAGACATGCAAAGTCATCATACTATGATTCTTAATGAAGAAACGCCACTTAGCCAGTGGCTTTCTTATTTAGAGCAGGCGCATGAAAAAGTGATTGATCTGGGACTGGAACGCGTTTCAAAAGCTGCCCATGCACTCAATTTAACGAAGATAGCCCCTTTTATTATTACAGTAGGCGGAACAAATGGTAAGGGAACAACTTGCCGATTGCTTGAAATGTTGCTTTTAAAAGCGGGATATAAAGTAGGGGTTTATTCCTCACCACACTTATTACATTATCGTGAAAGGGTGCGTATCAATAATCAGTGCTTACCTGATAAAGAACATTGTAAGTCATTTACGTTTATTGAAAAAAATAAACCAAATTCATTAACTTATTTTGAGTTTGGAACATTGTCTGCATTTAATTTATTTAAACAAGCTAACCTTGATGTCGTAATTTTAGAAGTAGGCCTCGGGGGACGTCTTGATGCAACCAATATTATTGATAGTGATATTGCGGTGGTGACGAGTATTGATATTGATCATACCGCTTTTTTAGGTAATACGCGTGAAGCGATTGCATTTGAAAAAGCAGGAATATTCCGTGCTAATAAGCCTGCTATCATTGGTGAGCCGGATGCACCATCAACATTATTAAATTATGCAAAAGAGTTAAACTGTAAATTATTTTGTCGTAATCATGATTGGGTCTTTGCAGAAACGGGTGAAACGTGGGAATGGCATAGTAAAGATAAACACTATCAGCATTTACCGAAACCAACCATTCCATTAGCAAATGCTGCAACTGTTCTTGCCACATTACAGTATTTACCTTTTACCATTAGCGACGAAATTCTTAAAGAAGTCTTGGAAACCGTTGAATTAACAGGGCGTTTCCAAACGCTTTCTAAGAGTATACGTCAGAAAATTTCTGAAAAGTATTATCTTGAAGAAACGGCTATGCCGAAGATTATCCTAGATGTTGGGCATAATCCACACGCAGCCAGATACCTTGCAGAACGAATTAAGCAATTACGCGCTAAAGTCAGCACGCCCGATTTTTCGGGGAAAATTTATGCACTTTGTGGGGTATTGCGTGATAAAGATTTAGAGGGTATTTTAACACCACTTATTCCAGTTATGGATGGCTGGAATTGTTTGACATTAAATGGTGAACGTGGACAGTCTGGTAATGCGATCGTAGAGAAATTAAAAACATTAGGCGTAGATTCACCAATAAAAAGTTTTGAAATCTTAGATCAGGGATTAAATCAAATTTTATCAGGGCTAAATAGGGAAGATACGCTGATTATCTTTGGTTCATTTCATACCGTTGCTGAGCTTTTCCTTCTTATTGAAGAATAAGTGACGTTGTCACAAAAATCTAATCAAAATTGGGAATTTTCTTTATAGTATTGTATAAGAAAATTCCTTATAATCCTCACTAATCGTTGTTTTAAAGGAAAAACTGATGTTTACATTATTAAAAAATTGGTACATTCGGCGATTTAGCGATCCGCAAGCGACGGCATTTTTAGCAATCCTTATTTTTGCTATTTTAATTGTTTACTTTTTTAGTAATTTATTAGCTCCACTGTTTATTGCGATTATTTTTGCTTATTTACTCGAATATCCAATTTCACTTTTACAAAATAAATTTCGCTTGCCACGCTTGCTGAGCGTTATCATCGTTCTTTGTTCGATGATAGGGGTTATCCTAGTTATTTTGTTTGGATTATTCCCAATTTTATGGAGTCAGCTCGTTAAGTTGGTTACCGATTTGCCGACAATGTTTAATAAGGCAAATATTTGGCTATTAGATTTACCGAAACATTATCCAGAATTTGTTGATTATCAAATGGTTGATAGTATTTTTTCTGGCATCAAAAGTAAAATAATGGGCTTCGCAGAAACGGCACTTACATTCTCTGTTTCGTCACTTGTTAATCTTGTGACACTCGGTATTTATGCCTTTTTAGTGCCTTTTATGGTTTTCTTCTTGCTAAAAGATAAGAAAGATTTAATTGACTACGTTGTTCAGTATTTACCTCGTAACCGCGATTTAGTCCGTAAAGTATGGACTGAAATGCAATTACAAATGGCGAATTATGTCCGTGGAAAATTGTTAGAAATCTTGATTGTAAGTGTAGTAACTTATGCAATTTTCTTATATTTCCATTTAAATTATGCTGTGTTATTGTCTGTTGCAGTTGGAATTTCAGTTTTAGTTCCGTATATTGGAGCAGTTTTAGTGACAATTCCAGTGGCATTGGTTGCCATTTTCCAATTTGGAAGCACACCAACATTTTGTTATTTAATGATTGCTTATGTGATTACTCAACTACTTGATGGTAATGTCGTTGTACCATTTTTATTTTCCGAAGCAGTCAATCTCCATCCGTTAACAATCATTGTATCCGTACTGATCTTTGGTGGTCTATGGGGCTTCTGGGGCGTATTTTTTGCTATTCCATTAGCTACGTTGATCAAAGCTATTGTTACATCTTGGCCATCAACTGAATCTGACGTACAAAACCCTTAATTCTCAAGAGGAGTATCTTTATTGAAAAAAGGTATCATCTACCTTACTGTCTTTATGACAGCACTTTTATTATGGGCAATGGATATGGTCTTTTACGAAGGCCATATGCATCCCGTAAAGACATCTGATCCTTTACCAAGCAGTTATAGTCGAGTGACAAAAGATGACTTATTAAGAGTGGGCGTGGTTGCCAATCCCGTATCTTATTTTATTACGTCTAAAGGCGCGACAGGACTTGAGTACGATTTAAGTCATGCGTTTGCCCAATATTTAGGTGTCAAAATAAATATTACCGAATATCCGACGCGTGATGCATTGTTTAATGCGTTAACCCATCATGAAATTGATATAGCCGCCTCAAATTTATTATTTGATCCTAATAAAACCGCATTATATCAATTGGGGCCAGCCTATTATTCAGCTTCTTGGCAATTGGTTTATCACAAAGGCACTTTACGACCTAAAAGTTTAAATGATTTGAAGGGAACTTTAGTTGTGTCTAAAGGTTCAGGTTTAAATGGATTATTGCTAGAATTAAAAGATCAATATCCTAATTTAACCTGGCAAGTTGAAGACAAGACGGAAGAAGAATTATTAATGGATGTAGCAAGCGGTAAGATTCCATATACCGTTGCCAATTCTATTTTGGTTGCGACAACACAGTCGATTCGTCCAGATATTGCGATTGCGTTTGATGTCGCAGATGAAACGACAGTTCACTGGTATTTAGCAAAAAGTGATAAATTCGATCTACAAGCAAAATTATTAGATTTCATGAATAAAGCTATGGAAGACGGCACGATTGCTAACTTAGAAGAGAAATATGTAAGCCATCTAAAAGAGTTTAATTATATCGATAGTCGAACATACGTTGATGCGATCAAAAATATTTTACCCAAATATAAACCATTCTTTGAAGAATATCGGGGGAATTTAGATTGGCGATTGTTAGCTGCTGTTGCTTATCAGGAATCTCATTGGAATCCGTTAGCCACCTCACCAACGGGAGTTCGGGGAATTATGATGCTGACTAAAAATACTGCGGAGGCGATGAATGTACCAGATCGTCTTGATGCGCAGCAGAGTATTCGTGGAGGCGCGGATTACCTTAATTTTCTTGTTCAAAAAATGCCTGATGAGATTAAAGAAGATCAGCGTATTTGGTATGCACTTGTTGCCTACAATATGGGACTAGGTCACTTATTTGATGCGTTACAACTGACTAAAGATTTAGGTGGAAACCCTTATAATTGGTTGGATGTGAAAAATAATTTACCTTTATTAGGTAGACGAGAATACTATAGTAAATTAAAATATGGACATGCAAGCGGTATTCAGGCATTCCAATATGTAGAAAATATTCGACGTTATCTTCATATTTTAAATAATTATTATCGTGTTAAAGCGAGTGAAGATGGTGAAGGAAATTTACTTCATGAAGAAGAACAAGCCCTTGTATCTCCACCGCCTCCGCCCGAATCACAACCGGCGGAAGCAGCCGCAAGTAAATCAGGTGCGTGATAAGTAGCAGTAGAGGATTGAGTATGAAAAGAAGAAGACAAACTAACCTAAGAACAAAAGTATTACATCGTATTCACCGTCGACTTCTTCGAATAAAACATGTTCGCGATACACGGCGAATGATTGGATATAGACGAATGATTCATTTTGTTATTGATAATGATGATTAACAAAAAACCGCGTTAAAACGCGGTTTTTTTATGTTATTAATTTTTATGCACAAATATGTTTGGTAAATACATTACCATTTTTTCCATCCCAATTTATGCCGACTAAGGTTGCGGGTTCAAAACAGTGATACCCGCTATTTTGGGAGAGATCTGTTACAAGTTCTCCAACCAATGGGATATGTGAAATAATCAAAATATTATGCATATCATCGTTATTAAGGACTTCTAGGTAATCAACAACCTGTGTACTATTGCCTAATGGCGTGAGGTTTTTATCAATTTCCATTTTATTGGATAGCGTATTTTGATATACCGAGTTGATTACAGCAAAAGTATCACGGGTACGTTGATAAGGACTTACTAAGACTTTATCAAATTTAATGCCCTGACTAAGTAACCATTTCCCCTGTTCCGTTACTTGGGCTTTACCAATTTCTGCGAGTGCACGCTCCTCATCGCTACGCGCAAAAATTTCGGCTTGCCCATGTCGCATAATAAAAATATTCATATATTCCTACCCCTTAAACTCCATAAATTTTTTCGAAAAAATGGGCGTGATTAATTATGCATTTTTAATCACATTTGCAATTTTTACAGCGTAAGACTGTGCTTTTTCCGCATCTTCACATTCGACCATTACGCGAATAAGCGGTTCTGTGCCAGATTTACGTAAAAGGATACGTCCAGTGTTCCCAAGTAATGTTTCGACTTCTTGAGAAACAACTTTTACAGCATCAGATTCAAGAGGACTTTCGCCACCTTCAAAACGTACGTTGATAAGTACTTGCGGATAGAGTTGAACCGCTTTCGTTAATTCATTTAATGATAATTTATGTTGCGCCATGGCACGTAATACTTGAAGAGAGGCAATAATACCATCACCAGTCGTATTTTTATTGGCAATAATAATATGTCCAGAATTCTCACCACCTAAGATCCAGTCGTGAGCTTGCATTTTTTCTAACACATAGCGGTCACCAACTTTTGCACGAACAAATGGAATCGCTAATTCTTTGAGGGCAATTTCTAAACGCATATTACTCATTAATGTGCCGACAACGCCACCTTTTAATTTACCACTACGTAACATCTCACGAGCAATAATGAAAAGGATTTGGTCGCCATCCACTTTGTTACCTAAGTGGTCAACCATAATAAGACGATCGCCATCACCATCATAAGCTAAACCTACATCAGCGTTGGTTTCCAATACTTTTTGTTGTAAAGCACGAATATCTGTCGCACCGCATTGCGCATTAATATTTACGCCATCTGGTGAAGTGCCGATTTCGATCACTTCAGCGCCAAGTTCACGCATAACATTTGGTGCAATATGATAAGTCGCGCCATTTGCACAATCTACGACCATTTTAAAACCGTCTAGGCTTAAATCAGCAGGGAAGGTGCTTTTACAAAATTCAATGTAACGTCCCGCAGCATCGTTAATACGACTCGCTTTGCCAAGTTCTGCTGATGGTACGCAATCCATTGGTTGTTCGAGCATTTCTTCGATTGCTAATTCAACCTCATCAGGTAATTTAGTTCCTTGTGTGGAAAAGAATTTAATTCCGTTATCATCAAAAGGATTGTGAGAGGCTGAAATAACGATACCCGCTTCTGCGCGGAAGGTGTGTGTTAAATAAGCAATTGCAGGGGTTGGCATAGGTCCAGTAAAAGCTGCCGAAACACCCGCCGCAGCTAAACCAGCTTCTAGAGCGGACTCCAACATATAACCAGAGATTCGAGTATCTTTACCAATTAAGACTTTTTTAGACCCCGAATTTGCAAGAACTTTACCTGCAGCCCAACCTAATTTAAGTACAAAGTCTGGTGTAATTGGCGCTTTACCTACTTTACCACGGACACCATCGGTACCAAAATATTGACGTTCTTTCATTTATAATCCTTATTTTATAAGTTTAAGCATTTAACATTGCTTGCCAAATTTGTAATGCATCTTGTGTTGCTGCAACATCATGGACGCGTAAAATTTTTGCACCTTGCTGTGCTGCTAATAAAGCCGCGGTTACGCTACCCACCAATCGATCTTCAACGGGTTTATTAAGTTGTTGACCAATCATAGACTTACGCGAAACACCAATAAGTAAAGGGTAGGGAAATTGTGCAAAAATATGTGTATTTTTTAGAAGCTGATAGTTATGAGAAAGCGACTTACCAAAACCAAAACCGAGATCCCATAAAATATGCTCAGGTTTAACTCCCGCTTTTTGTGCCACTTTTGTTCTGTCAAGAAGGAAAGTCAGCACATCTTCTACAACATTTTGATAATGCGGGGAAGTTTGCATCGTGCGTGGCTCACCTTGCATGTGCATAAGACAAACGGGAAGATCAAGACTTGCTGCTATTTCAAGTGCATTTTTTTCACGCAATGCACGGACATCATTGATCAAATCTATACCAACTTTTGCGGCTTCACGCATGACAATTGCTTTTGAAGTATCAACCGAGATCCAACAGTCAAAACGTTGTGAAATGGCCTCAACAATAGGAATAACGCGTTGTAATTCTTCTTGTTCAGATACCGCTGAAGCACCCGGCCGTGTTGATTCACCACCGATATCAATAATACTTGCGCCTTCGCGTAACATTTTTTCAACTTGAAACAGAGCAGTATCAAATTTTAAAAATTTGCCTGCATCCGAAAAGGAATCCGGCGTAATATTCAAGATCCCCATAATTTTCGGAAAATTAAGATCAAGTATTTTGTCTTTTGCGCGAAGTTGCATACATAAAACCTGTGTTTATATCAAATGTTGAACATTATAACGGAAAGCATTACAAAATAGAAAAAGATTTAAAAATAAATTTCATGATAAAAGCATAAAAAAATAACGTTAAATCAAGATTTTATTAAAAAAATAGCATATGATATAGGGAGTGTTTAATTAGATTAAAAAGGGTAAATCTATGAGCCATACTAACGAAGAACATATCTCAGACCGTCTACAAAATGCATTAAAAGAATTACAAAATCCTGCATTAGCTAAAGATATTTGGCATATTTTAAGGGAACAACATTTTGATGGTTTTTTACCGGAGTTTGTCGTCAGTCATCTATGCGCAAAATACCAGATGTCGAGTGAGGATCTCGCATTAACCTTATTATCCATTGCTGCTTGTTATGCTAATCCAACCATTTCTCATTTTAGTGTGGGGGCGATAGCTAAAGGGGAGTCGGGTAATTTTTATTTTGGTGCTAACCAAGAGTTTTGCGATAATCCGATAGCACAAACAATCCATGCAGAACAAAGTTCCATTTCGCATGCGTGGATGCGGGGTGAAAAAAGTGTCACAGATGTTTTTGTTAATTACACACCGTGTGGACATTGTCGACAATTTATGAATGAGCTTAATTCCGCATCTCATCTTAAAATTCATTTACCAAATCAACCTATTCAAAGTTTACATCATTATTTACCAAACGCCTTTGGCCCTAAAGATTTAGAGATTACAAACTTGTTAATGGATAGTGAAGATAATCATTTAAAACACGATTCAAAATCACCTATTATTTTAGCCGCACTTGAGGCAGCCAACCAAAGTCATGCGCCATACTCAAAAACATATTGTGGCGTAGCATTACAATTGAATAATCAGGAAATTTTTAAAGGAAGTTATGCTGAAAATGCAGCATTCAATCCAAGTTTACCTGCATTACAAGTGGCATTAAACCTCATTATTATGCGCGGTTATGAAATTGAAAATATTACTCGAGCAGTGATGGTCGAACATCCAATTTCTTTATCATATCGCCGTAGCGGAAAAAATTTATTGAATTATCTAGGGAATGTAGAACTAGAATATATCGAAGTATAATCATAAAAAATGCGTACTTTAAATAGGTACGCATTTTTTTATTCTAATCCAAAATATCCTCAACCATACTTTTAAGATTTTGGCGTGTTAATTTAGTTAATTGTGTAACTGGAATACGCAAGGTCGGGATATTTTTTTCAGCAAAGAAATCATCTCGTTGGCTGTCTTGTCCACGTGTTTTTGTATGAGTTGGACCATCAATTTCAACAATAAATAAATTATTCAGTTGCGTATCGCAAATCAGAAAATCCACACGTTTTTGATTAATTTTCCAAAGCAAAGGTTTATTTTTTCCATCTTCCTTAAATTTTGGCGTCACGATACACGAAAAAGGAATTTGCGGAAAAATATAGTATTGCGGGAAAGTTTGAGTAAACAACGTAAAGAAAATCTTTTCGCTGCGATTCATGATGGGAATGGTTTTATAAAGATTCGCATCAAACAAATATGATTTACGTTTCTTAGAAAAGAGAGCAACGATAAAAATAACAAAAAGACAGAGTAGTCCGATACCGATCAGCGTTTCGTAAAATTCCATAATAAGTTCGCTAAAAAAAGAAAAGCAATGTAACACAATTAAAAATGAAATTCACTTAATAGCATGCACGAATAAAAGAGAAAGAGAGTGTAACGTTTTATGAACAAACGTAACGGAGGCGAAGGACCGAATAAATAGGTAAAGCAATCATAAACTTAGCATATTATCTTATTTAACATAATATACATTATACGAAGTTATAGCCATTACATATTTATAAGAGGTTTTATAAGTTGGCTCATCAATATCTACGCGTAAATAAAATACAGCACAAATACATTTACAGAAACGAACGATCAAAATGGCTAGTTAGCTATTCAAATGCATGGATTTATGTAAGTAGATGAATTTATTATGTTTTTTATTTGATCAGTTTAGAATTTTATATCTTTTATCTCTTAATGCTTTGTTTTTAAAGCTATTCTCTCTTTCTTTATGATTTCTTAAATTAAACGCATGAGACTATTTACAATATCGAAACCAACCCCTTATTTTTGCATAACGCCTACTTAGCAGAATTTTAATAAATTCAATTTCTCATTAGAAAAAGGAAAAAACTTTGTCATAAATTCGATTTATGTTGATCATTAATATTGATTATAAGTGTGAATTTATATACATTTGACGAACAAATAAATGCCACTTTGTGACAAGGTCACTTTTATGGGTTTTCTTGCTAATATCTGGTTAATATTAGATCTAATCGGCATTGTTTTTATTTGCACGACCGCCTTATCTATAAGATAATGAACCCCTTTTATAAATTTATTTACAAACAGGATTACACAGAATAATCACTGGGAGCATTCATGCAAATTTACATTACATTTAGTCTTTATTTGATTGTTATCTTGGGGATCGGAATTTATGCCTACCTATCCACAAATAACTTTGATGATTACATTTTAGGTGGGCGAAAAATGGGTGGTTTTGTTACTGCCATGTCTGCCGGCGCATCCGATATGTCAGGTTGGTTACTCATGGGTTTACCGGGTGCAATCTTTACCGCGGGACTGTCTCAAGCTTGGATTGCCGTAGGTTTAGTACTTGGTGCCTACTTTAACTACCGCATTGTTGCAGGTCGTTTACGTATTTTTACGGAACATTATAATAATGCCCTCACCTTACCTGAATTCTTCGCACAACGTTTCCCGCATCAGAAAAAAGCATTAAAAATCATTTCATCTGCTATTATTCTTTTCTTCTTTACTATCTACTGCGCTTCAGGCGTGGTTGCGGGTGCAAAATTATTCCAAAGCTTATTGCACATGGATTACAGTAAAGCTTTATGGCTAGGTGCATTTGCAACAATTATTTATACTTTTATTGGTGGCTACCTTGCTGTTTCTTGGAGCGATACAATTCAAGCCTCACTTATGTTCTTTGCATTATTACTCGCTCCCATTATGGTGCTAATGAACTTAAGTTGGGATGACATCACCACAGCATTACACGCAAAAACCGCAATTACCCATATTCCATATGCAAACTGGTTACATGATGTATCTGGGATTGGTGTCATTTCGGCATTGGCTTGGGGTTTAGGCTATTTTGGGCAACCACATATCTTAGCTCGATTCATGGCGGCCGATTCTTTACAATCTTTAAAACAAGCACGTAAAATTGGTATTTCTTGGATGATTTTATGCCTTGCGGGCGCGGTTTCTGTAGGTTACTTCGGTCTTGCTTACTTCACGGCCGAAGATATCCCACTCGCCCATCCTGAGGCTGTTTTCATTGAGTTATCTAAATTACTATTCAATCCGTGGGTTGCAGGTGTTGTGCTTTCTGCAATTTTGGCCGCGGTAATGAGTACCTTATCTGCACAACTTTTAATGTCATCTGCAGCAATTACCGAAGATTTCTATAAAGGCTTTTTACGTAAAAATGCATCAAGTCGTGAACTCGTTTGGGTTGGTCGTTTAATGGTTCTAACCATCGCGGGTATTGCGATTTGGATTGCACAAAATCCAAATTCTAAAGTTATGGGTTTAGTGTCTTATGCTTGGGCAGGTTTTGGTGCGGCTTTCGGTCCGATTATCATCATCTCGTTATTCAACCGCCACATTAGTTCACGTGCAGCACTTTGCGGGATGTTAGCAGGTGCTGTTACAGTGGTGATTTGGAAACCATTAATGGCGTATTGGGGTTGGACAGATATGGCTCAACTTTACGAAATCATCCCTGGTTTCTTAGCCTCAGCAACAATCGCGACCGCTTCTTCCCTTTTCCATCCAGTTGAGGAGGAAGTGATCAATAAATTTAATCAAGCGGTATCTGAATTTAAAAATAGCAAATAAAAAGCATTAAAATAACACGCCCTAATTTTCAGAAAAATTTATGAAAATTAGGGCTTTTTTATGTTAAATAGAAAGTGCATTTACGCGCACGATTTAATTTAAATAATATAACTAATCGTAATAAAATAAATAAAGCAATCTATTAAATCGTCTATTTTTTGATTAACTTTTTAAGATTTCTTTGGAAAAAGTATGCGGCGAGATTGTGTATAACGATTTTTAAAGTATACATTATTCAATTCAGCTATCGTCACTCCCTTCCGTGTCGATGCATGGACAAATTTCCCATTCCCCACATAAATTCCCACATGCGTATTTCGATTAAAGAAAACAAGATCACCGATTTGAAGTGTTTTTTTCGTTACGGGTTTGCCTAGATATTTTTGCTGACTGGTACTCCGCGGTAATTTCATTCCCAAATTGTTTCTAAAAATAGTTTGTACAAACGCAGAACAATCCATACCACGCCGTGATTCTCCTCCATAGCGATAAGGCACACCGCGCCATTGGTGATACCCATTCATGATATGACTTCGCACGCTCATTTGTTGCTTTGCCGATAATTCTGGCTCGGCAGGAGTTGCGGATGAACACCCCCATAAAAACACTGTAAAAATACTCATACAGATAGTACGCGAAAAATAATTTGAAAATCGCATAAAGTTTCCCTAAAAGTTTATGATTTCAGCAAATTACTCCAAAACTATTTTTTATTCAATGCCTTGTTGGGTTTAGGTAGACAATTTATTTTAATAAAAAAGGGAGTCACTATATGATGACTCCCCTTTATCTATAAGTTTTTACATTAACCTACTCGACTACCCGCTTTTGCGCCTTGGTCAACATCGAGAAGGAATAAGTTATCACCGCTTGCTGCGGATAAAATCATACCTTCTGAAATACCAAATTTCATTTTACGCGGTGCAAGGTTTGCAACGAAAATCACATTGCGACCCACTAATTCTTCAGGGTTCGGATACGCTGCTTTGATACCTGAGAAAATTTGACGAGTTTCACCGTTACCAACATCAAGAATGAATTTTAATAATTTTTTGCTTTCTGGTAACGCTTCACATTCTAAAACTTTACCGACACGCATGTCGATTTTCGCAAAATCATCAATCGTGATTTCTGGCTCGATTGGTTCGATTTGGGTATTTTCTTCCATTTTTACCTCTTTTTTCACTTTTGGAAGCTCTGCCGCATTGGCTTTTTTATTCGCTTCCATCATTTCTTCAATTTTTTTCACGTCTAAACGTTGGAATAATGCTTTAAATGGTGCGATTTGATGTGCTAATAACGGTGCATTTAAGTTATCCCACGTTAATTCATTTTGTAAAAACGCTTCACTACGTTTTGCTAGCTCAGGCAATACAGGTTTTAAGTACCCCATTAATACACGGAATAATTCAATCCCCATTGAGCAAACTTGTTGTAATTGCTGCTCTGCCCCTTCTTGTTTTGCAATCACCCACGGTGCTTTGTCATCCACGTATTTATTCGCTTTATCACAAAGTGCCATCACTTCACGGATTGCTTTACTAAATTCACGTTTTTCATAAAGTTCTGCGATGATCGGTGCTTTTGCAGTAAATTCTGCGAATAATTCAGGATCTTCTAGCGTATCTGCGAGCATACCATCAAAACGTTTTTGGATAAAACTTGCATTACGAGATGCTAAGTTTACTAATTTATTCACCACGTCGGTATTTACGCGTTGCGCAAAATCTTCAAGATTCAAATCAATATCATCAATGCTTGGGCTTGATTTTGCTGCATAGTAATAACGTAAATATTCTGGATCTAAATGGTCTAAATAAGTTTTCGCTTGAATGAATGTACCGCGAGATTTAGACATTTTTTCACCATCAACAGTGACATAACCATGTACAAAAACGTTATTTGGTTTACGGAAATCCGCGCCGTCTAACATTGCTGGCCAGAATAAACTGTGGAAGTAAACGATATCTTTTCCAATGAAATGATAAAGTTCTGCCGCACTGTCTTTATGCCAAAATTCGTTAAAATCGATGTTAGGTTGTTTTTCACAAAGGTTTTTGAAGCTTGCGATATAACCAATCGGTGCATCTAACCAAACATAGAAATATTTGTTTTCTGTATCTGGAATTTTAAAGCCGAAGTATGGTGCATCGCGCGAGATATCCCATTGATGCAAGCCACTTTCAAACCATTCTTGCATTTTATTTGCGACTTCGCTTTGCAACGTGCCAGACTGAATCCATTCTTGGAGCATGCCTTTAAACGCAGGTAAATCAAAGAAATAGTGTTCACTTTCTTTCATAACAGGCGTTGCACCAGACACGGCTGATTTTGGATTAATCAATTCCGCAGGGCTATACGTTGCTGAGCAAACTTCGCAGTTATCGCCATATTGGTCTTCTGCTTTACATTTAGGGCAAGTCCCTTTTACAAAGCGATCGGGTAAGAACATTTGTTTTTCAGGATCAAAAAGCTGAGAAATGGTACGGCTTTTGATAAATCCTTTATTTTTCAAACGAAGATAAATCGCTTGTGCTAATTCTTTATTTTCTTCGCTGTGAGTTGAATGATAGTTATCAAAACTAATGTTAAAACCTTGGAAATCCGCCATATGTTTTTGTTGAACTTCTGCGATAAGTTGTTCAGGCGTAATACCCATTTGATCCGCTTTTAACATAATTGGCGTACCGTGTGCATCGTCTGCACAAACAAAATAGGTTTGATTGCCACGCATACGTTGGAAACGCACCCAAATATCTGCTTGGATATGTTCTAACATATGACCTAAATGAATTGGACCATTCGCATAAGGTAATGCGCAAGTCACCAACATTTTTCTTGAGGTTTTATTCATTCGTTATCTCTCTTCTTAAAATAATGCGTAAAATTTATATACTTAAATCAAAAAGTATAAAATCCTCTCAATTTATAGCATTTTCATCAAATTTTAGCGGGAAATTTTAACGTAAAATATCTTTTTTTTCCATAACTTCCCTGCTTTTTAATTTTTAACTTAACACGTTGCCCATAGCGTGGTTAAATATAGCAACCAGAATAAAATAAAAAGGAAAAAAGAAACGATGAGTATTATTTTTTCAGATAATTTGTCGCTAGATGTACAAAATCAACTCGCACAAAATTTACAAAATTTTCAACATCCTACGTTAGAAAAAGATTTACTTAGTCTTAATGCCGTTAAAAAAATCACAAAATTCAATGACGAATTGCATATTGAATTAAAAATGCCATTCCCTTGGGAACTTGGATTGATTGCATTAGAAAGTGAATTGGATGACGTTTTCAAACAACTTACCGACACTCACGCAATCCATTGGCATTTAAAAGCACAAGTGGCAACCATGAAACGTGCTAATCGCATGCCTGCTGTAAAAGGGGTAAAAAATATTATCGCAGTGACCTCTGGTAAAGGTGGCGTAGGTAAATCAACCGTTGCCGTAAACCTGGCGTTAGGTTTACAAGCATTGGGTGCTAAAGTGGGGATTTTGGATGCAGATATTTATGGTCCCTCTATTCCGCTTATGTTGGGAAAACAAGATGAACGCCCAACTTCACCAGATAACAAACACATGACCCCTATCAGTGCTTATGGCGTATTGACTAACTCTGTTGGTTACCTCGTGCCTGCAGATAGTGCGACTGTATGGCGTGGTCCTGTGGCAAGTGGTGCGTTAGCGCAAATGCTTAATGAAACCCTTTGGGCTGAAAATGGGCGTGAATTAGATTATCTTGTGATCGATATGCCACCGGGCACAGGGGATATTCAATTAACTCTCTCTCAACAAATTCCTGTAACAGGTGCAATCGTGGTAACAACCCCGCAAGACGTGGCATTATTAGATGCAATCAAAGGCGTACATATGTTCCAAAAAGTATCGATTCCCGTGCTTGGTATCGTAGAAAATATGTCCGTTCATATCTGTTCTAACTGCGGTCACCACGAAAGCATTTTCGGTACAGGTGGCGCGGAAAAAATGGCAGAAAAATACCAATTAAATATTCTGGCTAAACTTCCTCTGCACATTCAATTACGCGAAGATATGGATAAAGGCACACCAAGTGTCGTGAGCCACCCTGAAGGTGAAATTGCTCAAGGTTTCCTTGAATTAGCACAACGTACTGCGGCTGAACTTTACTGGCAAGGTTCTGTTATCCCTGATGAAATTCTTTTCACCGAAATTAAATAATCTTTAAATCAATCACGCCCCGATTTTCACATAAATTTTTACGAAAACCGGGGCGTGATAATATAAAATCCGCAAAAGTAACCGTTCTATTTAACAGCTATTCTGCTTTCTTTGCTTCTTCATTTGTGACGTTGTCACTTGTTTGAGCTTGTTGTGCGGCAAGGGTTTGCTCTATTGCTTTCAGTTTTTTACGGCGACCGTAAGTTGTAAAAGCAAAAATAATCCCGAACGCAAAACATACGAGAGAGAAATTCAAGATAAAGTTTGCCACAAAACTATCCATAAAATTCCGTTTAATCACCCAGAGATCCATCAGCACAATCCCCTCGATAAAAAAGACAATCATTGTCCAAGAATGATGATTAACACGTTCACGTTGTAACTGCCATTTGTATTTGTTTTCAATCAAATTTTTGTTATCCATTTAAAGCCCCTTATTGCGTAATCACGCACTTTCTTTGATGTCGTCAACATAAAGGATTTATGCCTAAAAATCAATTTTTTAACTTAATTCAGACACCAAGGCAGTGCGTAATTGTTGTTTCTCACTAAAATTTAAGGCGTGCCCCTCGCGATTTGTCACAATAAAAAAGTCTTGTGCCTTTTCACCAATGGTTGAAATCTTCGCACTGTGTAAATTCAAAGCAAGCTCATAAAATACTTTACCCACACGGGCTAATAACCCTTGTTTATCTAATGTCGTTAATTCAAATTGCGTTTGATCTTTTGGCGTACGGATAAATCGAATTGCCGTTGGCACATCAAACGGTTGTATTTTTGTCTTTTGCGGTCCAATCATTGGCAAGGTATCTGCCATTAATACAGTGGTTAAAGCCTTTTCTATTTGCAAACAGCGATCTTCCGCCACGTGCATATTATGCTTTTCCGAAATGATAAAGCTATCCAACGCATAACCATTGTCGCACGTCATAATTTGTGCCTGATGAATATCAATCTTTTTCTTCTCTAGCACGGCAACGACTTTATAAAATAAGGCGGCCTGATCGGCGCAATAAATAAAGATTTCTGTCCCCTGTGCTTGCTGATATACTTTCACGCATACTGCATGAGAATTTTGTATAAGCCACTGGCTATGCTGCACAATCTGCTCGCATTCTGTACGCAAAAAATAAGCTTCAGGAAACGTAGCCCAAAGTGCTTGAATTTGTCCCTCACCTATTCCCGCTTGCAATAAAGCCTGTTCTGCTTGTTCTCTTTGCTGTTGAGCATGATGTTCTGAATCATACGGAACCACACACCCATGTTGTAATTGTGCTAAGGTATTTTCATAAAGTGTACTTAATAGACTTGCCTTCCACGGATTCCAGCGCTTTTCATCCGTGCCATAAATATCGGCAACAGTTAAACATAGCAGTAATTTTAGCCGTTGAGGGGTTTTAACTTTCTCCGCAAATGTTTGAATAACATGTGGATCCTGAATATCACGGCGTTGTGCGGTAATCGACATCGTTAAATGGTGTTGTACCAACCAAGCAATATCTTCTTGTTCCTCACGAGGAATACCGTGTAATTGACAAAAATCTTCGACATCTTTCAGTGCTAGCTCACTATGATCTCCCCCACGCCCTTTAGCAATATCGTGAAATAATGCGGCAAGATAAAGGGTTTGTAAGGTAATAGGATTTGCTTTTATTTCATTAAAAAGTTGGGTCGCCAGCGGAAAATCGACCGCATTATTAGATTCTCCAAGCTGTTCAAGAGTTTGTAAAACACGAATAATATGTTCATCCACCGTGTAACTATGGAACAAGTCAAATTGCATCAACCCTGTTATCCTTTGCCAATTTGGTAAATAATTTTTCAAAATACCGTAACGATGCAAAGGCACAATTACCTGACTAATCGCATTGGGCTGTGCCAAAAGCGGTAAAAATTTTGCACGTGCATCCGCATTCTCGCTCAATAAAGCTTGCGCATTATGACTGAATTTTAATAACTGGCGTAAGGTGTCAGGATGAATTTCAGATTCTGGATAGTGCGCTAAATAATGAAATAATGTCCAAATTTGTTCTGGCTGATGTTGGTAAATATCTTGCGTAGTTAAACGGATAAAATGCCCATTTTTCTCATAATTTTCGTCTAATTTTTGCAAACACGCCCCATTTTTCGGATAAAATTTTTGTAAATAATGTTGCACGATAATATGACAAAATACCGAAATAAATTGTGCTGCTTGAAAATACTCACGCATCATGGTTTCGACATTTGCATTCGGATAGTCATGATTTTCTGGATACCCTAAAAAGGCTGCCAATTGCTTTTGTTGTTCAAAATAAAGCCGATCATTCGGACGTGCATTTAATAGATGTAACGCATAGCGCAAGCGAAACAAGAATTGCTGACTCTGCTTAACTTGCTGATATTCTTCGTGATTTATCCAATTTTTTGCTAAAAGTTGCTCGAGATTTTTGGTGCCCGTGTCGTGTAGCGCGAGCCAATACAATAAATGTAAATCGCGTAGACCGCCTAAATTGTATTTTAAGTCGGGTTCGAGGTTGTAACTGGTATGACGAAAACGCTGATAACGTTTTTGCTGTTCCGCCACTTTCGCATCGAAAAAAGCCACTGGTGACCAAGTTTCTGTCTGCGCTAAAACGCAGGTTAATTCTTCGCTAAAGGCACTATCCCCGCAGAGAAAACGACGTTCAAGAAGATTGGTTGCGATAGTAATATCTTGTCGTGCTTGGACGACCGTTTCCGCTAAATCCCGCACGGCAATCCCAATTTTTAAACCACAATCCCACAAAATTTGGATAAATTGCTCAATTTGGGTTTTATAGAGTGGTAAGACCTCTTTTCTTACCAAAATAAACAGATCTAAATCAGAATGCGGAAATAACTCTTTTCGACCATACCCACCTACGGCAAACAACACGATATTCTCTGGGTTGGGAAAGAATGAGGCAAAAATAGTTCGCAGACAATCATCACAAAACTGCGTACGATTTTGCATCCATTTTTCAATTCCAAATTCACAAAAGTGTTGTTTTTCAAACATTAAAAGATGTTGAAATTGTAGTCGAATTGTATCAATCTTGATAGAATCGGAACGATGGAATCTCGGCAACGATTGCATAGCATTTACCTATAAAAAATGAATGGGTAAAGTTTAGCAAATCCCAGGAGAAATCTATATAAAATCTGTATTTAATTCGGAGTTTTAAATGAAGAAAATCATTGCGCTTTTATGTCTATCAGCAAGTAGTTATGCCATGGCTTACGATGGTTTACCTAAACTTTATCAAACGGAAACAGATGCCTTATTACATAAAAATTCTACCGAAATTTTTGGACTAGTCCCCTACGATGATAACTACGTTATGATGACGGAATCGAATGGGAATTTTGCTTATCCGAAGAAAATGCAGCACGATGAAGTTAAATTTCAAATTAGTCTTGCCGTACCATTTTGGCGTGGAATTTTAGGGAAAAACTCCGTACTTGCGGGGGCTTATACGCAAACCTCGTGGTTTCAAATGTTTAATACCAAAGATTCCTCACCATTCCGCGAAACGAATTATAAACCGCAACTTTTCTTAGCGTGGGAACTGGATTACCCTATCTGGCACGGCTGGAAAATGGACGAATTTGAAGGTGGTTTCTTGCATGATTCTAATGGTCGTGATAATTCTGATAATAAATCACGTAGTTGGAACCGTATTTATGGGCGTATCTCGTTTAGTAAAGATAACTGGCGCATTCAATTAAAACCGTGGTGGCGCATTCCAGAAAGTCGCTCAAGCGATGACAATCCTGATATTCAAGACTATATGGGACACGGTGATTTGATTATTGATTACTATACTGAAACCCATCAAGTTCACCTGAAAACCCACTATAATCCGCATTCTGGCAAGGGCGGCGCAGAGCTTTCTTATAGTTATCCAATTAGTCGCTACGTCCGACTTTATGCCCAATATTATGGCGGTTACGGTGAATCTTTGCTTGACTACAACAAAAATATTCAACGCATCGGGATTGGTGTGTCGCTCAACAATGTTTTCTAGTGACAACGTCACATAAAAAATAATCACGCCCCGATTTTCGCATAAATTTTTACGAAAATCGGGGCGTGATCTTCATTTTTAAAAATTAAATCAACGCGGATAAAATAAAGTCGCAACCCTCAGGGAGAGTCAATCCTTTACCTAATTCACGCCAACCACACGGATAATGGAAATCCGAACCGCCGCTCGCTTTTAAAGCATGCGCTTCGGCTAAGGCTAATAAGTGCTGACGTTGTTGTGGATTTTGCCCACAACCTGCAACTTCCATCGCATCACCGCCCCATTCCTTAAAATCCGCAATCAGTTGTTGGAATTTTTTACGGCTTAATTCATAACGCAACGGATGCGCTAAAACCGCTTTCCCGCCTGCTTTTTGAATAGTCGCAATCGCAGTTGGAATATCACACCATGACGGATTAATATAGGCTTTTTTACCTTGCGCTAAATAACGCTTAAACGCCTGTGAAACATCTTTTACCACACCCGCCTCAACCAAATAGCGAGCATAATGGGCACGCGTCACCTCGCCTTCGCTCAGTTTTTTCGCCCCTTCATACGCATTCGGAATGCCTAGCTCTGCTAGCTTTTCACCGATTGCTAACGCGCGCTGGTGGCGGAATTGCTGCTGTTGTTGCAAAAGTGCTTGCAACTCAGGATCGTTCATATCAAAGCCTAACCCAACCACATGAATATCTTTGTTATTCCAACGCGTAGAAATCTCTACGCCATTGATAAAGGTCATATCGTGCTTTTCCGCAACTTCACGCGCCTCAGCAAGCCCATTCACCGTATCATGATCCGTAAGCGCTAATACCCTCACCCCCATTTCAACCGCCCGCAACACCACATCACTCGGCGCCAACACCCCATCCGACGCCGTACTGTGGCAATGGAGATCGTATTTTGTTGTAAACATCCTTGGTTCCTTAATCATTATATTATTTGCATAAATTTTTTTGAAAAAATCGGCGTGTTCCGACCAAAACAAAAAAGGAAAGTCTTTAAACTTCCCTTTTTATAACAAATTTAATTAAGAAAATAAATTAATGTAACGCTTTCTCGATTTTTTCGTATAAGTCGTTGGAAAGATTATCAACTTTTTTGAGTTTTTCGAGTTGGGCTTTCATTAATGCTTGGCGTTCTTCATCGTAACGTGCATAGCGGATTAATGGTTCAATTAAGCGTGAGGCAACTTGTGGGTTGCTTGCGTTAAGTTGTTCCAATACTTCTTCTAAGAACGCGTAACCAGAGCCATCTTTTTGATGGAATTGTGCGAGGTTATGGGTTGAGAATGCACCAATAAGACTACGCACACGGTTCGGGTTAGTCATGCTGAAACTGCGATGACGCATTAAGTTTTTCACACGAGTTAAAGCTGCAGCGTCTGGGCGAGTGGCTTGAAGCGTAAACCATTTATCCATCACTAAGCCATCGTGCGCCCATTTTTCTTCAAAATCAGTCAACAATACTTCGGCAGCTTCGCATTTACCTTGAGTTGCAGCTTTAAGCGCTGCTAAGGTATCAGTCATGTTATCCGCTTCAAAGTAATGGCGGGTAACGAGGCTTTCTCCCATCGGTAGCAATGCAAGATATTGCAAGCACGCATTACGCAATGCACGATTAGCAATTGCTTGTTGATTAAATTCATAATGATCCGCTTTTAATTCACGATAAACTTTAACAAGATTATCTTTTAATGCATCTGCAATTCTGTGTTGCATATAATCACGAATTTCAACAATCGCAGTTGGGTCAATTTGATCTACCCCTTCTGCAAACTCAACCGCTGTTGGTAACGTGAGCAGTAAGGCAATGATAGATTCATGACCTTTCGCATTTTCTAAGCACCAGTTAAGTGCATCTAAAAGTGCATCTGGGAATACGAACCCTTCATTTTTGCCATAACGTTTTAAGTTACAACGTAACACTTTGTTATAAAGCATTTGAGCCGCATCCCAACGGATAAAGTCATTTTCTGCGAATTTCATTAAAGTTACGAGCTGTGATACTTCGTACTCATAAGTCAATTTAACAGGTGCAGAGAAATCGCAAAGTAGTGCTGGAATTGGTTTGCTTGGAACATGATGGAACTCAAAAGTTTGTTCCGCTTTAGTGACATTTAAGATTTCGCTTAAAGGCGTATCCGTATTTGGTAACATAACTGGTTTACCATTTTCGGTATAAAGTGTCACTTTAAGTGGAATATGTAATGCAGTTTTTTCTTTTTGATCCGCCGTTTCTGGCGTGAATTGACGTACATGTAAACGATAGCATTGTGTATCAGCATCGTAATCATCAGTCACGGTTAATTGTGGTGTACCGGATTGGCTATACCAAAGTCTAAACTGCGTTAAATCTACACCGGATGCGGTTTCCATCGCACGAACGAAATCATCGCAAGTGGCAGCTTTACCATCATTTTCAGCAAAATATTGACGCATACCAGCTTGGAACCCTTCTTCGCCCAATAATGTGTGCATCATACGAATCACTTCTGCCCCTTTTTCATAGACGGTCATGGTATAGAAGTTATTCATTTCAATCACTTTTTCTGGACGGATTGGATGCGACATTGGACTTGCATCTTCTGGGAATTGCATTGCACGTAATAATTTTACGTTGTTAATGCGATTCACCGCACGAGAACCCGTATCAGAAGAAAATTCTTGATCACGGAATACTGTTAGCCCTTCTTTGAGACTTAATTGGAACCAGTCACGGCAAGTTACGCGGTTACCTGTCCAGTTATGGAAATATTCATGTCCGATCACGGATTCTACGCCGAGGTAATCGTCATCGGTTGCTGTTTGAGAATTTGCCAAAACGTATTTTGAGTTAAAGATATTTAATCCTTTATTTTCCATTGCCCCCATGTTGAAGAAGTCAACGGCAACAATCATATAAATATCTAAATCATATTCTAAGCCAAAGCGTTCTTCGTCCCATTTCATCGCTTTTTTAAGGCTTGCCATGGCGAAATCAGCACGATCTAAATTGCCTTTATCAACAAAAAGTTCAAGTTTAACATCGCGTCCGCTACGCGTAATAAAATGATCTTCTAAAACATCAAAATCCCCTGCCACTAATGCAAATAAGTAGCTTGGTTTTGGGAATGGATCTTGCCATTCAACCCAATGTTTATCGTCTGCTAACTCGCCTTTAGCAATACAGTTACCATTTGAAAGCAAATATGGATATGCTTTTTTATCTGCAGTAATTTTTGTAGTGTAACGAGCTAAAACATCGGGACGATCCATAAAATAGGTAATTTGGCGGAAACCTTCTGCTTCACATTGCGTGCAAAGCGCTTCGCCAGATTGATAAAGTCCTTGTAAGGAAGTGTTTTGAGCAGGATTAAGACGGGTTTGAATTTCTAGGTCGATATCGGTTAAATCTTGTGGGATATCAAGTGTTAGGCTTTCTTTATCTTTTTTGTAATGCTCAACATCGTGTCCATTTAATTTAACAGAAATCAGCTCCATGCTGTGACCATCAAGACGTAATTCTGTCGCTTGTGGATTTAAGCGCTTAACTTTACTTTTCGCAGTAACAAGCGTGTCGTTAGGTGCGAGTTGAAAATCAAGAAAAATATCGGTGATAGTAAAATCAGGAGAACGGTAGTCTTTTCTATATTTGGCTTTGGCTTGCATAGGAAGTCCTTCTAGTTGATTATGAATAAGTTTTTTCACTTTTTATTAATTAAGAACAACCCAGATAGGATACCATTAAATCCGCTAAATTACTAAAAAAGGTAAAAAAAAGCTCGCCAATTATCTTAACAAATAACGAAAAAGGCGAGCATTCACAGGAGTATCTGGTAGCTATATTAAAAAATCCAGCGGAAAAGCAAAATAACTACGAAGGCGTATAATCCAGCTAAAACATCATCAACCATGATCCCAAAGCCGTTGGTGTAACCTTCATCAAAATGTTTGATTGGTGCCGGTTTCCAAATATCGAAAAGGCGGAAAAGTAAAAAAGCAAGCAATAGGTAGCCAAAAGAAAGACTTGGTAATGCAAGTAACGTAATGAAAATACCTACAAATTCATCCCATACAATTGCCCCGTGATCATGGACGCCCATGTCTTGTGAAGTCTGTTCACAAAGACGACAACCAATCCAAAAAGAGATAATGGTTAAAAGTAAAAACAATGACCAGCCCATGTAGTGAAGTAAAAAAGCACCAATAATAGTGGCTAATGCACTTCCCCATGTCCCCGGTGCGGTTGGCATTAAACCAGACCCAAAGCCGACAGCGAATAAATGGGTAGGGTTACGTAAATTAATTTTCTTTCGTGGGTCATCTGTCATATTCATGGTTATCCTCCTCATTATTTGGCAAAGTGATCAAACCCTTTTGTCAAAGATAAATCTACCACTTTTCCGTTACGTTGTAACGTGATTTTATTTTCTTTTCCCTCTGTAATTCTACCGATGCAAGTGACCTGCGTTGGAAGATCAGAAGATGCGATAGCTTTTTGAAAATCCTTTATTTTCGTTGCGGGGACAGTAAAACAAAGCTCGTAATCCTCGCCGCCAGTTAAGGCAAGTTTTTCACAATCGTTTTGTGAAAATAATCGTGCTAATTCTTCCGAGTACGGTAATTTTTCTATATCAAGTTCCGCATGGCAATGACTACGCTCCAAAATATGTCCTAAATCGGCTAGCAATCCATCTGAAATATCCAGTGCGCAGTATGAAAAATTGTGATCTAGCAAATATTGTCCCAGCGCAATACGTGGCGTTGGGCGTAAATGCCGCGATATAACATAATTTTTTGCGAAAATTGGGGCGTCATGATTTTTTAAATTTGTTATTTCTTTTCCTAATAAGAACGCCAAGCCTGCCGCACTATCACCTAGCGTACCAGATACAAAAATATAATCGCCGATCTGTGCCTTATCGCGACGTAAAGCACGCCCTTTGGGTAATAATCCTTGCGCGGTAATACTAATACAATGTAATTTTCCTTGTGTGGTATCTCCGCCAATTAACGTGACATTTTCTTTTGTTAATACTTCAAAGAAAGCTTCACTAAAATCTTTTAGCCAATCTTGATTAATCTTGGGTAAAGTCAATGCTAATGAAACCCAAGCAGGACGCGCGCCCATTGCTGCTAAATCACTTAAATTAGTAGCCAGCGCTTTATAAGCAAGATCTTTGGGTGATATTGTAGGTAGAAAATGTGTGCCTTCGACCATCGTATCAGTCGTAATGGCAATTTGTTGAGAAGGCGGACAATTTAAAATGGCACAATCATCACCAATGCTAAGGGCAACATCAGGGCGTTGTGGATTTTGTTGGGTTTTAAAATAATGGGTTATTAAATCAAACTCGCCCACTGTTTTTTCCTATAACGATTTTAAAAACAATAAAAAAGTGTGATTTTCACCACACTTTCTTATCTCACTAGCGATGTGCTGCGACTTTGTCTAACACACCGTTAATATATTTGTGACTGTCTTCCGCGCCAAAAGCTTTTGCAACTTCAATCGCTTCATTGATAACTACTTTATAAGGAACATCACGTTCGAAAAGGAGTTCATATGCAGCTAAACGCAATACAGCACGTTCAATCGGATCAAGTTCTTCTAAAGAACGGTCTAATTCGGGTGCTAATGCTGCATCTACTGCATCAAGTTGATTTACAGTTTGACGGAAAAGTTTACGGAAATATGGTAAATCCGCACCTTTACTTTCTTCTGGATTATCAACTAAAAAAGCTAATTCTACTTCGTCGGGTGCGTTTTTAGACACTTCCCAAGCATACATAGTTTGTGTTGCACATTCTCTTGCACGACGACGTGCGGAAGGTTTTTTCTTTTGTTCAGTCATTCTTTACTCTGCGTCAATTTGGGCCAATAAATTAATCATTTCTAATGCGACTAATGCTGCTTCTGCCCCTTTGTTGCCAGCTTTCGTGCCAGCGCGTTCAATAGCTTGTTCGATGCTTTCGGTAGTCAATACGCCAAATGCAACTGGAATATCTGCATTCATCATTACTTGACCTAGACCACTACTTGCTTCGCCAGCCACATACTCAAAATGCGCAGTACCGCCACGGATAACAGTACCTAGCGCTACGATACCGTCGAATTTACCAGATTTTGCAAGACGACTCGCCACGAGTGGAAGTTCGTATGCGCCTGGAACACGAACGATAGTAATATTTTCTTCGCTTACTTGACCATAACGTTTTAAAGCGTCGATTGCGCCTTCTAAAAGGCTTTCATTGATAAAACTGTTAAAACGCGCAATTGCAATTGCAATTTTTGCTTTAGGTGCAACGATTTGACCTTCTAAAACTTTCATATTTTATCCTTATCGGTGATGGATGAAAAAACTTAATTGAAGTTTAACATAAAACTTACAAAAATAGCACGCACCTAATACGCATTATTTTTCAGTAATTCCTTGAATTTTTGCAATAATGTTACTGGTTGAACAGCCGTCTTCAAAATTTAAAACGGCAACTTCCCCGCCGTTCGCCCAGACTTCTTGGCTACCTGCAATCTCTTCAGGTTTATAATCTCCCCCTTTTACGAGTAGATCCGGCAGAATTTCACCAATTAAACGTTGCGGTGTATCTTCGCCGAATGGCACAACCCAATCCACAGAAGCTAACCCCCCAAGCACCGCCATGCGGTCTTGTAACGCATTAATTGGTCGCGTTTCGCCTTTTAGACGTTTTACAGAATCATCGGTATTCACAGCAACGATTAAACGATCGCCTAATTTACGTGCATTTTCTAAATAAGACACATGTCCCGGATGCAAAATATCAAAACAACCATTTGTCATGACAATTTTTTCACCGCGAGCTTTCGCTTCAGTAACCGCTTTTTTCAATGAATTTTCATCCATTACGCCAAAACCGTAACAAGTACGCTGATGAATCGCATTTTCTAGTTCAGTCGTTGAAACAGTACTGGTTCCTAGTTTACCCACAACGACGCCTGCAGCCACATTCGAAAGATAACATGCTTCTTCGAGTGGTCGCCCATCTGCCATTGCTGTTGCAAATACAGAAATCACTGTATCGCCTGCGCCCGTTACATCAAAAACTTCACGCGCACGCGTTGGCAAATGGAAAGGTGGTTGATTTGGACGTAACAAGGTCATCCCTTTTTCAGAGCGTGTTACCAATAACGCGCTTAGATCGTAATCCGCAATAAGTTGCAATCCTTTACGCTCAATATCTTCATCCGTTTCGCAAGATCCCACAACCGCTTCAAATTCACTCATATTTGGTGTTAGGAGCGTTGCGCCACGATAACGTTCGAAATCCGTCCCTTTAGGATCGATTAAAACAGGTACATTGGCACGGCGTGCAATTTGAATCATTTCTTGTACTTGATTTAATGTCCCTTTACCGTAATCGGAAAGAATTAACGCCCCAAAATTCGTAATATTTTTTGTTAATTTTGCTAACAAATCATCACTTGATACATGATTAAAATTTTCTTCAAAATCAAGACGTAATAATTGCTGATGGCGGGAAAGAATACGGAGTTTAGTAATTGTTGGGTGGCTTTTTAAAGCAGTAAAATTACATGCAATTTGATGCTGTTTTAAAAGCGCGGATAGACTAGCACCTGCTTCATCTTCACCAATAAAACCGTGTAATTCAACAGGCACATTCAACGCCGCAATATTCATCGCAACGTTTGCCGCCCCGCCTGCACGCTCTTCATTTTCTTGTACGCGCACGACCGGTACGGGCGCTTCTGGCGAAATACGGTTAGTCGCACCAAACCAATAGCGATCCAACATCACATCACCCAATACTAAAACCTTAGCACGTGGAAATTCTGCGGAATAAAAATTCATGTTAATATCTCATTAATTAAAAAATTGTTCAGAGTTTACCATAAATAGAAAGATTTTTTCTAAATAAGTCGCTTTCTATGCATAAAAAACTTATTTTTTCGTCGAGGCGTTGTATTTTTGTCATTTTTACTTTTATGCATATCGTTAATGCAAAAAAAGGAAACATTCGGTAAAATAACGCTCTTTTTAGTAAATTTTTGTAAATTCAGAATAAAAATAATTATGGCAAAAACAAAATTACCGACATTCCAGCTTTCTTTTCTTCATCCTAAACATTGGGGTTTATGGTTAGGCATCGGGCTTTGGCGTGGTGCTGTTTCGTTACCTTACCCTGTTATTGTGAAAATGGGTTCCGGTTTAGGCTGGCTCTTTGGAAAAGTGGGAGTAGGTAAAAAGCGCCTTAAAGTTGCACGCCGTAATTTGGAACTTTGTTTTCCAGATAAATCCCCTGCTGAAATTGAAGAAATGCTGAAAGAAAATCAGCGCTCTGTGGGGATGGCGATCATGGAAACGGGAATGGCGTGGTTCTGGTCAGATAAACGTATTCAAAAATGGAGCGAAGTGCATGGGGTTGAACATATGTTACCTGAAAAAGGGGTGCTTTTTGTAGGCGTCCACTTTTTAACGCTCGAACTTGGTGCCCGTATTGCGGGGATAAAGCGTCCAGGAATTGGGGTTTATCGACCAAATGATAATCCCGTATTCGACTGGCTTCAAACGCGTGGGCGTTTGCGTTCGAATAAAACCATGCTCGATCGCAAAGATGTTCGCGGTATGATTAAAGCGTTAAAAGATGGTGAAATTATTTGGTATGCCCCAGATCACGATTATGGACGCCGTAAATCTGTCTTTGCTCCCCTTTTTGCGGTGCCTGAGGCAGCGACAACGACTGGAAGTCATTTGTTAATTAAAGCCGCACCTGAAGCGCTCGTTGTCCCTTTCTCTCCTGTACGTAAAGCAGATCATTCTGGCTATATCGTTGATGTTTCACCTGCTGTTGATTTTAGCGATACACAAACTGAATTAGAAACGGCGTGTAAAATGAATAAAGTCGTTGAACAAGAAATTTTAAAAGCCCCAACCCAATATATGTGGATGCATCGTCGCTTTAAAACTAGACCGAATGAAAGCGATCCGAGTTTGTACGATTAAAAACAAAAACTGCCCCTAAAGGAGGCAGTTTTTTATTATGCAGCTAACCATTAATTAGAAAGTCATCGAAACATTCACTTTAAAGTTACGTCCTGGTGCGTAAAAACGTTCAATCCCTTGATTTTGGCTAAAGCAGCCGATTGTTGGGTTTTCTGCTTGGCAAATCATATTACTTGTTCCGAATCGGCGAATTGATTGCAAACTTTCCCACGTTGCATATTTTTTATTGAAAATATTATACACACCTAACTGAATCGTTAGATTCTCCATTGGTTTAACATAGCCAATGGCATCAAAAATATTGTAAGACTTACTTAAATATTTGGCTGAGATATCGTTTGGATCATAATTCGGAGATTGTTCCCGAATTTGATCAGCGGCGTGATAAGGATTATAGGTATCTTTTGCTTTTTTCGCAGAAACATGGGTGAAGTATAAATCAATGCCATATTTGTTTTCATGGTGATAACCCATTGAGAACACCTGTTTCATTGGCGAAATCATGTTGATTGGATACCAAATTTTACGTTGTTCGCCCTGCGCATTCTCATCAATACCGAAGGTTCGTCCTTTTTGATACTCCAATTTATACCCAACACTTAATCCTTCGAGCATTGAGGTAATATCGCCGAGCGCAAGATGACTATTGACATGAAAACCTTTTACCCATGCTTTAGAATTATTAATATTTTGGTACATACGATATGGAATACCATTTGTACTGCCATCTTTTCCAGTAAACTGCTTGTATCCTTGGAAAGCAAGTTGAATGAAATTATCGTAATTTGTTTTAAACGCACCGAGCGTAATAAAACTCTGTTGATGGTGGAAAGTTAAAGCGAGCTCTTTGGTTTTTGCTAATTCAGCCTTTAAATCTGGGTTAGCAACAATCGAGAAATCAGGATGTTTGAATGTAAAATACAATTCATCTGATGATGGGGCTCTAAATCCTGTTGCATATTTCACTTGTAAACGTAAGAAATCAAAAGGATCAATCGCCGTGGCCAAACTGTATGAGCTATGGCTAAATTTACGTTTTTTTCCGACTAGATAATCAATATTTTTTTGCGGGTTGCTGAGGTAATCTGCAAGATTTTGTTCATATTCTTGGAGAGCTTGCGCATATTTCGGATCTTGATAGCTTCCATCAGGATTTTTACACGTGCCTGTTTTACAATTAAATTGTTTTGCATACCAACTTGGTTTTTGTGGGCGAGTCAAGGTTTTTGGTTTCACATACATACCATGCAACAAGCCTTGTGGTAAAGCGGGATCCGTTTCTTTATTAAAGTGTGGTTGGTGATTAATATGATCATAGCGATACCCTACATCAAAACTCACATAACGATTCACCCGAATATGATCATTAATCGCAAATGCGCCTGTTTTCGTTTCAACTGGAATTAAGAAGGTAGTTGGCTTTTCTTCATGAGGAATTGTGCAAGATGTACCAGGTTTACATGCTACTTGACCATTTTTATCGATCGTATTGAAATACTTAGCCCACCATTTAATATTTTTAGGACCGTATCCACTGCGATTAATCATCTGTTTATCCATTTTAGATAAAACGAAGTTATATGAGAGTTCATTTTCAACTTCTTTGATATTAAAAAGCTTGGTTAAATCGATATTAATTTGTTTAAGATCAGTATTCAATTTACGATCTGTCCATAAATTAGTGCTATAACCTGGTGAAGAAGGTTTAATTAATTGCCAATTATCTGCATTTTCATAACCAATTTTTTCACCTGTCCATTTATTAATTTTATCGGCTTGCCAACCTTCGTATTGTGCATCATCCCAAGCATCGCCTTTCTTAATCCATTTTGTTTTCTGAACTTTCACCTCTTTATAGAAATGGTCTTTATTTTTATGATCATTCACACTAAAAAGAATACGCTCGCGTTTACCCTCTGGATTTTCAACCTCTAAAATGGTTTCTGGCTTGTTAAGATCAACACTTTGTTTTCCCTTCAACTTATAACCATTCCAAGAATTTCCTTCTATGTTATGGTAAGTTAAAGCGCCATTACAATTCACAGCTTTACAATCTAGCCATAAATTCCCTTTATCGACCGATGTATCCCACAAATCAGACTGATTTTGGTTTTGATCAAATTGATTTTTTTCTGGATAAGGGAAAACATTTCCTTTGGCATCCACAACGGCCAATGTTTTTTTACCATTTTCTTTTTTAATTTGCGCAGAATAGTCATCATTCCATTCCCAAGCAGGCACTTCTTTTAAGGTTAATTTATTGCCATTTTTATCCACGATATCCCCGTCTTTAAATTGTAGACCCAATGGATTTTGTACAGAATCGCAATTTTCGCCACCGTCACAATATTCATCAGTTCGCGCACGTTGAGTGATTTTTTGATGAGAATAGGTGATTTTTAGACTATCCCAAAGCGGATTACTGTCATAATTTTCATAGCTAAAAGCAACATTTTTACGCGTGCTACTATCATTGGTGTGTCGTGATTCTTTTTCCGGTTTATTGGCATCCGTCATCAATGGAGCAAGCGTATAGGACCAGTCATGCCCGCGACTATGATGCTTATAATCGTCATACATAATGGTGAATCGATTTGAATCATTTGGATTAAAGCCCAATTTAAGTAACGTACTCTTTTTTGTAATATGATACGGATCGGCTTTTTGACGGCTACGTCCTTGAGCGCCTTTCTGTGGAATGTCTGGATAAGAATGGTAACCAAAGTTTTCAGTTTCATGCCCATCTCGCCCAGTATAGATAGCTAAAATATCAAATTGTTTCCAACGCGCTGCAACAGTTGGGCTAACCATATATTGTCGATCAGCACTGCTATATCCCGTTTTAACTTTAAAATAGTAGGGTTTATCCATGAGATAATCGCGCGCATCTTTGGTTTCAAACAACACAGCACCGCCTAATGCTCCACTCCCACTTTTTGCAGAATCCGCCCCTTTTGCAATATTGACCTGTTTAAGGGTTTCGATTTCAACCCCATTACGTGTGTTATTGAAATTACCGTAGCCTTCAAATAATTCTTTAAAGCCTTGAGAAGACAAAGTTTCAGCCTGTTGCAACCCATCAATGGTAATATTGACCCGATTCTCATCTACCCCACGGATACTGTATCCGCTACTTCCCATCCTACCTTTTTCAACCACGGATACCCCTGTTTCATATTTCACTAAATCTTGGCTATTTTGCACCTGTTGCGTGTCAAAATTTTTAGCAGTTTTAATTGTTTCAGCAACTTTTCGTTCTCGAATAGGAATTGATTCACGTTCTGCAACAACATTGATATCCTCCAATCGCGTTGGTTCGGCTTGCACAACAATGGGGAACAAACAAGATAACGTAACAAGCGTACTCCGCTTTACGCCTAATCTTGCCTTTGCGAGTGGTGATAAATTAAATGCTGGGTTGGCATAATTTTTGTTCATATAATACCTCTAATGACTCTTAATTATAAAATTACTACCTATTTATAGTTAGAATAGTAACGGCTTGTTATTGTATGAGTAAAATATTATTCTAGTCAATAAATACGAATCATTATCATTTAAAATAATTCTTTATAATTAGAGGTTATTCACATTTCTTAGTTATTTTTAACTTACATTTTTAAGCAAATTCCCGTAAAATACGCGCCATTTTCAACTAAAACATAGGAATTGTATGTCAACACAATTTGTTTATACGATGCATCGCGTGAGCAAAGTGGTTCCGCCGAAGCGTCAAATTTTAAAGGATATTTCTTTATCCTTTTTCCCTGGTGCCAAAATTGGGGTTTTAGGGCTTAATGGTGCGGGTAAATCTACCCTTCTTCGCATTATGGCAGGCGTAGATAAAGAATTTGAAGGTGAGGCTCGCCCACAACCAGGAATCAAAATCGGCTATCTTCCACAAGAACCAAAACTTGATCCTGAACAAACCGTTCGTGACGCGATTGAAGAAGCAGTGAGCGAAGTAAAAAATGCACTAAACCGTTTAGACGAAGTGTATGCTGCCTACGCAGATCCAGACGCAGATTTTGACAAATTAGCAAAAGAACAAGGCGAATTAGAAGCCATTATCCACGCACATGATGGACATAACTTAGATAACCAATTAGAACGCGCTGCAGATGCACTTCGTTTACCAGATTGGGACGCAAAAATTGCGCATTTATCAGGGGGTGAACGCCGCCGTGTTGCACTTTGCCGTTTGTTACTTGAAAAACCAGACATGTTACTTCTTGACGAACCGACTAACCACTTGGATGCGGAATCAGTAGCCTGGCTAGAACGCTTCCTTCACGACTATGAAGGTACTGTTGTGGCAATTACCCATGACCGTTACTTCTTAGATAACGTAGCTGGTTGGATCTTAGAACTTGACCGCGGTGAAGGTATTCCTTGGGAAGGTAACTATTCTTCTTGGCTTGAACAAAAAGAAAAACGTCTTGCACAAGAACAAGCGACCGAATCTGCACGTCAAAAATCGATTGAAAAAGAATTGGAATGGGTTCGACAAAATCCAAAAGGTCGCCAAGCAAAATCTAAAGCGCGTATGGCACGTTTTGAAGAACTTAACCGTACCGATTACCAAAAACGTAACGAGACTAACGAACTCTTTATTCCACCTGGTGCTCGCTTAGGGGATAAAGTTATTGAAGTGGAAAACCTAAGCAAAGCTTATGGCGATCGTACTTTAATTGATAATCTATCTTTCAGCATTCCAAAAGGGGCGATTGTAGGGATTATCGGTGCAAATGGTGCGGGTAAATCTACCCTTTTCCGTATGCTTTCAGGTCATGAACAACCAGACAGCGGTAGTGTAACTTTAGGTGACACTGTCACTTTAGCATCTGTACACCAGTTCCGTGATGAAATGGATGATAATAAAACCGTATGGGAAGAAGTTTCTGGCGGTTTAGATATCATGAAAATTGGTAACTTTGAAATCCCAAGCCGTGCTTATGTGGGTCGTTTCAACTTTAAAGGTGTTGATCAACAAAAACGCGTGGGTGAATTATCTGGGGGTGAACGCGGTCGTTTACACTTAGCAAAATTATTGCAAGTAGGCGGTAACGTATTACTTCTCGATGAACCAACCAATGACCTTGACGTGGAAACCTTACGTGCGCTTGAAAATGCGTTACTTGAATTCCCAGGCTGTGCAATGGTTATTTCGCATGACCGTTGGTTCTTAGACCGTATCGCGACGCATATTTTAGACTACGGTGATGAAGGTAAAGTAACATTCTACGAAGGTAACTTCTCTGACTATGAAGAATGGAAAAAGAAAACCTTTGGTTCTGATGCCCTTCAACCGCATCGTATGAAATATAAACGTATCGCTAAATAAGATCGGTTAAAAATAAAAAGCACATCGCCTTGATGTGCTTTTTTATTTATCACGCCCCATTTTTCCTAAAAATTTATAAAATTTAACGAAAATTGTGGCGTGTATGTCCTCTCAATTTATCGCTACATACGATTTCTATCATTGAAGTTATTGCTTTGCATCATTTCTGCAATTTTCTTATCGGTATTGTAATTACTAAGTGAATATACCGCCCAAATCGCCGCAGGTACCCAACCTAATACGGTGATTTGTAGAATTAAACAAATAATCCCTGCTAGAGGTCGTCCAATGGTGAAAAATACAAGCCATGGTAAAAAGATAGCGATACATAAACGCATAATAAATCCTATTCAAATAACTAATCAGGGTTGAAAAGTATATTACTTGTTAAATAATTGATCAATTTTTTTATTCTAATAAGATATTGCTTAAATCTTGTTTATGCGTTAAAAATAACTCACCCCCTTCTGGCAGCGCTTGAATATCAAAATCTTCATTTTGATAGCAAAATTGTAAACGATACGCATGTAAGTATGTCCGATCGGCTTCATGACCACTGTATAACGCATCGCCAAGAATTGGGCTACCAAGACTTTTCATAGCGACACGCAATTGATGCGTTTTACCAGTATGGGGATGTAAAATAAAAAGACGCAAATTAGGAGCAAGACTTTGGCTGTTAAAAGAGGTAATTGCAGGGTTTTCTAGGGTTTTTGCTAGTTTCCACGCCCCACGACGGGCTTTTTGCATATCACCTTTAATCCAGCCTTGTTTCTTCTTCGGTTTTTGATCGGCTAACGCTAAATAGGTTTTCTTAACCTTATGTTCTGCAAACGCACGACTTAGTTCTGCCGCTGCGCGTGCATTTTTAGCAAGAATTAATAACCCTGAAGTCACTTTGTCTAACCGATGAACAAGCCAAATTTGTGGTACACTTAATTGTTCGGCAAGCTGTGTTGTTAACCCCGTATCCTGTTCGTCTTTATGAACACTCACTCCATGCGGCTTATAAATAACGAGAAAATCGGCGTGCTGAAAAATGATTTTGAAGTGCATAATTTAATATAGAGTTAATAAAATGATCATTGATCGAATTATACCATACATTTTCCCGACCTTTATTTGGATAATGACAATTGCCGTTACGTTACGGTTACTTTTTAAAAAACAATCTGTCACCGCGATGCTTTCGTGGTTGATGATGATTTATATCTTTCCTCTTGTTGGGATTTTTGCTTATTTAATTTTCGGCGAAATTAATCTCGGGAAAAAACGCACTGAAAATTTCAATCGCATCAAACCGCGTTTTATAAAATGGTATCATCAATTTGCCCATGATCGCGCGCTTGTTAGCACGCATCAACCCCCTAAATTTCAATCGCTTTTCGATTTAGTACAAGATCGCCTTACCATTCCTTGTGTCGTAGGAAACGAGTTACACCTTTTCAACACGCCAGAAAGCATTATTAATAGCATTTTAAAAGACATCAAAAGCGCTAAAAAAGAAATCAATATGGTGTTCTATATTTGGCAAAGTGGCGGTTTAGTAGATGAAGTCGAAGATGCACTCATTGATGCCGTACGTCGTGGCGTGAAAGTACGTATTATGGTCGATAGTGTGGGCAGCCGTCCTTTTTTACGTAGTCGCCGCTACCATTCATTGTGCAATCAAAGCGTAGAATTTGTTGAATGCCTCCATGTGAGTCTTTTCCGTATGTTCTTTAGTCGTATTGACTTACGCATGCACCGCAAAATTATTGCCATTGATAATGAAATTTCTTATACCGGCAGTATGAACATGGTCGACCCGAAATACTTCAAGCAAGACGCACATGTCGGGGAATGGGTAGATGTATTGGTCCGAATCGTAGGTCCTGTTTCTAGTATTCTTAATAGTTTACACGCAGTAGACTGGCAAGTGGAAACTGGGCAAGCTCTCCCACTCGTTTTACCTACCCCAGAAAGTATCCCCCAAGATCCTGATAACTCCCACATGGTGCAGGTTTTAGCGACAGGTCCAGGCTTTCCAGATGACTTAATGGAACAGACTCTCGCCCAAGCGATTTTTTCTGCGAAAAAAAGCATTATTATCACTTCTCCTTACTTCGTACCAAGTCATAGTATTGCGGAGGCCCTGCAAGTTGCCGCCTACCGCGGGGTGGATGTGTCCATTATTTTACCGAAGAAAAACGACTCCATTATGGTGGAATGGGCAAGCCGAACTTTCTTTGATGACTTACTCTCTGCTGGCGTCAAAATTTATGAATTTAATCAGGGGCTTTTACATACAAAAAGTATTCTCGTGGATGAACGCCTAAGTATGATCGGAACAGTAAACATGGATATGCGCAGTTTCTTGCTCAATTTTGAAGTGATGATTTTAGTCGAAGATAAAAGTTTCGCGGCAGAAGTTTATCAATTACAAAAAGGCTATATGGAAAATGCTACCCAAATGTCATACAAAGTATGGCGTGCGCGCCCGAGCTTTTATCGTATTATCGAAAAGCTCTTTTTCTTATTTAGCCCATTACTCTAATATTTGATAAAATTTAAAAGACGCCCCTATTTTCTGAAAAATTTTTACGAAAATGGGGGCGTTGCTTTTTATAAAAGCGAAAATCAAGTAGAATATGGCACTTTGTTTATAAATTGTAAAAAATTAAAAATTATGAAATTTATCGTTAAACTTTTCCCTGAAATTATGATTAAGAGCGATAGCGTAAAAAAACGCTTCGTGAAAATCTTAACCAGCAATATTCGCAATACACTTCTAAAATATGATGAAGAAGTTGCTGTAATTCGCCATTGGGACTACATTGAAGTACGCACCAAAGATGCGTCTAAAAATGCCCAAATCCAAGAATTATTAGCCCTTATCCCGGGTATTCATCACATTTTAGTGGTGGAAGAAGTTCAAGTCACTACCCTCCACGATATCTTTGAACAAACGCTTGCCCAAGTTGGCGATAGCTTAAATGGTAAAACCTTCTGTGTGCGTGCAAAACGTAAAGGTAAACATAAATTTACCTCTATCGAAATTGAACGTTACGTTGGTGGTGGTTTAAACCAAAATATCGAAACCGCAAAAGTTCAACTTAAAAATCCGGATGTAACCGTACGTCTTGAAGTTGAAGATGACAAAATGCTTTTCGTTAAAGAACGTATCGAAGGCTTAGGCGGTTACCCACTAGGCACGCAAGAAGACGTGCTTTCTTTAATTTCAGGTGGTTTTGACTCTGGTGTATCCAGCTATATGCTTATTCGCCGTGGTTCTCGTGTACACTACTGCTTCTTCAATTTAGGCGGTTCTGCACACGAAATCGGCGTAAAACAAATGGCTTACCACCTATGGCACCGTTACTCACTTTCTCATAAAGTGCGCTTTGTAGCGATTCCATTTGATGGCGTTGTGGGCGAAATTTTAGAAAACGTAGAAAACGGACAAATGGGCGTGGTGCTTAAACGCATGATGGTGCGTGCAGCAAGTAAAATTGCGGAACGTTTTGGTATTCAAGCCATCGTTACTGGTGAAGCACTCGGTCAGGTATCTAGCCAAACATTAACCAACTTACGTTTAATTGATGAAGCAGCAGATAGCCTCGTCTTACGTCCACTTATCACGCACGATAAAGAACAAATTATTGCTTTAGCAAAAGAAATTGGTACAGACGATATTGCTAAATCTATGCCGGAATTTTGTGGCGTGATCTCTAAAAATCCAACGGTTAAAGCGGTTCGATCAAAAATTGAAGCTGAAGAACAAAACTTCGATTTTGCTGTCTTAGAACAAGCGGTAGAGAATGCTGAAATTTTAGACATTAGACAAATCGCAACCGAAAGCGAAAAACAAGTACAAGATGTCGAATCTATCCAAACTCTTGGTGAAAACGATATCATTTTAGATATTCGTTCTCAAGAAGAAGTGGATGAAAAACCGTTTGAAATGCAAGGGATTTCGGTGATTCATCTACCATTCTATAAAGTGGGCAGCCAATTTGCGACGCTCGATCAAAGTAAAACTTACGTTTTATATTGTGAACGTGGCGTAATGAGTAAATTACAAGCCCTTTATTTAAAAGATCAGGGATTTGAAAACGTCCGCGTTTATCATCACAAATAACGCACTATGAATTTTAAGCCCCTATATTTTTAAGGATTATTTTATGCAATTACGCAAGAAGTTAGGGGCTTTATATCCCCTGGTTGTATTCTTTTTGATAAACCTTGCGGTATTCTTTGTGAGCCGACTAGGTTTGTGTTTATGGCAATTTAGCCGAGTTTCAGCTGTTGATGGCTGGCATGTCATGTTCCTCCAAGGACTCCGCATTGACGTATCGACCCTCTGCTGGCTCTTCACGATTCCGATCATTTTAACGTATTTCTTTGCGAGTAATAATGCCTTTGGACGTGTTATTAACTTTATTATTCGCATTTATCTTGTTGCGATTTCTTCTGTCATTGCCTTTATGGAAGCGGCAACCCCTGCTTTCATTAATACTTATGACTTCCGCCCAAATCGTCTTTTCTTTGAATACCTTAATAGCCCGAAAGAAGTGTTTAGCATGCTGGCCGAAGGTCATACTTTTGCCCTCATTGTGACACCGATTATCACCATTGTCATGGTGATCGCTTACTGGAAAATTTCGGGTCGTGTGATGAAAAACATCACTTACCGCCCATGGTATTGGCGTATTGTGGCATTCTTAATCGTAGGTGCATTGACCTTTATGGGTGCGCGCTCTAGCTTTGAACACCGCCCAATCAACCCTTCTATGGTGGCATTCTCCCCTGATGCACTGGTGAACTCATTAGTCCTAAACTCAACCTATTCACTTGGTTTTGCGATTAACCAAATGCAAAAAGAAGCGAATGCCGCTGAGCTTTACGGCAAAATGCCATTGCCAGAGATCATTAAACTCGTGCGCGAAGCGCAAAAACGACCAGATAGCATTTATCTCTCTAAAGAATATCCAACTTGGATCCATCACGATGCAACCTACAAAGGTAAACCAAAAAATCTCGTGATTATTCTTGAAGAAAGCTTAGGTGCGCAATTTATCGGTGCGTTAGGCGATAAACGTGGTCTTTCACCGAATCTTGATCAACTTTCTAAAGAAGGTTGGTGGTTTAAACGTTTATACGCAACAGGAACTCGTTCTGTCCGTGGTATTGAAGCAACCATCACTGGCTTTACCCCAACGCCAGCGCGTAGCGTGGTAAAACTTCCATTAAGCCAACATGGATTCTTTACTATCGCACGTGTCTTGAAAGAACACGGTTATGACACGTCTTTCATCTATGGCGGTGAAAAACAATTCGATAACATGGCAACCTTCTTCTATAACAACGGTATCGATACCATCATCGACCAAAACGACTACAAAAATCCGAAATTTGTCGGCACATGGGGCGTGAGCGATGAAGATTTATTTGACCGTGCGAATGCGACATTCACCAAACTTGCTAAAGAAGGTAAACCGTTCTTCAGCCTCGTATTCAGTTCAAGTAACCACGATCCGTTTGAATATCCAGACGGCAAAATCAAACTCTACGACAAAGAAAAAGCGACCCGCAATAATGCAGCAAAATATGCTGACTATGCGATTGGTCAATTCTTCAAAATGGCGAAAAATTCTAATTATTGGAAAAATACCGTATTCTTGGTTATCGCTGACCACGATTCACGCGTATTCGGCGCAACCCTTGTGCCAGTAAAACATTTCCATATTCCAGCCTTAATTATCGGTGCCGGTATCAAACCTCGCCAAGATAATCGCTTGGTAAGTCAGCTTGATATGCCGACCACACTGCTTTCCGCAATTGGTATCAGTGCGGATTATCCAATGTTAGGACAGGATTTAACCACCGATGAAGATCTCAACCGCAACTTTATGCAATTTGATAAAACTTTTGCATACCGTGTCGGTAACGATGTGGTTTTATTACAACCAAACAAAGCGCCTGCAGGTTATACCTATAACCCAGAAACCCATAAACTCACCCCTGCCGAAGTGCCTGAGTTAATGAAAAAAGAAGCGCTCGCTTATGCTCTTTGGGGAAGTTATGCCTACGCGCATCACCTCTATCCAGCAAGCATTACACCAAGTAAAAAATAATCCATTTTTTGCTTAAATCACGCCCCGATTTCCGTAAATTTTTATGAAAATCGGGGCGTTTTTATTTTTTCTACGGTTTAATTTGAAGGAATGGCGGATATGTATTACATTATCGCCCTACACAAGATTCGCCATAAAATAAGGCACTTATCTCATTCTTACGCCTGAATTTTCATAAAATTTCACGAAAATTGAGGCGTGTTTTATTTTTTATAAAAACCACAAAGGACACATTTTATGTATTTGGTTGAAGTATTTTTCAAACAACTACCGAGTTATCAAGGCGATATGAATGCTGCCTATCAAGCGATAAATAAATTAATTGATGAATGGCGCTATAACGGGCAAATTATTGGGCGTGAGATTTCCCTTTATGTTGCAAAACAAGAAGATACAGAAGGCTTCGGCATGCGTGCCGTCTGCCCAGAACAACATAGCCTTTTACCTGAATGGAACAACTAATTTGTGGATAAAGCATTAGAAAAAGTCGAAGATTTAGGGTTATGGCTGGATAATTTACAAATTATCGCCGAGGATCTGAATGCCGAAATTACCTGTACAGAAAAACCAAGCTGGCAAATGCTCTACACTTCATTTGTACAATCTTGTTCTCCGCTTCATAGCGGTGACACCCTCGCGCCAATTCCGCTTTATAAACAATTAAAAGACGTCCCACATCTTGCGAAAGACATCATTAAATGGCAAGAAAACTGGCAAGCCTACGACCAATTACAAATGAATGCCGCCGCTTTAGAAAAACTCGCACTCGCCGAGATTTCAAACGTGGACACCCGCCTTTTTAAACACGGTTACGCACTTCGCCAACAAATCGAAGAAGTGTCAGGTATCCCGACTTATTACTACCTTTACCGTGTCGGTGGCGAAGACCTGGTAACCGAAGAAAACCGCCACTGCCCCCTTTGCCAAAAACCGTGGAAACTCCAACAAAACCTCTTCGGCGTCTTCGACTTCAAATGCGACCACTGCCGCTTGCTCTCAAACATCGCATGGGATGTACAGAGTTAAAAAAACAAAACCGCCCAAGGGCGGTTTTTTACTTTTTTATATTTAATATTGACCATTAACGCACTGAAATATCTAGATCCTTATCGGTAAAAGCACATATTCTCTCTAAAGTTAGTCGGTCTAGCGTGTAAAAATATTCGGCTTTTTCTATATAGGATGAAATGAGATAAGAATTTTGACGAGTGCGTTGATGTGCATTAGGCGTAACAATACCAAGGATTTTGATAAAATCCTCTTCCCAAAGATGTCTAGCGTAAATAATAAAGTGATCACTCGTAAGATTGTATGGATTATCTGATTTGATATTCGCCCATTTTTCAGCCGTAGCTTTATCCTCGTTGGGTAAAAAGTGTAATTTTAATAATCCACTACTACGTGCCTGAGGGTTTTCATTAAAATCCCCTTTACGGCCTAAAAAACTAGGAAAAACTTTACCGTAAGTATGCTCGTAAACCAGGACACCCTTAGCTAATTTATCAATATGCGGTAATTTTTTTAAATCTTCATCAATACAAACCGCTGTCATACCCAGCCCTTATCACCAATGGCAACATCAAGTTCATGGATCTCTTGTGAAGATAAATGTAATTCTCGAAAAGATTGCGTTTCGTAAAATTGCCCAGAAGCATTTAAATTATGCATAAGCGTATTTAAGTGTATGACTTCTGCATTAAAGATACGGAAAGATTGATTAAATTTTGTTTTAAGCAAATCTTTAAATTCAGATAATAGCTGAGATTTCAAACGATTGACTGCAACAAAAACCTTTTGGACCAATTGAAAATCAGTCAGCTGGATTTGAGTTATATTATCAAGATAATCATTCAAATCGTGAAGTGAACTTGCCAAATCTGTTAATCCATCAGTCACAACTAATTTTGCTCCACTTTCATTACGGACAAGATTTGTGATGATATCTGGAGATGATGGAATCGCCGCATCAGCAGGGATATGTGCTAACAACAATGTTGCCAATGCACCTACTCGCGTAAAACTCATAATAACCTCCAAAATATGTTGAAACCTTCGTCATTCTACAAAATAAAAATAAATTTGTAAAAAGTTGCTGTTTATAAAGCAACCCAAACCACGATCGAGATCGTAATTTCAACATAATAAAAACGATAATTTCATCTGATTTAAACACGCCAAAACAAGGGAGCACAAACCCTCCCCCTTTCCCCATTAATAACCCGCTACTACTTCTTTGGTTACAGCAGAAAATAATCTATTCAGACGCAATGATTAATGCGTTTTTCTTAAAATTCCCGTGAAAAATACGATGAAGCTTGCAAAAATTGTTATGGGAGATTAGGCAGGGATTGTCTTTATGTAAAAATTTAACTATGACTGCTTAAGAATAAAATAGATTACGCAATGTAATAAAGTAAACGTTTAAAGTAATAAATGTTTACTTTAAAAATGTAATTGCAAATTTAAACGCCTTGTTTATACTCCAGGTTGTCTGCAAATGAAGACAAGTTAAAACCTAACTTATATCAAACACCAATCATTCCAGGGAGAACAGATGGTTGCACTACTTAAGCGCTTAACAAACTTAAGCATTGTCGCAAACGTTTTGCAAAGCCCTGCTCAATACCCAACATTCCGCCAGGGTTTTGCGAAAGATCGTCAAAATTTGCGTTCTGATGCAAAGAAAGTTTCATCGTCACTAAATCGCAACATTGAAAAATATGGCAACAAAAAATACACAGGTTAAAGCTAAAAGCTTATCGGGTAATAAAATTTAACGCTCACATAGCCAAACGGATGACCCGCTTTTAGATAAATGGATTGGAGCGATTAAATACTTTTTGTCCAGATCTTGTTGATTTCGTCATAGAACAAACTAAATTAGAAGCCGAAAGTCGTCGAAAAGGTGAAACGAAATTATTATGGTTTACCTTTATTGAACGGATCGGAGCCCTATTACTTGCTACATGTTGTATCAGCATATCAATCTCTTCCAATTCACTCGTCTAAACTTGTTTAAAATAAACTACGCCTCTATTACCAACCTATGTTTTTTCTAAAAACTTATTCTGTCACGCAAAAAAATTAAGATCGATCTATTATTCCAATAATTGATGATTAATTATCCAAAAATACCCTTTCTACACGGGAGAAATAAAAGAAAATTTGTTTTTGATAAAAGTCTGTGATTAATATTTAATCTGTATGATTAATAAATATCATTATTTGTGCAAATAAAATACTTAATTATTCTATTTTATTAATTTTGTAGCATGTAGGCTATATAAATAAGAGGTTTGTATCAAAAATTCCCGAGGTTATATCCGCATTCCTCGGGAATTTTTTATAAAAATGTAGCGTATAGTTTGCATTTTAGAGTTGGTTATTCATTATTTTTTGAATATTTTCTTTACTCCAAAACCACAACGATAATCCACTTTGGCGGTCTGTGGCTTTGCGGACGGCCATTTTCCAGATGTCTTCGGTGCTGAAAATGGTGACTTTTTCTTTAGCACGGGTGACGCCTGTGTAAAGCAATTCTTTGGTGAGAACGGGGTTAAATTCCAGTGGTAAGACGACAAAAGTATGCGCAAATTCCGAACCTTGTGATTTATGCACGGTCATGACAAAGGCACTTTCATGTTGGGGCAAACGGCTTGGTAATTCGGATTGTCCGTTTTCAAACCAGTAGCGCCCTTTGATTTCGCCATCGGCATTTTTTTCCATAAGATAAAGCCCGATATCGCCATTATAAAGGTGGACGTTGCGGTCATTTTGGGTGATTAAAATCGGTTTGCCCGCATAATTTTCACGTCCTTGATGAAAATGAATCAGCCCTTGCTGTTTGAGCTTTTCAAAAATGAGGGCGTTTAGGCGTTCACTCCCTAAATTCCCTTTACGCACAGCGGTGAGAAAACGCACTTGGTTAAAGGCTTTAAAAATCCGATCTAACTGCTCGGCAATCGGTAAATTATTTGCCTGAATTTCAGCGATTTCCTCTAGATAATGGCGGTATGCCTCACACGCCCGCTCAACAACGGTTTGTAAGGCAAGATGGGCTTTTTTCTCTTCGCTTAAATGCCCTTGCTTTGGAAAATCTAAATTCACCATTTCAATTTCTCTATGCTCAGTATCTTGGGCGAAAAGTTGCCAGCTTTCTTCGCTTTGTAAAGCATTGATTGATTTTGCCAACGCCCCAATCAATTTGCGTTCACCAAAGCGGCGACTAGCAACGAGGTGGCAGAGATTATCACGCAAATAAGAAACGGCTGGTTGATGCGGTAAGGCTTCGCCTGTTACACGTTGGAGATAATCCGCATGGGCGCTACTATAAGGCAATAATTCCCCTTTAAACTGCTGAAAACGCCCCAATTCTGCCAAAATCGCCCCCGCTTCAACGGAAGAAAGCTGATCTTGGTCACCAAGCAGAATGATTTTTGTATCCGCTCGGAGGGCTTGCACGAGCATTGCCATTAAAGCTAAGTCAATCATACTTGCCTCATCCACCACCAGCACATCGATATTTAATAAATTTTTTGCGTGATATTTTGGCTCGGTAGAGAAATATTTAATCCCCAGCAAGCGGTGCAAGGTTTCGGCATCTTGTGGCAGGCTTTCACGCAGGCTATCGGAAATCTCAATATGTTCCCGTTCCACCAACGCTTTTAAAGAATTGTCTAAACTTTCTTTTAAGCGGGCTGCAGCTTTCCCTGTCGGTGCCACCAACTTGATAATCAATTTTTCGTGATACAACATCTGCAAGGCGAGCAATAATCGCGTAACAGTGGTAGTTTTCCCGGTACCTGGTCCGCCTGTTAGGACACAACAAGATTGTTTAATCGCAGTCGCTACGGCAATTTTTTGCCAAGCGTGCTTTTCTTCCGGGAGTAACTGGGTAAATTCGGCTGGGAATAATTTATCCAACGTAGCTTTAATTTCCGCATCGGAAAACGGTAAATTTTGTGGCTTTTTGTGGCGTGCGAAAAAGCGTGCAACCCGCATTTCATCTTGCCAAATACGGTAAAAATATAACGAATTAAATTGAAAAACGAGCGGTGCAATTTTGGTAAAGGGATCATTACTAAATGCAATGTGGTCCGCAAGGCGACTTTGCCATTCGTGAATGGGATAAATCAATTTATTGCGAATACTTTGTTGCAACTCACGTTGTGATTGCGAAAGCAAAAAGGGATTCACGCCAAGATTTTCGTCTAAATTTATGCAACTATGCCCTGCTTGTTGTTGGTGATAGCTACAAAGCGCCGCTAAGAAAATAGCAAGATCGGCAATCCCTTGTTCGTAGTGATACGGTTTTTGTTTATTATCAATAAATTGGGCAAAATGATAATCGGCCGCACTGATAATATTTTCATCTTTTAGTTGTTTTAATAAAGTTAGCATGCAAACAGTGCCTCCAATGTATCCACCAACATTTTGGTAGGTTTATCAAAATAAATTCCCTCACCCGCTTGACCTGTCATGCCTCTTAGGAAAGGATAAATTACACCGCCAAAATCACGCTCGTAGTCATAATCAGGTAAGCGACTACGCAAATATCGATTCAGTGCCACAACGTAGATTAAGTATTGCCAGTCATAATGTTCGTTTAACATTTTCTGACGGATATTGGTTTGGTTATAGGCATTTTGCGAGGTGCCGAGCATATTGGATTTGTAGTCCACAAGGTAGTATTTCCCCTCATGTACAAAGACTAAGTCAATAAAGCCGTGCATCATGCCTTTGAAACTTTCTAAAATAAGCGGTTCGCTTGGTAAGTGATGATGTTCTGCCAAGAGCTGATTAAATTGGGTCGGATTAAATCTTTCTGGTACGCTAAAGAAAAATTCAAGTTCGTTAAGGCGTTCATTTAAGGCAATATCTTTAAACGCGAGCGGATTGTCTTCCATAAATGGCGTGTCCAAAATGGCGTTAATCCATAGACCTAGTCCAATGATTGTTAATTCTGCTTGTTCGTCATTTTCAAGATACATACCCATTTGTTGTGCTAAGTTCAAAAGCATTTGGCGATGTTCGGGCTGATTTGTATCTAAGCGAATTTGAAAATCAAGTTTTTCTAAAAAATGGTGTAATGCCGTCCCCACACGATTGCCTGCTGGGAATTGGAAAGGTGAATAGCCTTCTGGATAATCTGGGCAAGTGGTAATTTGCGTTGTTGTATCGTCATCAAGTAAAGTCATTGGATTAAATTGACTTTCTTCTTCGTCATAATCGCGATCTGCCACAAAATATTGAATAGCATTTTGTTTTTGAGCGTATTGTTTGAAAAGATTTTGAGCGTATTGTTTGAAAAGATGTTGATATTTCATTTTGGTAAAACTGGATACTGACCAATCACGGCTAATTTTTCCTTGAAATTTTGCAACATCAAGTTGTAAATGCGAAGTTTCGGCGGTTAATGGTGTTTCAAAATGCGGTAAAACCGTTGCCTCTTCAATCACAATATTCTCGCCACCAGCAAGATTGCGCCAATTTTCTAATAAAGATCGCGTTTCAATCGGTTCGTTTTTATCGGTCAGAACATCTGAAGTAAGGGCATTCCAAAGCCCATTCCAAGCTAAACGTTGCGCATTATTTTTCCCGAAGTAAGTGGGTAATGCCATAACGACTTGATATTTAGCACGGGTTAAAGCAACATAAAGTAGGCGCATTTCTTCAGCTAAGGTTTCTTGCAGAATTTCATCATCATGTTCCCCTGCCATATCCCAAAGGACTTTGCCTTTTTCTTTATCGTAATAAGTTGGAATGTTATCGCCATTTTTACGACTTGAAAAACCGATAAATGGTAACCAAACTAGATCATACGCCAATCCTTTTGATTTATGGATCGTCACAATTTTAACGAGCGCCCTATCGCTTTCTAAACGGATTTCTGCAGTAGAAAGTTTATTGTCGCCAGAAACCTGTTTTTCAAACCAATGAAGTAAGGCTGCTTCGCTTTCATTTAGCACACTTGCTTGTTGGAGTAATTCAGCAAGATGTAAATAATCCGTTAGCCTACGTTCACCGCCTTGTAATAAGAATAATCGTGTCATTAATTGTTCTTGTTGTAAAAGCTGGTGTAACATTGCCAGCACGCCTTGATGTTGCCAAATGCGTTGATATTGTAAAAAACGTTGAACCGTCGCTTCCCATTCGCTTTCTTGTTGTTTAATCCTGTCAATATCACCCATTGAAAGTGAAAAAAGCGCGCAACTTAGTACATTGAGAATATTTTTTTCATTAAGTGGGTTTAAACACGCTTGGAGAACAAAAAGCATGTCACGGGCAATATCGGTTTGGAAGATATTAGACTTATCAGAAAGATAAACAGAATTAATCCCCTGTTTGGCTAAAGCATCTTTAATTAACTTCGCTTGTTTCGCATCGCGTAACAGAACGGCGATATCTTTCGCCTGTAGCGTTTCTCCATCTAAGGTGGCTTGATTCTCTTTCGCACTTTCTAGCCATTGACGAATAGATAATGCGCAGGTTTCGGCAAAATCTTCCTCATTTAATTTGACAATTTTAGAACTCTTACCCGTGATATCTTCAATATCTTGTAGATAAATACGTATTGGCGGTTCTTTTTCGCCATTTAGCACAAAATTTAATTTCGATTTTGCCGCCGTGACAGCAGAAAAACGGATATCGTTATAAAGGAATGGCGAGGTATCATTTTTTATTGAGAATAATGTATTTACACTCTCAATTAACCCCGCATTTGAGCGCCAGTTTTGATCAAGCGTAAATTGATTTTCTGCATCTTGTGCGGCTTTTAGATAAGAAAAAATATCCGCACCACGGAATTTATAAATTGATTGTTTTGGATCGCCGATCATCAAAAAACCGCTTGGGGCGCTGTCTTGATGCGACTTCAGGTAAATTTCGTTAAAAATAAAATATTGCTGCGGGTCGGTATCTTGGAATTCATCAATCATTGCAAAGGGATATTGATGGCGAATAACTTGTGCAAATTGCTCACTTTGCTCGCCGCGCAATGCTTTTTCCATTAGCCATAACAAATCGTCATACGATTTCTCGGTATGGTTTTCTTTATAGTCACGCAGTTTATGAGTCACTTCTTTAGAAAAATAGTAAGCGAAAAGTTTTATGCTTTCTGCATATTTCTGCGCAAATTCCGCTTCCGCTTGCGCATAATCTTCCGCAAGGGTGAGCAACGGGTGGGTAAATGGATTTATGCCTTTTTTAAGGTTGTTCTCAAGTGCCGACTGCGTAAAATATTTTGAAAGTCTATCAGGCGCTAAAGCAAAATCAGATTGACTTGCCCAGTTTTTCATATCGTTAAAGTAGCCAAGGTAATTAGACACGCCTTTTGTCGCATATCTGGCAATGTTTGCGCTATTTTCCTCAAAAAGACTTTCTAAAGCAGCACAATGCGCCAACCACTGCGCCTTAAAATTCATTTGGATTTTGGCAAAATCTGCCTGCAAAACGGCTTGTTCTTGCAAAAAATCAGATAAAGTTGGGTTAGTTAACATATCTTTTTGTGAAAGATTTATCGCAATATCCTTACCGATTAAATTACGTAAACGATCGAGAAGTGCGTCCGGTGAAACGCCATTTTTAGCAATAAATTTAGTCACTTCTAAAGATTGCGGGTAAAAACTCTCACGCCAAACTTCATCCGCAAAACGCGTTTTTAGACGTAACTCATCGCCATCTTCCAATAATTGAATCTCAAAAGGCAAGCCTGAATTAAATGCATAACGCCTTAACATACGCTGGCAAAAACTATGAATCGTAAAAATTGCCGCAAGGTCAAAATCTTGTTCGGCGAGAGAAAGCTGTGTAATCGCAATATCCAGATTTGACGTTTTAAACACTGCCTGAATTAAATCGTATAGAAATGGATTATCTTTAAATTGCTCACAATCTCCTGTCGCTCTCACCGCTTCAAAGGCAAGTTTTGCCTCATGGATACGTTCCCGAATACGCCCTTTTAATTCCTCTGTCGCCATTTTGGTAAAGGTTACTACTAAGATTTGATCGACACGCAATGGGGTTGCAAAGGCATTTTCGCCGACTTGAAGTAATAAGCGTAAATAAAGCGACGCGATGGTGTGGGTTTTCCCAGTACCGGCTGAGGCTTCAATTAGACTAGTTTTATTCAAAGGTAAGGTAATCGGGTTTAAAGGCTGGATTGTTTTTGCTGTCATAACGTATGCGTGATTAAGAATAAAGTTATGTTATTTTAGCAAAATCTGGAAATGAAAAAAAATTGCATAAATAAAAAAGAGGAAATCACTAGGACTTCCTCTTGCCATTCATTAACGTTGTTTATCGTAAAATAGTGGAATATGTGTCGCTTTTGCCATATTTTCTACATAAGTTTTCACTTTATGCGGGAATCGCAACCCTTTTACACAAGTTAAATTACGTAACATCGGGAATACGAGAATGTCTTCATAAGACAATTCGTCGTTAAGACTATTTGGAGTCTTAATTAAAGCAGCAAGACGCGCTAAATCTAATTCTAGCTTTTCGATATAGTATGCGGAATTTCGGATATTTTGCTCAAAGCTACCAATTTTCATGCTTTTCTTTTTCACAAAATATTCAATTGCGCCAGCCGTTGAAAATTCAGGTAATCCAAGCTGGATACAGCGCGGGTGTAATAATCGATAATAATAACTGCCGACATCTTCACACCACGCTTTGATTTCAGGTCGAACTTCATCTTTTAAAATTTTTGGACCAAATTTTTCATCAAAATAGCGGACGATATCTAAACTTTCGCCCATCGCACACCCGTCATCTTTAACAAGAATTGGGACAACTTTCTTTCCAATTAATGCCATTGGAGTGGCTTCATTGTCATTTAATAACGTGACTTCTTCCACGCGTAAATTTTTAAGCCCAACCAGCATACGCGGTCGAACACAATAAGGACAATGATCGTATAGATAAAGCTTCATACAACGCTCCTTCATGATGAATGTATGCGCGTTATTCTCTCAAATTTTTTACTAAATTGCTACGCCTCAATTTTCGGAAAAATTTATTTGAATTTTATGTTTTAGTTGCGTTATCGCGAGTGCACTTATAAAGAAAGCAGCTTGAATCAAGATAATACAAGCGCCAGGCGATCCATCAATATAATAACTCACTAACAGCCCTAAAAAACTGCTTAATAGTGAACAAAATATAGCAATAATGACCATTTGATAGAATTGCTTAGTGAGTAAGTATGCTGTCATACCCGGCGCAATTAACATAGCAACAACCAAAATTACTCCCACAACTTGCATTGCCATAACAATAGTGAGTGTTAATAAACTTAGAAGAAAATAGTGTAATTTACGCGGAGAAAGCCCCGCTACATGGCAATAATTGCGGTCAAAGCAAAAAAGCACAAAATCTTTTCCTTTAAATAATAAGGCTATGATTACCATTGCAGAAAGAATCAAGGTTTGATAAAAATCTGCTTGGGTTATACCGAGAATATTGCCGAATAGGATATGTAACAAATGTTGATCAGATTCAATTTTACTAAAAATCACTAACCCAATAGCAAACATGCCCGCAAAGACAATGCCCATCACCGTATCCTCTTTTAATCGAGAATGTTGCTTAATATATCCCATGCTAAAAGAACAAACTAAGCCTGCTACAAACGCACCAATAATAAGTGGAACGCCTAATAAATATACGATAACAATACCAGGGAGCACGGCGTGCGATAATGCATCGCCCATTAATGCCCACCCTTTTAAAACAAGGTAGCATGATAAAATTGCAGAAATTGTAGCAACAATTACGGCAACGAAAAGTGCGCGTTGCATAAAAGCATAAGTAAAAGGTTCAGATAAAATATTAATCCAATTCATTCGCGACTCCTTTATGTTTTATTAAACAACCGTATTTAGGAGAAAATAAAAAAGCAACAATAAAGAACAAACTTTGCAATGAAACAATCACACCACCCGTTGCACCATTTAAAAAATAACTCAAATACACACCGAGTGCTGAAGTAATGACACCAATAAATACAGCAATTTTTAGTAATTGGGAAAACTTATCCGTTAACAAATATGCAGTTGCGCCTGGGGTAATGACCATCGCGATAACAAGAATTGCCCCTACGGTTTGTAAAGCAACCACGATACAGGCACTTAATAAGGTGAAAAATAATATCTTATACGCAGTAACATTTAATCCGACGAGCTTTGCTTGTACTTCATCAAAGAATATTAACATTAAATTTTTCCAAAAAAATAAGAGTAATCCAAGGCTAACAAAAACGATAAGTAAAACCTGATAAATATCATTTTGTGAAATACCTAAAATATTTCCTAAAATAATTTCTTGAATATTAATCGCAGTAGGTTTTAGTGAAATAATTAATAAGCCAACAGCAAAAAAGGTTGTGAAGATAAATCCAATAATGGCGTCTTCTCGTAATTTTGATAATGATTTTATCCAAAGAATACTTACGGCAGCAAAGATACCTGAAAAGAATGCACCGATAGCATAAGGAACTTCAAAATAATATGCCATTGCTACCCCTGGTACGACTGAATGAGAAAGTGCGTCACCAATTAATGACCATCTTTTCAAGATTAAATAGCAAGATAAAAATGCACAAATTCCGCCGATTAAAGCACTTAATAAGATAGCATTAATAATATATTGATAATGAAAAGGCTCTAATAAATTCATATTTATCTCCTCGCTACCCTCATGCAATAGAAGGCTCACCACTGGTCATATGCCAAAGATATTTTTTATCAATTACTGCTCCATTCGTATGTTCTTTTTTATGTGATTCACCAAATACTTTTTGTAAATTTTCTTGTGTAAATGTATCTGCAATATTACCTTCAGCAATTAATTGTCGATTTAACATAATAATATGATCGCAAAAATTAGGAATAGCATTCAGGTTATGCATAGAAATTAAAATTAATTTCCCCATTTCTCTTAATTCTTTTAAAAGAGAAATAATAATATTTGAAGTAGTTACATCAATTCCCGTAAAAGGTTCATCTAACAAAAATATACGACTTTCTTGTGCCAATGCCCTCGCTAAAAATACACGTTTCTTTTGTCCACCCGATAATTCCCCAATTTGGCGATCTTGTAACTCTGATATTCCCATTTTTTCAAGTGCATTTTGTACTTTCACTTTGTCATTTTTAGTGGGAATTCTTAGAAAATTCATATGACCAAAGCGTCCCATCATTACCACATCATAAACAGTTACTGGGAATGACCAATCTACTTCTTCAATTTGTGGAACATAAGATACCAAATTAGATTTTAAGGCTTTATTAATGGATAATTGACAAATTTCTACTTTCCCTTTTTGTGGCTTAATTAACCCCATTAAACTTTTAAAAAGCGTAGATTTTCCACTTCCATTAATCCCGATTAAGGCACAAATCATCTTATTAGGTAAAGAAAAATTAATATCGTAAATGGCTAAATGCCCATTGTTGTAACGAACCGCGAGATCAGTGACGGTAATCATTTCATTTGTCATCATAAACTCCAAAGCCTTGTGCAATAGTAGTCATAGTTTTATTCAATAAATCTAAATAAGTTGGGACTGGTCCCGTATCAGTTGAAAGTGAATCTACATAAAGGACGCCGCCATATTTTGCCCCACTTTCATGAGCGACTTGCCTTGCAGGTTTATCTGAAATAGTGCTTTCACTGAAAACCACGGGAATCTGATTTGTACGCACCAGATCGATAAGGCGTTTTACTTGTTGTGGCGTCCCCTGTTGCTCAGCATTGATAGACCACAAATATGCCTCTTTTAAATGATAATGTTGAGCAAGATAAGTGAAGGCACCTTCACTGGTCGCTAAATAACGTTTTTGTTCGGGAATTTTGGCAAAGAGGGTTTGAAATTTTTGATCTAATTGTTCAATCTTTTGGAGATAATTTTGGGCATTTTCGCTATAAGTTGCTGCATTTTCGGGATCATATTTGATAAATGCCTCTTTGATATTATTCACATATAAGATGGCGTTTTTCGGTGACATCCAAGCGTGAGGATTTGGCTTTCCTTTATAACTTCCTTCATAAATGGACAATGGAACGATACCATTCGTTACAATCACCGAGGGAATTGAAGGCATATTGTCAAAGAAACGTTCAAACCAATTTTCTAAATTTAATCCATTCCATAAAATTAAATCGGCATTCTGTGCCTTAATAATGTCTTTCGGCGTAGGTTGGTATTGATGAATCTCCGCACCTGGTTTGGTAATTGATTTAACGATAGCTTTATCGCCACCAACATTTTGGGCAATATCTTGAATGATTGTGAAAGTGGTAATAACGTTTAATTTTGCGGAGGCTGAGACAGCATAAAACACACATAGCAATATAAATAAATAACGCATATTTCTCCCTAGAGTAAATATTAGGCGCTTCATTATTATTGCAAATGATTATCATTATCAATAATTATTTAGAGTTATTTGTGCTTACCCTTAGAAATGGCAAAGATAAGATAACCGATCAGATATCTATAGATGTAGCTAGGAATCACGCCCCAATTTCACATGATTTTTATGTGAAATCGAGGTGTGACTTGAGATTAATAACTAACAACCAAGATGTTGTTTCATCAATGTTTTGGAATTGCTTTCTCAACACGCTTACGTAGTTTTTGTCCTGGTTTAAAGACAACAACACGGCGTGCTGACACAGGAACGCTTTCACCCGTTTTAGGATTGCGTCCCGGTCTTGATGCCTTTTCGCGTAATTCGAAATTACCAAAACCTGATAACTTCACATCCTCGCCTGCTTCTAAGCAAGCTCGGATTTCTTCAAAAAAACTTTCCACTAACATTTTTGCGTCGTCTTTATCGAGACCAAGCGATTCTATAAGACGTTTTGCAATATCTTGTTTTGTTAAAGTCATAGTTTACTCTCTCAAATAGGCATTAAAACGAGATTCTAACGCACTGAGTACAGCTGAAATCACGGCGTTAATATCCTTTTCTTCCAAGGTTTTTTGCGTATCTTGAATGGTTAAGCTGACCGCTAAACTTTTCTTACCCGCTTCAAGATTTGCACCTTGATACACATCAAATAATGTTACATTCACAAGTTGTTCACCACCCGCCTCTTGGCAAGCATGAAGAATCGCTTGTGCAGGAACATCTTTGTCCACCACCAAGGCAAGGTCACGTTTATTCGCTGGGAAGCGAGAAACTTCTTTCGCACTTGGTACTTTTTGTTCATTAATCGCAGACCACTTAATTTCAGCTACTACTGGTTTACCAGAAAGACCTAAAGTTTGAATCACTTTTGGATGCACTGTTCCAATAAAGCCAATTTCTTCACCATCTAATAAAATGGCTGCTGATTGACCTGGATGTAATGCTGTAAATGATTTTGCTACAAATTGAAGACGATTTCCAGCTTTTGTCAAAGATAAAATGCGTTCTAAATCTCCTTTAAGATCAAAGAAATCCACATTTTCACCTTTCCCTTCCCAAGTAATTGGGAAACGATCACCGCAAATCACCGCACCAACCATCATTTCTTGACGTACACCGCTTTCTGCATTTTCATCTGGAACAAAACGTAATCCAGTTTCAAATAAACGTACACGACTTTGTTGACGATTTTGGTTATAAAGCACCGCACCAAGCAAGCCAGTTAATAAAGAAAGGCGCATTGCTGACATTTCTTTAGAAATTGGATTTGGTAAAATCAATGCTTCCATTTCTGGATGAAGATGGCGTTGAATATCTGGATCCACAAAGCTATAAGAAATAATTTCCTGATAATCGCTGTCAACAAATGCTTGACGAATACGATTGATATTTAATTCTTTTTCTGGGCGTTCGTTAATTTGTAAATGTGCAAGCGGTGCATTATTCGGAATATTGTTATAACCGTAAATACGTGCCACTTCTTCAATTAAATCTTCTTCGATTTGAATATCAAAGCGCCAGCTTGTTGGTGTCACTTGCCATTTATCGTCAGCATAAGCGACATCAAAACCAAGACGGTTTAAAATATCAGTGACTTGTTCAGTCGGAATATGATGACCGAGCAGATTATCTAATTTTTCACGACGTAAAGTGATCGCCTCAATTTTCGGTAAATTTTCTGTACTTTCTACTTTACAAATTTCACCGGCTTCACCACCACAAATTTCTAAAATTAATGCGGTTGCTTTTTCCATCATTTTTTCAGCGAGTGCAAAATCTACACCACGTTCAAAACGGTGTGATGAATCAGTGTGTAAACCATATTGACGCGCACGACCAGTAATGGCTAATGGCGCAAAGAATGCTGCTTCTAAAATGATATTTTTACTTTCTGCAGTCACACCACTTGCTTCGCCACCGAAAATCCCTGCCATCGCTAATGCACCATTTTGATCAGCGATAACCAATGTATTTTCTTTAAGTTTTACCGTATTACCATCTAAAAGCGTTAATTCTTCTTCAGGTTTAGCAAAACGAACTTGTACAGGTTGAGCGACTTTATCGGCATCAAACGCGTGCATTGGCTGACCGTAGGCTAATAAGATGTAGTTTGTTACATCCACCACCGGATCGATTGAACGAATACCTCCACGGCGCAATTTTTCTTGCATCCAGCGCGGAGTTTTCGCATTCATATCGATATTTTTAATCATACGTAATAAATAACGTGGGCAAGCAGCAGGCTCTTTCACTTCCATCGCCACTTTATCCGCGATAGTTGCTGGCACAACTTTAATGTCTTCTTGATTTAACGGTAAACGGTTTAACACAGCTAAATCACGTGCCACGCCCATAATGCTTAAACAATCTGCACGGTTTGGTGTTAAGCTAATCTCAATAGCATTATCGTTTAAATCTAAATATTCACGGAAATCCATACCGATAGGTGCATCTGCTGGTAATTCTAAAATACCTTCTGAGCCATCTTCTACGCCTAATTCGCTAAATGAACAAAGCATACCTTCTGACGGTTGACCACGTAATTTAGTTTTCTTAATTTTAAAATCACCTGGTAAAACCGCACCTTCAGTCGCACAAGCTACTTTTAATCCTAGGCGGCAGTTTTTGGCACCACAAACGATATCTAATAAACGATCGCCACCAACATTTACTTTAGTCACTTGTAATTTATCTGCATCTGGGTGACGTGCGCATTCCACAACTTCACCAACCACAACACCTGTAAAATCACCGGCTACTTTTTCAATGCCATCTACTTCTAAACCAAGCATAGTGAGTTGGTCGCAAAGCGTATCGCTGTCAACTTCGGGATTTACCCATTCTCTTACCCAATTTTCACTAAATTTCATTTGTTAATCCTTCAATATCGTCAATACACTTATTTAAATTGTTCTAAAAAACGGAGGTCATTTTCAAAGAATGCACGTAAATCTGTTACGTTGTAACGAAGCATAGTTAAACGTTCAACGCCCATACCTACCGCAAAACCTGAATATTCATTAGGATCGATACCAACATTACGTAAAACATTTGGATGCACCATACCGCAACCTAATACTTCAAGCCATTTCCCGTTTTTACCCATAACATCCACTTCTGCTGAAGGTTCAGTGAATGGGAAATAAGATGGACGAAAACGTACTTTTAAATCTTCTTCAAAGAAAGCACGTAAGAAATCGTGTAATAAACCTTTTAATTCCGTAAAGTTAGCATGTTTGTCCACGTAGAGTAATTCGATTTGGTGGAACATTGGCGTATGTGTTTGGTCGTAGTCATTACGGTACACACGTCCTGGCGCGAGAATACGAATTGGAGGTTGTTTTTTCTCCATGGTACGAATTTGCACACCTGAGGTTTGTGTTCTTAAAAGATGTTTAACATCAAACCAGAAAGTATCGTGATCGGCACGCGCTGGGTGGTGTGCAGGAATATTTAACGCATCGAAGTTATAGTAATCATTTTCAATCTCTGGACCTTCTTCTGCTGTAAAGCCTAATTCAGAGAAAAATTGCACGATACGATTAATTGTCATCGTTACTGGGTGTAACCCACCTAATTCTGGACGACGTCCCGGTAAGCTCACATCAATGCTTTCTGCAGCTAATTGTGCATTAAGTGCATTTTCTTCCCATGCTTGTTTTTTTGCATTTAAAAGTTCTTGAACTTCTTGTTTTGCTTCATTAATTTTTGCCCCAACTTTAGGACGTTCAGCGGGATCTACATTACGTAAGCCTTGCATTAACTGTGTAAAATGCCCTTTCTTACCAAAATATTCCACACGTAATGCATCAAGCAAATCTAGGCGATTTTCTTCTAACGCATTAATGGCGTCTTTCGCCTGTTGTGTAATTTCCGCTAGGTTTTCCATACTTTCCTCTCGTTTTGTGAAAATTTCCAATATAATTTTTTCAAATTAAAAATGGTATAGATAATAATATTAAGCCATTAAAAAATCACGTCTTTTATGCATTATTCTTAACCAATCGTGATTTATCAGAGATTTTTTATGCTTTTTTGCATGTTTATCTAATAAATAAGGGCTATTTTTGTTACATAAATTTTTTTATATAAAAAAAGCGCCCATTCTTGAGCGCTTTCTCTAATTCATTACTCCAATTATTTTTTTTCTTCGATAATAGGAACGATCTTCGTCGCGTGTGAACCTTTATCCCCTTGCACACGTTCAAAAGAAACTTTTTGGCCTGCTTTTAATGTACGATATCCATCCATATCAATAACTGAATAATGGGCAAAAATATCTTCATCTGATCCTTCAGCCGCAATAAAACCGAAGCCTTTCGCATTATTAAACCATTTAACAACACCAACTTCCATAACGAACCTCTTTCTGTGGTTTAATGTCTGAGCGTATCGACCGACACAGACGGAAAAAATTAATAAGACGAAATGTCTTATCCCTATAAATCGGTATTATTTTGATGAAATTAGTTAAATTTTGCAAGATAAAAAATCATTTTTTTTATAAAAATAGTTATATTTTTATCTTTTTTAGCTTAATAATTACACTCTTGCGAAAAATAACCCCTTATAAAGGGGTATTTTTATTCATTTTTTGTACAGTTTTGTAAGATTTTATATTGGGCTATTCTTCTTTTACTTCACGACGTCCTAAAAATGAATGCATTAATGTCGTTCCATCTACCATTTCTAACTCACCGCCAACGGGTATGCCATGTGCAATACGACTCACTTTAATATGATACTGATGACACATCTCAGCAATATAGTTTGCAGTCACATCGCCCTCAATGGTTGGATTCGTAGCAAGAATGACTTCATTAAATTTTTCTTGTTCCAACCGCATTTGTAATTTATCTAGCCCTATCTCACGCGGACCAATACCATCTAACGGCGACAAATGTCCCATTAATACAAAATATTGCCCTGAAAACTGCCCCGTCTGTTCAATAGCTTGAATATCTACCGGTTGCTCTACCACACATAAAAGACCGCTTGCTTGACGACGAGGATTATGACAAATCGCACACACTTCTTGTTCTGTAAAAGTTTGGCATTTCGAACAATGCCCAATTTGTGCCATAGCTTTTGCTAAAACTTGCCCCAAGTCTTGTCCTGCTTTTCTGTTACGTTGTAACAAATGATACGCCATACGTTGCGCAGATTTAGGACCCACCCCTGGCAAACAACGTAATTTTTCGATAAGTTCTTCTAATAATGGACTGGTTTGCATAATATTTACGATGAAAAAAAAAGACCGCACGCTACAAAATGTAAAACGTGCGGTGAATTAATGAGGGATTAGAAAGGAAGTTTAAAACCTGGTGGTAAACTCATACCTGCAGTCACTTCTTTCATTTTTTCTTTTTGAAGTTCTTCAGCACGGCGTACGGCATCGTTAAATGCTGCCGCGATTAAATCTTCTAACATTTCACGATCATCTTCCATTAAAGACGGATCGATTTCAATACGACGGCAGTTATGTGCGCCGTTAATGGTGATTTTTACTAAGCCTGCACCAGATTCGCCAGTTACTTCAAGTTTTGCAACTTCTTCTTGCATCTTTTGCATGCGATCTTGCATTTGCTGTGCTTGTTTCATCAAGCCGCCTAAGCCACCTTTTCCAAACATAATATTTTCCTAAATTTATTAAAAAACAACTCGCATTTTAGCGAAAAACTTCACAATATGCTAGAATACACGCCTCTTATTTTATTGAATTTTATCTATTATGCGTGTATTTGTTGCCGAAAAACCCAGTCTTGCCAGAGCGATTGCCGATGTCTTACCTCAACCTCACAAGCGAGGCGATGGCTTTATTCAATGTGGTAACAATGATTATGTCACTTGGTGTGTCGGTCATTTACTTAGTCAAGCGGATCCCGATGTTTACAATCCACAATTAAAAAAATGGCGACGTGAAATGCTTCCCATTGTGCCTCAACAATGGAAACTTATCCCCCGCCCAGAAGTAAAAAAGCAACTCGATACGGTAGTTAAACTCATTCACCAAGCCGATGAACTCGTTCACGCAGGCGACCCAGATCGTGAAGGGCAATTACTGGTAGATGAAGTCTTCCATTACGCGCAATTACCGCGTGAAAAAATTCAAAATATTAAGCGTTGTTTAGTGAACGACTTAACGCCTTCTGCCGTCAAAAAAGCCGTGGAACAACTGCGCAACAATAGTGAATTTATTCCCCTTTCTACTTCAGCACTCGCACGCGCCCGAGCGGATTGGCTTTACGGGATTAATCTCACTCGCAACTACACCATTCTCGGACAGCGTGCAGGCTTTCAAGGCGTGCTTTCCGTTGGGCGGGTTCAAACCCCCGTACTTGGGCTTATCGTCAATCGTGATCACGAAATTGAACATTTTCAACCAAAAGATTATTACGAAGTGCAAGCCGATATCATCACCCAAGATGAAAGCTCACCTTTCTTTAATCAAGCCCCTTTTAAAGCAATGTGGCAACCAAGTAAAGCGTGCGAAGACTATCAGGATGAAGATGGGCGCGTCTTATCACGCTCACTGGCAGAATTAGTCGTCAACAAAGTCACACAACAACCCGCAAAAGTCACCAATTATATTGATAAACAAGAACTCGAATCAGCACCGTTACCCTATTCTTTATCAAGTTTACAAATCGATGCTGCTCGCCTTTACCAGCTTTCAGCCCAACAAGTGCTCGATTGCTGCCAACGCCTTTACGAAACGCATAAACTGATTACTTACCCGCGTTCCGATTGTCGCTATCTCCCACAAGAACAATTTGCCGATCGCCATAAGGTTTTATCAGCCATTAGTGCGCAATTAGAAGATTATCAACCGTTACCTGATATCATCAATCCAGAACAAAAAAATCGTTGTTGGGATAGCAAAAAAGTTGAGGCGCACCACGCGATTATTCCAACCGTAAAATCGCATAAAGTTAACTTAAATTATGATGAACAACGCATCTACGCCCTCATCGCTCGCCAATATTTAATGCAATTCTGCCCAGATGCGGATTATCGTAAACGTCGCATTGAATTAGAAATTGCGGGCGGAAAATTTGTCGCACAAAATCGTCAATTACAAAGCGCTGGCTGGAAAACATTACTAAAAAGTGAAAAAAATGACGAAAATCGGGGCGTGGAAAATCCGCTTTATGAAGTAAAAAAAGGCGATATTCTGTTCTGTGAAAAAGCTGAAATTTTAACGAAAAAAACACAACCTCCACGCCCTTTTAGCGATGCAACATTACTTTCTGCCATGACAGGTATTGCGCGTTTTGTGGAAGATAAAGAACTGAAAAAAATTCTACGTGAAAGCGATGGTCTCGGCACCGAGGCAACTCGTGCCGGTATTATTGAACTGCTCTTTAAACGCGGTTTCTTGCGTAAGCAAGGTCGTAACATTCATAGTACCGATATCGGCAAGGCGCTTATCAACGCCCTTCCGCCAATTGCAACCAAACCAGATATGACTGCACATTGGGAACAACAACTCAATAAAATCAGCCAACAACAAGCGACTTATCAAGATTTTATGCAGAACCTATTCACCCTCTTACCTGATCTTCTGCAGTATCAGAATTTTGAAGCGTTGCGCGAATTAAGTACCGTAAGCAAAAATATTTCATCTCCTAAAAAATATACTAAAAAGAAAAATAATAAAAATACTCATGAATAAACACGAAAACTATGAAATTCTTAATCTTATAGGATACGGACTTGCTAAATTTGATAATGATCTTATTCAGCATTTTAATTTTAAATCTAAAATAGATTTTTTTAAATATTGTGTAAAAATTGGATTAGCAGCAACGCCATCAGTAATAAAAAATAGAATGGATTTATTTGATCCCTTTTTTCCTAATCATCGAAAAGGATGTTGGCAAAAGAAAGACGCATACCGTCACAGGAAAATATTTATTGATAATTTATTTGGAAATGAAAATGCGTTAGGGTTTGCTAATATTATTAAATTATATTTAAAAAACCAACATTTCTTACAAATTGATACCCAAAATATCAAACCAATTTTACAATCTAAATTTAAAAAACTTCAAACTACTGGACTGGAAGCAGAGTTGTTTTTTATAAACAATTTCAAAAGGATAGATATTTTTAAAAATGGTTCCTTAGAAGATGCGCGCTTATATGGAGATGGATATGATTTTCAAATTACTACAGAAAATAATATCTTTCTATCAGAGATAAAAGGGATTCGCCATACTGAAGGAACTTTTAGACTAACTGAGAATGAGTTTATCAAAGCAAAAGAATATAAAAATAATTATATTATTACAGTAGTATTAAATTTAAATAACAATCCCCGATTTATCACTATTCCTGATCCTGTTCATAATTTAAAGTTTCATGAAAGATGGATTCAATCGAAGATAAATCGAGAATATCACTACTCGGGGAAAATCACTTTAGATAGTCATTATTCTTAACACATATCTTTATATTATATTTTTTCACGCCCCACTTTTCATAAATTTTTATGATTTTTGGGGCGTATTTTTATCCTTATTCATCGCTTTTATAAACTTCTCTCCCCGTCTACTAATCTTAAAAATTTCTAAAATGATATATAAATATACATAATCAAAAAGTATAAAATATATACACTTTATTCATTTTTATTGATTTGGATCAATAAAAATATTTTTATAAGCGCTTAAAGTTTAACCTGATTTAACCACAACACACAACAAACAAAGGAGCACAACATGTCTAAATTTATTAAACTTACTTCTGTAGATAATAGTCCAGTTATTATCAACTTAAAACGTACTCAAATCATTACTCCAATCCAAAATTTACAAGGAAAAACGCTTACTCGTATTTTCTTTAAAAATGGAACAATTTGGGATGTCACTGAAAGTATTGATAGCATCATGAGCCAAATTGAAAAATTTCAAAGCCCAGAAAAATGCTGCTAATTGAGTAAAGTTATATTACAGAAGGCACTATATAGTGCCTTTTTTACTTTCTATAAGTTATATTCATAACCATACAATAACATACCTCCAAAAAAGTAATTTTATTACCTTAAATGTTTTATTTTTAATCTATTTTTATTGACTAATTTTTACGTAGTGCTAAGGTGTACGCACCTAAGTGAATAATTTACATAGGTTTCATGATGCTGTTGACCTATTTCTCACTTAGGCATCCCATCTTATCCAAGATGATAAATTGATGATCAAATTCCACAGGAGTTTATTATGCATTTTGAAATTTACACTGATAAAGCAGGCGAATTTCGTTGGCGCCTAGTTGCAGGCAACGGTAATATTATTGCAACAGGTGGTGACGGCTACAAACACCGCAAAGACTGCGAACACGGCATCGACCTTGTAAAATCAACCACTTCTGCAACTGAAGTGAGAGAGAAATAAATTCTTATTACATGAGTACAAAGCCCGACTGTGTCGGGCTTTGATGTAACATATAAAATGATTCAGCACTATTTATATAAATATCCAGAACTGAATTTTGAGCATTGATCTGTATCACATCTATAACTTTATTAAAATTACTATAAGTGTTACTATATGTAGAAAAATATAGGGAAATTTTATGTCATTAGTCACACCAGAGCAAAAACTTCAAGCTGAAAAAGCTATAATTGAAAGACAGAAACAAATATCATTTGGTCTACGTGAGTGGTCTATCGGGACTATTATGGATAAATTTGGAAATGGTGGGGATGCAGATAATCCTGAGTGTGAATTATTTATCCCAGATTACCAACGTGATTATAAGTGGGATGATAAAATAGCATCGCGCTTTATTGAGAGTATTTTACTAGGTCTCCCTATCCCATATATTTATATTGCTGATAGTTTCAATGATGAATATGATCTTGATGGAAGGATAGAAATTATTGATGGTTCGCAACGTATCCGAACATTATATAGATTTATACAAAATGAATTTAAATTAATTGATCTAAAAGAGCTCAAATCATTAGAAGGCTTTGCATTTTCTGATTTTTTACCAGGTAGACAAAGACGCTTCTTAAGGGAATCATTACGACTGTTAGAACTACGTTCGGAAGAACCTGAATATAAAAGAGATTTATTTGAAAGAATAAATTCTGGTATAAAACCTCTAATTCCGATGGAGCAACGTCGTGGTTCAGAAAGTGCCATTTCTCCGTTTTATTCAAAAGTTATCCAAGTATGTGCGGATAATAAGATATTTAGAAATGCAGCTCCACTTTCTAAAAATCGAAGATCAGATCAGGATTATGAAGAATTAGTACTGAGATTTTTTGCTTATGCAGAAAACATAGAAAACTACTCAGGTAACGTTCGTGATTTCTTAGATACATTTTTTAAAGAAATGTCTAAGAAGGAGTTAACGGAAGATCTTATCAATGAATATAACACCAAATTTAACCAAACTATTGAATTTGTTGTCCAGAATTTTCCCTATGGATTTAGAAAATCCCAAACTGCAAAATCAACATCAAGAACATTTTTTGAGTCTATTGCATTAGGTTCGTATTTTGCCATACAAGAAATACAAAATAATGGAAGCTTAATAACCAGTAATATTCTTGAATGGTTTGATTCCAAACAATATAGGGATATTGTTTCTAGCGACGCCGCCAATAATAAATCTAAAGTAATTGCTCGAATTAATTTTGTGAAAGATAAATTATTGGGTAATAAGTAAAAATGTTGGACAGTCTAAAAGAGGAACTACGTAATAGGGATGATAATATTGAAGCTCTATATACACATTTAGAAAAACTTGATGAAGATATTAAAGAAAGAGATGTTAGGGATAGAAAGGAGATTATTACTTTTTCAGATGATCTAGATACTGTTTCTAATATATTAAGGGCAACCCTGTTTTTGATGATCTATAATAAAATTGAATTTTTTATTCGAGAATTTATCCTTACTATCTACGAAGGAATAGCTGAGAAGGAAGTCTCTTTCTTTAATTTAAAAGATGAGTTACAAGAGAATATCGCAGGATTACTATTACCTCAAAATTTAAGTAAGAATAAAAAAAAGAATCAATTACATCAAGTTTTTATGGATGACAAAGTCACTTATTATCCAACTAGACAAGAAATTGTAAATGGCAATATAGATAAAAAAAAATTAAAGGAAATATTAAATAATTATCAATTTAATGCTATTAAAATCAATTTTAAGAGTCCTATAACTCTTGATACATTAAAAGATATAAGAAATTCCCTTGCTCACGGAGAAAAAAATTTTTCTGAACAAGGGATGAGTTATACTACACAAGATTTTAAAGTGTTTAAAGAGGACGTAAGTACTATTTGTGTAAATATCTTAGATGAATTAGAAATATACCTTAATGATCAAAAATTCCTAAGAGCTCCAGATGTTTGAGAAAACTCAATCCAATAATTTCTCCTAGTCTTACTGGGACAGCATTCCCGATCATTGTTCCTAATTCTCTAGTAGTCAATTGATTATTAGGAGAATTAAATTGATATTTTTTATCAAAAGTTTGAAATATAGCCGCTTCACGTAAAGAAATCGCTCTATTTTGTTCAGGATGGCCAAATCTTCCATTCCCATATCCATAGCATTGGGTAGTCATAGTAGGACTTGGTCGATCCCATTCCATTCTACCGTATACACTACCATAAGTTGCACCGGATTTCTTTTTATGGCAATTTAATTTTAAATCATCTGGCCAATCTCTCCATGAACCACCCGGTTTAGATGCTTTAATACGCTTTAAATTTAATATACTTAATCTGGCGGCTCGATGTAAATTATCCTCAATATCTGTCTGACCAGCAACTAACTTTGGTAATCCCTCAATCACATCTCTCACTGTCACCCAATTATCTTGATGTGTTGGTGAGATAAGTTTTATTTCGCCTAACCGAGATGCTAATAATACATGACGCTGTCTATTCTGTGGAATTCCATAATCCGCACAGACAACTGTTTGACCACAAGTATAATATCCTAACTCTTCTAGTTTTAAAATGAAGTCGTGATAAACCTGATGCTTAGTTACATCAGGAACATTTTCCATTGTCACTAATTCAGGTAATTCCTCTTCAATCAACCGAGAAAAAGAATACAATAAAGGCCATTTTTTATCATTAGTTGTATCTCTGCCTTGATTATATTTAGAAAATGGTTGACACGGTGCACATCCTGCTAAAAGGCGAGGTACATTTTGCGAGTACCAAGAATTGATCTCTCGTCCATTAACCAAGGAAACATCTTTATTTATAAAGCAAGCCTTATTATTAAATTCATAGGCATAACGACACTTTTCTTCAATATCATAACCTGCTTTTACGTTAATTCCTGCTTTCAATAAGCCAGCAGTTAACCCACCTGCGCCGCAAAATAAGTCTATTGCTTCAATCATACTTATACCTCTAATACTAATTATACACCGTTTACGCATAACTAGAAAAACATATAAATAAATGCAATCTGAAATAGGAAATGAACATATCTTTTGATTGGTGCTCTGGGCGAGACTTGAACTCGCACGTCCGATGGACACTACCCCCTCAAGATAGCGTGTCTACCAATTCCACCACCAGAGCATTTTTGGTATGTAAGATATTCTTATCGAGGAATATCTGTATTACTTTGAGTTTTCGCAGCTGCTTGTTCTTGTTGTTGAACTTGTTCTGCTACTTGTGATAAGTTGTTAAAACCTTCATTTTTTGCACTGTGATGAGAATTGATATTTCCCAATGCAATGCTGATTAAAAAGAAAATTGTTGCTAAAACAGCAGTTGTGTGAGATAGGAAGTTACCTGCACCACGTGAACCGAAGATAGTTCCAGACGCGCCACCACCAAATGAAGCGCCTACGTTAGCTCCTTTACCTTGTTGAATAAGGATAAATCCGATTAATACAACCGCGATAATTAAGTAAATAACAAGTAGAGCTTCGTACATTTTCTTTCTCTAAATAAAATGAAAAAATTCTAAATAACCTTGTTCGCTAAGGAACGGTGCGCATATTACCAAATATATTTTTTGTTGCAAGTCTTTTTTAGTTAAATATATTTATTTGCTTTAAAAATATGCTATATGATTGATTTTGAAACACATCCTATTCCCCTTTTTAAGGTTATCTAGGGTTAAGGTTATCTAGGGTTAAGGTTATCTAGGGTTAAGGTTATCTAGGGGGCTTTTTATCCCCTTCTAGCATTTTAAATTAACAACGATATCAATCTTTTGAACTAGCCAATCCGTTTATTAATATTAAATTATTGATTTAAATTTAACCGAAAGGGAGTATAATCCGTGAGTACTTGAGTATTCTCTCTTAAAAGCATTTCCTGCACCATCTCCTCTGGAGTTTATCTCGCATTGGAGGATAAAATAGGCTGTTTTCCGAAGTATGTATTTAAGACGAATAACCTCTAAAACTTGAAATACCAAACGTAAATGTTATCGACGCAATTCAGCATCCCTGTTATGTGCCATAACATAATAAGAGGAAAGAACCTATCTAAGTTCTTCGCTATCATTACCTGTACAAATAAGGAAAAACGATGTTAAAAAAAACGTTAATCGCATCATTAAGTTCTGCATTATTGCTTTCTAGTTTTGCTCATGCTGATACTGTTAAGAAAGAAGTGAAAAATGAACAGACGCAACAAACACAAACTCAGCGTTATGGATTTCAAGACCAAATTAACAAATTTTTAGATGGTGAAGATAATATCCAAGATTATTTAGATCATCGTGTCAAAACCTTACCATTTAAAGAAGCGAATACACCAGAAGCAAATAAATTCGTTAAAGAACACTATCTAGTTCATAATTATTTTGATTTTAACTATGATTTTGTTTGTAAGAATGGTAAAAAACCGATGATATCATTCCGTTATATGGGGCGTCGCTCATACAATCCACTCTACCCTCAAAATGACCTAGAATTTATTATTCATGATCCTAAAATTCCAGAATTAAATGGTAAGGTATTCAAATCAGAAGGGTTCTCAGATAATGGTGACCATATTTTTGTGAATCCGCAAGATACAAGATATACCTTATCTTTTAGTACTCCGAGAAGAACTAAGTACGTAGAAAAAGAAGTGGATAACACAACTCTACAAAATGATATTAGTGTTTATTATATTCACAACAACGTTGAAAAACCTATTTTAGAGGATTGTGTAGATCCGTACTATAACAAGGCTTATGATGACTCAATGGTAGAATTCTACAAACAATTTGTTATCTTTAAAAAATATCAAAATAATCTTCTCTTACTCAAACGTACGAAACATTATATAGAGGAAGGGAAAAAAGAAGAAAAGGCTAAGTTTGCAGATTAATCATTGCACTTTGAGGAATACCTTTCTCTTTGGATAAAGGATTTTACTCATACATTGCCTGTAATACCCCCCTGATAATCAAAAATTATCAGGGGGTTTTTCATAAATTTCTACGAAAATCGGGGCGTATTTTATTCCGGCGCTACGCCGATGAAGTGTTTATCAAGTTCGTGCAATTCATCACGCAAAGCGGCGGCGCGTTCAAATTCGAGATTTTGAGCGCATTTATACATTTCTTGTTCCAATTTTTTACGTTGTTTTTCGTATTGTTTTGGATCATTGGTGAAAGTGTAATCCGCTTTCGGTTCTGCAGTTTTGGTATTTGAGCTTGATTTTTTCGCTCCACTTCCCTGCCCGATATCTAACATTTCGCCAACTTTTTTATTTAAGCCTTTTGGAACAATGCCATTATCTTTATTAAATTGCATTTGTTTTTCGCGGCGGCGATTGGTTTCGGTTATCGCTTTTTCCATTGAATTAGTAATGCGATCCGCATAAAGAATCGCCTTACCTTTTAGATTCCGAGCAGCACGTCCTATGGTTTGAATAAGAGAACGTTCAGAACGCAAGAAGCCTTCTTTATCTGCATCCAAAATGGCAACGAGAGAAACTTCAGGGATATCCAACCCTTCACGCAATAAGTTGATCCCCACCAACACGTCAAATTCACCTAAACGTAAATCACGCAAAATTTCCACACGTTCTACAGTATCAATATCAGAATGCAGATAACGTACTCGTACGCCGTGTTCTTCCAAATAATCCGTTAAGTCCTCCGCCATTTTTTTCGTTAGCACTGTAACTAAAACACGTTCATTATTATCCGCTCGTACACGACATTCTGAAAGTAAGTCGTCAACTTGTGTGGAAACGGGGCGCACTTCAATTTCAGGATCGAGCAAGCCTGTTGGGCGAATAACTTGATCAATCACTTCTCCACACGATTTTTCTAATTCATACGGTCCCGGTGTTGCAGAAACGTAAATCGTTTGCGGGGCTTGTGCCTCAAATTCTTCAAATTTCATCGGACGATTATCTAAGGCTGAAGGTAAGCGGAACCCGTACTCTACTAATGTTTCTTTACGCGCTCTATCGCCACGGTACATACCACCAATTTGCGGAACCGTTACGTGAGATTCATCAATGACTAATAAGCCGTCTGCGGGCAAATAATCAAATAATGTCGGCGGTGGTGCACCTTCGGGACGATTCGCTAAATAGCGGGAATAGTTTTCAATCCCAGAACAGTAGCCTAATTCATTCATCATTTCGATATCGAATTGTGTGCGTTGGGTTAGGCGTTGTTCTTCGAGTAATTTATTATTCTCTAAAAGATAAGCTCGACGCTCCGCTAATTCGACTTTTACCTTTTCTATTGTATCTAAAATACGCTCACGTGGTGTGACATAGTGCGTTTTCGGGTAAATAGTAAAGCGTGGCACTTCACCAAAACTGGTATTGGTAAGCGGATCGAAAAGGCTTAATCGTTCAATTTCATCATCAAATAATTCAATGCGTAAAGCCTGATCGTCAGATTCAGCAGGGAAAATATCAATCACTTCCCCACGCACACGAAACGTCCCGCGCTCAAAAGCTTGATCATTACGGGTATATTGAAGTTCTGCCAGTTGCGATAAAATTTTACGCTGATTGATAATTGCCCCTTTGCGTAGATGCAACATCATTTTGAGATAACTATCGGGATCACCTAGCCCATAAATTGCTGAAACAGAAGCAACCACAATCACATCACGCCGTTCTAATAACGCTTTTGTTGCAGAAAGACGCATTTGTTCAATTTGATCATTCACCGATGCATCTTTTTCAATAAAGGTATCGCTTGCGGGTACATAAGCTTCTGGTTGGTAATAATCATAATAAGAAACAAAATACTCCACTGCATTTTCAGGAAAAAATGCCTTCATCTCAGCATACAGTTGCGCAGCCAGTGTTTTATTTGGCGCTAAAATCATGGTCGGTCGATTTTCTTTGGCAATCACATTCGCAATGGTAAAGGTTTTGCCAGATCCAGTTACGCCAAGTAGCGTTTGGTGAGCCAACCCTGCATCAATATTTTCTGTTAATTTTTTTATTGCTTCAATCTGATCACCTGCTGGCTTAAATTCAGAATGAATTTTAAAACTTTTACTTTTCATCTTTTTTTATCTTCTGTTAATTTAATCGTATGTTAGCACAAAATACCCGAAAATAAGCACTTAAAACCTTGACTTGTACACAGTCTAATTATGTCAAGATTTTAATGCGATTTTTTTTTAATTTTTTTTCATTGATAGGGGTTTACCTTTTATAACTTATTGAAAAATAAATAAATGTTATTTTTCAATCATTTTTAAAGTCATCTCCTCAAACCCTTGTAATACTAAGGGGTTAAGGACGATATTCTTACATTTTCCACAAAGTTATCCACAGAAAATGTGGATAGAATTTTATTTTTTTATTTTGCCATTAAATATCTCAGAAAAATTGACCTTTTAAAATTTTTTTCACTTTTTTTATTTTTAGGTGTTGACAATATTTTAAATTTCCCTATAATGCGCGCCTCATCCTTGTGGTTATGAAGTTATTCCTCCTTAGTTCAGTCGGTAGAACGGCGGACTGTTAATCCGTATGTCGCTGGTTCAAGTCCAGCAGGAGGAGCCAAATTTTCTTTTGGAGTGTTTTTATTTATCTCCTTTTATAAAAACCTTTTCAAAAACGAAGCCCCATATCCTCCTTATGGGGCTTATTTTTTATCTAAATCATTCCCCTCTCTTACTTATCCTGATTTGTCGGTAAAATATTTGGCAAATAATCACTTTCACTTTATGATATGTCACTTTTAAATTTTATGGTTTTATAGAATGAATACCAATCAAGACAAACAAGATAAGAAACAAATTTACAATTTCAACAAATTGCAAAAACGCCTACGTCGTAATGTGGGGAATGCGATTGCAGATTTCAATATGATTGAAGAAGGCGATAAAGTGATGGTCTGTCTTTCTGGGGGGAAAGATAGCTATGCTTTATTAGATATTTTATTAAATCTTCGTCATAACGCACCTGTTCACTTCGATATCGTGGCAGTAAACCTCGATCAAAAACAACCAGGCTTTCCAGAACATGTACTTCCCCAATATTTAGAAAGTATTGGTGTAGATTACAAAATCGTAGAAGAAAATACTTACGGTATCGTGAAAGAAAAAATCCCTGAAGGCAAAACAACTTGCTCGCTTTGCTCACGCTTACGTCGTGGTATTTTGTATCGTACGGCAACCGAACTAGGCGCAACTAAAATTGCACTGGGTCATCACCGCGATGATATGCTTGAAACCTTATTCTTAAATATGTTCTATGGCGGCAAAATGAAGTCTATGCCACCAAAATTGGTCAGCGATGATGGTAAACACGTTGTTATTCGCCCACTTGCGTACTGTAAAGAAAAAGATTTAATCAAATATGCGGATGCAAAACAATTCCCGATTATTCCATGTAATCTTTGTGGCTCTCAGCCTAACTTACAACGCCAAGTTATTAAAGAAATGCTTCAAACATGGGATCGTCAATATCCAGGACGTATTGAAACCATGTTCAGTGCTTTACAGAATGTGACAGCGTCACACCTTTGTGACCCGAATTTATTCGATTTCAAAAATATTCGTCAAGGAAGTACGTTGGCAGGAATTGAGGGTGATATCGCATTCGATAAAGAAGAAATGCCTGTTGCTTCCTCCGCATTTACTCCAGATGATGAAAGCTTAATTCTCGTTAAAGAGGTGGTCTAATCTCTTTTAAATTGCTTGTTTACTGAGAAAACTAAGCAGTAGAATGACTTTGTCCTTGCTTGATTTAAACGAGCATCTTGCTTTTTTAAATCCCCTGAGCCGCAATCTTTTATGAAAGGTTGCGGTTTTTTATTATTAAAATCATATACCGCACCTCTCTACTATTTGTGTAGATTCGTTTCTTTTTTACTTTTCGTAATGTCGTCTTTTTTGAAAAATTACCCAAACTGACAATTTTTTTCTATTTTTCGGTTCCCTCATTTGTAAATTTTAAGTTAACTCTATGTAAAATAACGCGATTGAGTTAGATAATACCCTATCAAATAAGTAATATTTAGCCATTTTATGCAGTTATTTTAATAAACTCCCCCCTAGTATGTTGACATATTTCCGATCTTCCCTTTAAAATGCCTACTCTTTTTATTTTTTTGATTGTTATAGGAGCTTTTATGTTTAAAAAACTTTTATTAACCTCACTAGCGGTCGCTGCGGCGGTGCCGTCTTTTGCACAAAGTAGCCTTATCGATCGTATCAATGATCACGGTACTATCGTGGTAGGAACGGAAGGGACATACAAACCGTTTACTTACCATAATGCAGATGGCAAACTCACTGGCTATGATGTAGAAGTTGCACGTGCAGTCGCAAAAAAATTAGGCGTAAAAGTAGAATTTCGTGAAACCGAATGGAGCGGAATGCTTGCAGGCTTGAAATCTGGTCGTTTTGATATGGTAGCAAACCAAATTTCACTTACTACTCCTGCGCGTCGCGCAACTTTCGATAAATCAGCTCCTTATGACTACTCAAGCGATGTACTCGTTACCCGTGCTGATGATAATTCTGTAAAAGGATTAGAAGATGTGAAAGGAAAACGCTCTGCGTCTGCATTAAATTCACATTATGGCGAAATCGCACAACAATATGGTGCAATCATTGTTCCAGTTGATGGTATGGCAATGGCATTGACACTTATCGATCAAAAACGTGCTGATATCACCTTTAACGACTCACTTTCTGTTTTAGATTATTTAAAACAACACCCAAATGCAGCGTATAAAATCGTTTGGTCGTCACCAGATCAACGTGCAGTCGGTTTTGGTTTAAATAAAGGCAATGAACAAGCGCTACAAAAAATTGATGCAGCAATCGAAGAACTTCGTAAAAATGGCACATTAAAACAACTTGGTATGGAATTTTTCGGGAAAGATATTAGTGTTAAATAGTTTATTACATAGTTTACCTTTTATGACCGATGCACGCGTTGCATTGGTCACTGATGCCTTTCTTCCGATGGTTAAAGCAGCGGTGATGGTATCCATTCCACTCGCTTTAATTTCTTTCATCTGTGGGATGATTATCGCTGTTTTAGTTGCTTTAGTACGTGTAACGCCTGTTAAAGGATTCTTCCACGGACTTTTATATAGTTTAGTCAAAGGGTATGTATCTATTATTCGTGGTACCCCACTACTCGTACAATTAGTGATTGTTTTCTACGGGTTACCTGCATTAAACATTTTTATTGATCCTATCCCTGCCGCGATTATTGGCTTCTCGCTTAATATTGGTGCCTACGGTTCTGAAATTGTCCGTGCGGCAATTACTGCTGTACCAAAAGGACAATGGGAAGCAGGATATAGTATTGGTATGAGCTACATGCAAACGTTCCGACGCATTATTGCGCCACAAGCCATTAAAGTAGCGATTCCACCACTAAGTAATACCTTTATCGGTTTATTCAAAGAAACATCACTTGCGTCAATCGTTACCGTAACTGAAATGTTCCGTGTGGCACAACAAATGGCAAATATGTCATATGACTTCTTGCCAGTTTATATTGAAGCTGCTGTCATTTATTGGTGTTTCTGCTTTGTTTTATTCTTAATTCAAGCGCGTATTGAAAAACGCTTAAATTGCTTCGCCTCTTAATATTGAGAAGGAATTGATTGATGATTAAAGTTCGTAATATTCATAAAACTTTTGGCGAAAATAAAGTGCTAAAAGGTATCGATCTTGATATTAAAAAAGGGCAAGTTGTCGTTATCCTTGGTCCTTCTGGTTCGGGTAAAACAACATTCTTACGCTGTTTAAATGCGTTAGAAATTCCAGAACAAGGGACAATTGAATTTGAAGATAACGCGCCACTTCTTTTCGATTTTGCCAAAAAACATGGCAGCAAAGAAATTTTAGCGCTACGTCGTAAATCGGGAATGGTTTTCCAACAATATAACCTTTTCCCAAATAAAACCGCATTGCAAAATGTGACTGAAGGTCCTATTCAAGTCCAAAAACGCGATGCCAAAACTGTCCAAAAAGAAGCAGAACAACTGCTTGCGAAAGTAGGTTTAGCAGATAAAAAAGATCTTTATCCTTACCAACTTTCTGGCGGACAACAACAACGTGTTGGTATCGCGCGTGCATTGGCGATTAAACCAGAATTAATGCTATTTGACGAACCGACTTCTGCACTCGATCCAGAACTCGTACAAGAAGTGTTAAATACCATGAAAACCCTTGCAAAAGAAGGTTGGACCATGGTTGTGGTGACGCATGAGATTAAATTCGCTTTAGACGTAGCCGATACTGTGATTGTGATGGATAAAGGGCATATCGTAGAACAAGGTGCGCCACAAGATTTATTCAATAATCCACAACACGAACGCACACAAGCTTTCTTAAAGCAATTACGTGCTAAATAGAAAATAACATAAATTTCCTCGAAAATCGGGGCGTAAAAAAGCGATGCTCGTGGGCATCGCTTTTTCTTTTTGAGCGAAGATAAAGATTCACGCAACCTTATTCTTTACAAATTAATTTCGCCACCCTTTGCCAAATAGCGTCGCCATACTTTTCATTCTGCAAGGCGGTATAAATCTGCTGTTCGTTCACCGTATTTATGCCCTGAATACAACGATAACTTTCGCTATCATATTCAAAATGCACACCTGATAATAGAAAACTCCCCTTACCCCATTGCCCTGAAATCACGGCAGGCAGACCATTGGGATAGAAAAAGTGACGATCAACTTTTGCAGAATCGTCCACGAAGCCACAACCTCCATGATATAAAGCTTGCATGGTATTCCCATGCGAATCGATGACCTGAATCATCTTTTGGCAATCGCTACTGCCATCATAAAGGCGATGATGTGCTAATTCTGCGAATGCGCCTTTTCCACATCCAAGAAAAAATTTTAGATAACGCTCCCCGATTATTCGGCTATTTTCACCCGTAAAATCGATATGATCACACGCAAAATACGCTCCTGCACAAATCCCAAGATAATGCCCACCTTGTGCGACAAACTGCACAATGTTGTCACACCCTGCTTGCCCCAACGCACTCAAATATGGCAAATCCGCGCCACCACCGACAATCAGTGCTTGATAACGGGGCAACTCGCCTTGTAAAATTTGTTTTGCCGAAATTGGGGAAAGTTGGAATTTTCCCAAGCCATGACTTGCCGTATTAAGTTTTTCTGCTGCTACGGCAAACAAAGAGGTCAAACCTAAAGTGCCCACGCCCTTATCGTTATATACGGCGATAAAATATTCTTTTGCTAACATCTTTATTTTCTTTTAAATCTCATTTATAGTGCGATTTTTATTCTATTTTCAACTAAGAGTTATACTTATGATGATTATTCAACAAACAAAATTTTTCTTTATTGATAACAGCCTGAAAGTGACCGCAATTAAGGCTCTCATTGGTTCGCTATTTATTGCCTTATTGGCCCAAGTTTCTATCCCGCTTCAACCCGTCCCCATCACAGGACAAACCCTTGGTGTAACCATTGTTGGTTTTGCATTTGGCAAACGTGCCGGGGTTGCCAGTGTCGCACTCTACTTATTAGAAGGCGCCCTTGGCTTACCTGTCTTTGCAAATGGTAGCAGTGGCATTGCTGCTTTCTTTGGTCCTACGGGGGGCTATTTATATGGTTTCTTAGCAACTGCTTATATTCTAGGCTATTTTTCTGACAAAGGCATTTTAAATTACCCAATGGCCGCATTTTTTATCGCAATCATTGCGTCTGCAACTACTTTCGTTTTTGGGTTACTCCAGCTTTCCTTCTTCGTCCCTGCAGATAAAGTCCTTGAATATGGTTTTACCCCATTTATTGCGGGAGGCTTAGTAAAAGCCCTTATCGCAAGTTTTACCGTATCGGGTGCTTATAAACTCAGTAAAAAACTTGATGAAAAAATGCAATAAAAACTTTGCTTGATATTAGAAACGAAAAAGGCTAATGGTTGCTTAACAGTCATTAGCCTTTTCTTTGATTGAAAAACGGGATATATTAAACACTCAATTCTCTACCTGCTTCCATTTTTTAAAACTTTCTAAATGGAAAGAGAACGAAATTCCCCTGAGTTCAAGTCTCGCCCAGAGCACCAAATGCCTAATACCCTTCCCCTAACAGATTTGGGAGGAACGTTTTTTGTTGGACGCGTTTAACTTGGGTTTCAATATCGCCGTTTGCGTGGAGGGTGACTTCGCGCCAGCCGGGCTGAAGTTCGTCAAGTTTAAACTTATGGTTAGCGGGTTTAAATTGAATACAAGTTGATGGCGTAGACATCACACGATAACCTTCCCACATCTTGTCCATACTTTGATGGATATGACCGCCGAGGATACCTTTCACATTGGGGTATTTCTGCAAGATAGTTAATAAATCATACACATTACGCAAATTATGCTGATCGAGCCATGCGGAGTCAGTCGAAATAATATGATGATGGAAAACCACTAACGTATAACGTTCTGGATTTTGATAAAGTTTCTGATCAAGCCATGCTAATTGGCACGGGCTTAAGCGTCCGTATGGCACACCATAAACTTGGCTATCTAAGAGTAAAACTTGCCAGTGTTTGCCCATGAGAATATGTTTATGCGGGAAAATATAATCGGGGTACTGCCCCAATACTTCGTGCATATCGGGTAAGTAATCATGATTCCCTGTTGTCCAAAAGATCGGTTTATTGAGTGATTTAATTTGCTGACAAAAACGCTCATAGCTTTTCTTGGCACGATCTTGCACCAAATCACCGGTTGCAAGCACGCATTCGTAAGGGAAAGTATCCGCTACCACTTCTTTTAAAACTTGCGAGAAAGAATCCGACGTATTCATGCCTAATAACACGCTACTTTCATCTTCAAAGAGATGTGGATCGGTTATTTGAATAAATTTTACGGCGTCTGAATCGATATTATGTTGATAAGCGTCACTCAACGTTTTTTTCCTCTTTTGATTAGCTGTGCATAAGGTACAAATTTTTCTCTTTAAATGCACTCACAAATGTTCAAAAATGTTAACAGCTTCATGTTTTTTAAACAAATTTGTTAAAAAAATATGACATACTTCACATTTTTACCTACGGCTTGTGACGCTTAAAATTAAAAATAGCTTAGTTTTGCTAAATAAAGATACAATCCGTAAAAATTACCCCCAAGCTTGGATCAATTTTTGATAATTTAATTGTAACCATTGTAAACCAAGCACGGCAATACAGTTATCGATTTCACCGTTACTTACCATTTCGTAGGCTTTTTCACGTGGCAACACATGTACGCGGATATCTTCATGTTCTTCGGCTAAACCATGTAAACCTTGAGCAGTAGTGCTATCGGTCATACCGGCTAGAATATGGATACGTTCTATCGTGCCACCTGGGCTGTCCCATACGCTAAGTGCATGGGTGAGGTTTTCAACTTTAATACCCGCCTCTTCTTCACTTTCACGGATTGCCACTTCTTCAGGGCTTTCTCCGGTTTCGACCATACCTGCGATTAATTCTAAAAGCCACGGTGAATTATTAAGTTTTGGATCATAAGCACCAATACGCACTTGTTCTACCATCACCACTTCATCACGCATTGGATCGTACGCAATTACGGCAACGGCTGCACCTTTAATCAGTAATTCACGAACAACAATATCGCTTTCGCCCCCAGCAAACAGTTTATGCTTAAAATAGATCTTTTTAAGTTTAAAAAATCCGTCATAAAGCGGTTCTTCTCGCAAAATAGTAAGATCATCGTGACCGAATTTTTGCATCTGTTTTCCTCCAATCATTATTACTTTTTCGGCTAGTGTAACCTAATTTATGCCAAGGAGGAATAAAATATCTCTATGATTTTACGCGATAAAACGTTGCAAAACGAGGGAATCCCTTTTTAGTAAAACCGCGATATTGATAGGTAATGACCGTGCCTATTGGCGGGGGATTTTGGCGTTCTTTATCGCTAAATCCTGAACCAATCCGAAAAGTGCCATATTGATTTTTGCAGATAACCGATCCCAACATTCCCTGATATTTTCCCCGCCCCGCTCGGTGGGCGATAACCTTGCATTCATCATCAAGCAATGGTTTGAATTTTAAAATTTGATCGCTACGCCCGTGTAAATATCCTAATTTAGGATTACGCAATACGATTCCCTCGCCACCATTATCCACGACTTGATGAAAAAACGTCATCATTTGTGCTTTAGATTGAATGGGAATTTGCGGGATAATTTTAATCGGTGCATCAGGGTGCTTTTGTAAATAGTGCTTTAGCGTAGCAAGCCGTTGAAATAAATCGCCTTGCGCATTAGGGACGTCAAATACGTTTAATTTAATTTTAGACCAGCCCTTATCGCCTTTTGATCGCACGATACGCGATACCTCATCAAAGGACTGGCGTTGAATAAAAAGCTCGCCGTCAATCGCAAACGGCGGAAAATACTTGGTGAAATAAGGCGGAGGGGTCAATAAGCGTTTCTGGCGGCTATAAAGTGCTTTGCCGGTCCAGTAACCACGCACACCATCTAATTTTTCACTCATTACCCAACCTTGCAAAGGCTGTCCATGATAAACCTTCAATAACATAAGTTTGGGTGGCAATGGTTCTGTTATCGAATAGGTTTTCACCGCCCATAGGCTTATAATGAGTAAAATAAATGATTTTTTCATGTTCCCCCTCCGTGACACGTACTTTAAAACGGAAGGGCAACAAAAATCTTTTTTTGAGTGAAAAAATGTGATCACGCCCGCAAAATCATAAAAAATTTTACGAAAAATGGGGCGTAATTGCTTTTATTCGAGGTCTTCAGGTAGGAATAATGGACCAAGTGGCATTTCTGGTAATTGAAAATGCTCAGGGTAAAATGCTTTGACTAAATATAATCCGTTCGCTTTTGCTGTCGGTGCAGCTTGAGAGCGATCTTTTAATTCTAATAAGGTTTTCATCCAATCTACTGGCTTATTACCTGCGCCAATTTCTAATAAACTGCCGACAATATTTCGCACCATGTGATGTAAAAACGCATTCGCTTGAATATCTACTACGATATAATCGCCGTGGCGTGTTACTTTGACATGATGCACATTACGCCATGGGGTTTTAGATTGGCATTGTGCGGCACGGAATGAAGTAAAATCTCGTTCGCCTAATAATGCTTGAGCTGCCTCGTGCATTTTATGATGATCGAGTGGCAAATGGTAATGAGTCACACCTGCAGATAAAATCGCACCACGTTGTTTTTGATTTAAAATAATGTAGCGGTAACGGCGTGCTGTTGCACTAAAGCGTGCGTGAAAATCCTCATCGACAATTTTTGCCCAACGCACAGCAATATCATCAGGTAAATTCGCATTGGTACCAAATGTCCACGCTTTTTCTGGGCGGTTTGCTTGAGTTTCAAAATGCACAACCTGCCCTGTCGCATGCACGCCAGAATCAGTGCGCCCTGCACAAAAGACTTCGATCGGCTCATTCGCAACAAAAGACAAGGCTTTTTCTAATTCTTCTTGTACACTTCTGACTTTCTCTTGTCGTTGCCAACCGTAATATTTTTCACCTAGATATTCTACGCCAAGCGCAATTTTCATTTTTTCTCCTTTTTATTAGCCATAAAAAAACGCCAAATTGCTTTGGCGTTTTTTCTCAACCTAAAAATTAAGCACGTTTGAAATCGATGTGCACTAGTTTTGGTTTGAATGGGTGACGTTGCATTGCTTGTACTTTTACAGGCACTTCTTTACCGTCAACAACTAAAGTAATAACTTCGCTGTAGAAGCTGTCGTGAGCTTGTGCGTTGTTTACTTCATCGTGGTTTAAGATGATAGAAACTGGTGCTTCTTCACCACCGTAGATGATTGCTGGGAATTCACCATTGTGACGTAGGCGGCGGCTCGCACCCTTACCATACGCAGTACGTGTTTTTGCTTCAAATGTAAATGCCATTTTTGCTTTCTCTAATAAAATTAATTTAAAAATAAAACCGCAGGCGACCCAGCGGTTTCTCGTATTTTGTCAAAGCATTTGCTTTGAGCGATGCATTATAAGGGGAAACACGGGAAAAAGCAAAACAAATTCACATTTTTAGCCTAAATCAAGTTACGGCACTTCTTTCCTTGACAAGCCCTCGCTTTTCCTAAAAACTAGCCTCGTTTTTATTTCGTGAGGTTAATTATGACTATTCTGGTTACAGGCGGTGCGGGATACATCGGTTCGCACACTTTAGTAGAATTAATGAAAGCGGGATTAGAGGTTGTCGTATTGGATAATTTATCTAATTCAAGCGAAGTATCTTTAGACCGTGTGGCACAAATTACAGGAAAAAAAGTGCCTTTCTACCGTGGCGATATTCTCGATCGTGACATTTTACGCAAAATTTTTGCCGAACATTCTATTACGTCCGTTATCCATTTTGCAGGGCTTAAAGCTGTCGGTGAGAGCGTACAAAAACCGTTGGAATATTACCAAAATAACGTAACTGGCTCTATCGTGCTTTTGGAAGAAATGCTCCGTGCGGGCGTTTATAGCATTGTATTTAGCTCATCAGCAACCGTTTACGGCGATCCACAAATCGTGCCAATTACTGAAGACTCCCCTGTCGGCGGTACCACTAATCCATACGGCACATCAAAATATATGGTAGAACGCATTTTAATGGATACCTGCAAAGCTAATCCGAAATTAAGCGCGGTTATCCTCCGCTATTTCAATCCAGTGGGTGCGCACGAAAGTGGCTTAATCGGCGAAGATCCTAATGGTATCCCGAATAATCTTTTACCGTACATCAGCCAAGTTGCCGTGGGTAAATTAGCGAAACTGTCTATATTCGGCGACGACTACCCAACTCCAGACGGTACAGGGGTTCGTGATTATATTCACGTCGTTGACCTTGCACTCGGGCATTTAAAAGCACTCGAAACGCACGCAACTGACGCAGGCTGCCATGTTTATAACTTAGGCACAGGAACAGGTTATTCTGTACTGGATATGGTCAACGCCTTTATGAGTGCGAATAACGTTGACGTACCTTATCAAATCTCCCCACGTCGCCCTGGTGATATCGCGACTTGCTATGCTGATCCGAAAAAAGCGTGGGAAAAACTACGCTGGAAAACAGATCGCGACCTTAACACCATGATGCGTGACACTTGGAATTGGCAAAAAAACAATCCAAATGGTTATAAATAAGATTTTTCTCCACTAAAACAAAAACTCACCTCAAAATATCTAAGGTGAGTTTTTTATTTTTCACGCAAATAAAAAAGACTGACTTCTACTGCTAGAAATCAGTCTTTTATAAAAATTCTACTACTGAGAATCAGTATTTTCCTGTGGCGAAGGAGATGAAGGGAAAATATAATTTAATCCATACCCGCTATACTTTATATTTTCCTTACAAATATGCATATTCCCAATAAGGCACCAATAAAAAGGAGCATTGAAACGATAGCCTAAACTATAATAACACCCATGTTTATACTTAGTAAGTATATCTAAAAGTCTATCATACTGGTTAAAATCTTCTTTATTAGCTATCAACTTATCAGGATCTGTATCTACTACAGATTGCAAATAATCATATTTTTCCTTTTCTTTTTTACTTCCAAATGCATATTTATCTGCAAGTTGATCGCATTTATTTATCTCATCATTTGTAATTTTATTACCATTTTTTATCCAATAATCCTCCTCACCTGGAGGACCATTTGCTAAATAACATCCAGATAAAACTAGAATTAAACATGATAATAGTAGATATCTCATCTTTTATTCTCCTTTTACCATTAAATAAAATTAATGGTTTTGAAATCACGCCAGTAAATTCGTGGAAATTTATGGATTTACTGGAATCTATATTATTTTCCTATAATTACGAATGAAAGCACTATTCATATAGTTTTTATAATTTAATTTCATATTTCCTTGTTATTAGGTTATGAGTCATCAAAAAAGAATAATCCTACATTGCTTTGTGTATTTATAAATATCACGTCTGGTTAGCATTTAGGATAATTTATAAGATTATTAAATTGTACACCTATCATTCATTGACGGCAATAAAATACTTTTAAAGAATTACTCTAATATTTATAAGATTTTTTACGTTTAAATTAATTTTGTCTAATATATAAAAAAGACTAACTTCTATTGCTAGAAATCAGTCTTTTATAAAAATCCTACTATTGAGAATCAGTCTTTTTTGGTGGGAAAAAAAATGGGGTGAGAACATAGCCTAATCCATAATAACTATACCCCGAATTCATCTTACAAATATCCATATTTCCAGCAAGACACCAATAAAAAGGGGCGGCAAAATGGTAGCCTAAATCGTAGAAACATTTACTACTTAACACTGATATTTTATGCAAAAGAAGTTTATATTTATTATATTTTTCTTGATTATCCATCATTTTCATAGGATCTTTCATAAATTCATCTTGTAGGTTATGAAATAACTCTCTCTCGTTCCTAGTCAAATACAATGTTTCTACCTTTTTATAGCATACCCTTTGCTCACTATCAGATATCTTTTGATTATTCTGTACCCAGAATTCATCTTCAGGAGGGGGGCCATTGCCTAAATAGCATCCAGATAAAACTAGAATTAAACATGATAATATTAGATATCTCATCTTTTATTCTCCTTGTACCATTAAATAAAATTAATGGTTTTTAAAATCACACCAGTAAATTCGTAAAATTTTATGGATTTACTGGAATCTATATTATTTTCCTATAATTACGAATGAAAGCACTATTCATATAGTTTTTATAATTTAATTTCATATTTCCTTGTTATTAGGTTATGAGTCATCAAAAAAGAATAATCCTACATTGCTTTGTGTATTTATAAATATCACGTCTGGTTAGCATTTAGGATAATTTATAAGATTATTAAATTGTACACCTATCATTCATTGACGGCAATAAAATACTTTTAAAGAATTACTCTAATATTTATAAGATTTTTTACGTTTAAATTAATTTTGTCTAATATATAAAAAAGACTAACTTCTATTGCTAGAAATCAGTCTTTTATAAAAATCCTACTACTGAGAATCAGTCTTTTTTGGTGGAGAAAAAAATGGAGTGAGAGCATAGCCTAATCCATAATAACTATACCCCGCATTCATCTTGCAAATATCCATATTTCCAGCAAGACACCAATAAAAAGGTGCTGCAAAATGGTAGCCTAAATCGTAGAAACATTTACGTTCATATCTAGTAAGTATATCCAGAAGTGCGCTATATTGGTTAAAATCTTTTTTATTAGCATATAATTTGTCAAAATCTGTATCCATTATAGATTGCAAACGATCGTATTGTTCCTTTTCTTTTTTGCTCTTAAATGCATATTTATATGCAAGTTGGTTACATTTATCTACCTCACTATCGGTAATTTTCTTGTTATTTTTTTACCCAATACTCTCCTTCAACAGGAGGACCATTTGCTAAATAGCATCCAGATAAGACTAAGATTAAGCATGATAATATTAGATATCTCATCTTTTATTCTCCTTTTACCATTAAATAAAATTAATGGTTTTTAAAATCACGCCAGCAAATTCGTGAAATTTTATGGATTTACTGGCGGTTTATAGGATTTTAATTTTTCATTCCAAAAAATCTTTTTAGCTTGGATTTAATACTATCTTTCTTTTTATTCTCATCTTCAAATTCTACAGGAATAATCTTCATTTCTGCTGTATCTGGATCGATAAAGAAAACGAGTTTTTGTAGTTCACCTTGTTCTCTTGCTGTTTCAATTTTTTGTTTGATAATAGAGGTATCAGGTAGTTTATTGGTTATATCATCAAGCCATTCTGATGATAATTCCAAATGTCCATTTTCATTTTTCCCAAGTTGAATATCCCCCTCATCATTAGGAATAGCGGTAACCATAATCATGGTTTTATCATTATCCCCTTGGAAAACATACACGTTATCATCAAGTGTATTTTCCTTATCTTTGATTGGTGTATATCCTTCTTTTTCCATTAACTCATCAATATCTAATGGTGTATCTTCTTCATCAATCGTATCTTTATTTTCAAAATGAACTAATGCATAAGGATAATATTTGTCGTCTTTAATTTCATCATCATTTAAATTAAATATTTTAACGATTGCACCAATATCAAATGCCCAGTAACCATCATAAAGGTTATGCTCAGATTTATGCGTATCAAACCACCCTGTTTCACTTTGGTTTCCATACCAATGTTTCATAGCATATCCTAATTTATGCTCACGATATTCCTTATCATTAATCAGTTTATTTAAATAACCGATTCGGCATATTTTATTATCCCCACTTTTTAATCCTAAATATTCTAAACATAGATTTAGCATACCGTCATTAAAGTTAGGGTTTTCCATCATCTTTAATAGATAAGGTGATGTTTCTTCTACTTTATCTTTATATAATACTGCTAATGAAAATAAATCTATCGCAATATCAATCCCTGTATCTTCTTCACAAATAGTACAATAGAAACTTAGCCATTGTTCATAATAAAAATAGATATCGTTAATATTTTTACCAAGTGAATAAGATTGATAAAATAAATTTCGATAATAAACTGCTAATTGTAAAAAACCTAAAGATTTATTTGTCACTTTTTCTTGTGCATGATTCTCGAGGATAATTTGATTCCACTCTTCAATATCATTCCAAGTTTCATGTAAGCGTCTAAGAAAATATGCCCGACTTTTTATTTTATCTCGCATAATTATTACCCTCTATTTTGAATTTTATTTCCATGTACATCTAAAGTAGATTGTTCTACTGAACCATCAGGTGAGATTTGTAGTAAATGAACTTCTACATTTTCTGGATGCAGTTCTACTTCTTTTCTAATTTCTCTTGCCATTTCTTTACCAACAGCCTCTTCCAATCTAGCACTATTGAAAATCCACTTATGGCTCATTCTTTTCGTGCCATCTTGTAATCGACGCAAACGATTTCCTCTTGGCGTACTTTCATAGCGTGATTCTGCAATAATATATTTAGGTTTTCCTTCTGGATTATGATAAACCCCATCAATCCCATCTTGAATTGGTCTATCTAATGCTTCCATTTCGGCTTCCATTTCTTCATTATTCATCGGACTATCTCCTTAATATAAACTATTAATCAATTTATATAATCACGCCAGCAAATTCGTAAAAATTTATGGATTTACTGGCGAGGTAAACTATTTTTTCTTATCATTAAAATGGACTAAATCATAGGGATAGTATTTATGATCTTTCACCACATCATCATCTATTCCTAAAATTTTAACTAACCCACATACATCAAATGCCCAGTAGCCATCATAATTTTCTCTCTCATGACGTCCATACCAAGGTTGCCCTTGATTAAAACGATACCAGTTTGCCATAGTGTTTTTTAGCGCTTTCACCTTATCTTCACTATTTAATAACCGTTCTAAATAATTTACTTTAAACTTCGCGTGTTTCCCTTCGTTAGGCTTTAATCCTAAATATTTAATATAGAGTTCTAAAGTAGGATCAATGTATGGCTGTGCATTATCCACAATACTTTGAAGATATGGTAAAAATTCTTCTTTTCTATCTTCATAACAGATCCCAATAGAAAATAAATTTAGAAGATCACCCAAATCCATATACTGATCTTTTCCTACCGCTTTACTATAATAACTCAGCCACTCCTTATAATATGGATAAAGTTCATCAAAACTTTTACCAATAGAATAATATTGTTTAAAAAGGTCATTATATTTCATTGATAATATGAAGGAACAATCTTTTATGCTATCTTCATTTTTACTTAATATACGTCCCTCTAAACGTTTTTTCCATTCAGAAATAAAACCTTTAGTCTCAATAATACGATTTTCAAAAAAATTTTCATTTTGTATCGTGTCACGCATGTTATTCTCCTGCCCTTTGGAAGAAAAGTATCACGCCAGCAAATTCGTGAAATTTTATGAATTTACTGGCGGGATAAACTATTTTTTCTTATCATTAAAATGGACTAAATCATAGGGATAGTATTTATGATCTTTCACCACATCATCATCTATTCCTAAAATTTTAACTAACCCACATACATCAAATGCCCAGTAGCCATCATAATTTTCTCTCTCATGACGTCCATACCAAGGTTGCCCTTGATTAAAACGATACCAGTTTGCCATAGTGTTTTTTAGCGCTTTCACCTTATCTTCACTATTTAATAACCGTTCTAAATAATTTACTTTAAACTTCGCGTGTTTCCCTTCGTTAGGCTTTAATCCTAAATATTTAATATAGAGTTCTAAAGTAGGATCAATGTATGGCTGTGCATTATCCACAATACTTTGAAGATATGATAAAAATTCTTCTTTTCTATCTTCATAACATACCCCAATAGAAAATAAATCTAGAAGTTCAGCCAAACTCATATACTCATCTTTTTCTATTGATTTACTATAATAATTCAGCCATTCCTTGTAGCATTGATAAAGTTCATTAAGATCTTTACCAATAGAATAATATTGTTTAAAAATATCACTGTATTTCATTGATAATGTAAAGGAACAATGTCTTATACTATCTTCATTTTTATTTAAGATATGTTTTTCTAACCGTTTTTTCCATTCAGAAATAAAATCTTTGGTCTCAATAATACGATTTTCAAAAAATTTTTCATTTTGTATCGTGTCACGCATGTTATTCTCCTGTACTTTGGAAGAAAGGTATCACGCCAGCAAATTCGTGAAATTTTATGGATTTACTGGCGGGGTAAACTATTTTTTCTTATCATTAAAATGGACTAAATCATAGGGATAGTATTTATGATCTTTCACCACATCATCATCTATTCCTAAAATTTTAACTAACCCACATACATCAAATGCCCAGTAGCCATCATAATTTTCTCTCTCATGACGTCCATACCAAGGTTGCCCTTGATTAAAACGATACCAGTTTGCCATAGTGTTTTTTAGCGCTTTCACCTTATCTTCACTATTTAATAACCGTTCTAAATAATTTACTTTAAACTTCGCGTGTTTCCCTTCGTTAGGCTTTAATCCTAAATATTTAATATAGAGTTCTAAAGTAGGATCAATGTATGGCTGTGCATTATCCACAATACTTTGAAGATATGGTAAAAATTCTTCTTTTCTATCTTCAAAACATACCCCAATAGAAAATAAATCTAGAAGCCTACCTAAGTCCATATACTGTCCTTTTCCTACCGCTTTACTATAATAGCCCAACCATTCTTTATAGCATAAATAAAGTTCATCAAGATCTTGACCAATAGAATAATATTGTTTAAAAAGGTCACGATATTCTGTTGAAAGTGAGAAAAAACAAGTTTTTATTATTTCTTCATCTCCCTTTTCTTTTCCCATATTTAAGTATTTATTCGATTCTCGAATTTCATTTTTTTTATCCTTAATTCGATTTTCAAAAAATTTTTCATTTTGTATCGTGTCACGCATGTTATTCTCCTGCCCTTTGGAAGAAAAGTATCACGCCAGCAAATTCGTGAAATTTTATGGATTTACTGGCATTTATATTACTTTACTCCTCTATACGGAATAATCGTTTAAATGTTGCTTTAATTCTATTTTTAAATTTCTTTGCTTCCATATCTGCTTCATGCTCAATTTGAATACGTTTTTCACCCCATTCAAAATGCGTATCAAAGCTATAGTCTTGCATAAAATCATATGGATCTTTGTATTCTTTTAAAGGAGCATAAACAATTAATTCTTTAGGTGCTGTAGGATGATCAATATTTAGATCAAATCCCTTTAAAGTAGCAATCTTTGCATAAGTTAAAACAATAAAATTTAGATAAAAATCAAAAAAAACTCCTAGAGAATACATCCTTTTTCTCGCTAATTTAGGAGCTAATAGCATATTTAATGCCTCTTCCATACCTTGAATATCCTTTTTACACATAGCTAAAAAGAATTTATGATCAGGGATATAACGGATTTGATTTTTCCTATTACTTTCTAATAGAGTTATTACAGATTTCTCTAATTTTTCCCAATCATCATTAAGCGCAAGTAAAATATGATATAAGAGAAAACCGCCATATGGCATACCGCTTGCCGTACACTTCTCATATTGTTTTATAAAATAAGATATGTTTGATTTAACATATTCTATTAATTCAGGACTATCTGATAAAAAAATCTTCCATCCTAGATAAGAGGGGATAGTTCTATCCCAATAATTATACATAATGTATAATTTTGCAGAGAGATATATTTCCTGTTTAAATTTTTTTACATCACTATCTTTTAACAAGGCTAAAGAGGCAAATTTTAAATGGCGATGACTAATCCCTAATAAGGTAGTGTGTTTACATGAACCCTCCTCAAATAATTTAATATATTTGTCAATATACTTATTTTCATCTTCTATAGAATCTATAATAAAATTAACGCTTTCTTCATAATTACGTTTACAATCACTGCCAATGTAGGTTTTATAATTTAGATTCATATTTCCCTGCTATTGCGTTATGGGTTATTAAAAGAATAATCCTGTATGCTTTGCGTATTTATTTTTGATCTTCAAATATCACCTCGGGTTAGCACTTAGGATAATTTATAAAATTTTCGAATTGTACACCTATCATTCATTGACAACAACAAAATACTTTTAAAGCATTACTCTTGCTGCCTTTTATAATATTTTTTATATAATATTTTTTGACGTTTAAATTAATTTTTATCCAATAAATAAAAAGGACTGACTTCTATTGCTAGAAATCAGTCCTTAGGGTTATATAAATTTTTAAGGGTTAAAAAATTATTCTACGCTACGTAGTAATTCGTTGATTCCCACTTTACCAAGTGTTTTTGCATCCACTTTTTTCACGATTACTGCGCAGTAAAGGCTGTATTTGCCGTCTTTTGATGGTAATGAACCAGATACGACCACTGAGCCGGCTGGGACGCGTCCGTAGTGGATTTCACCTGTTTCGCGATCGTAAATTTTGGTTGATTGTCCGATGAATACGCCCATTGAGATCACGCAGCCGTCTTCTACGATAACACCTTCTACGATTTCAGAACGTGCGCCGATAAAGCAGTTGTCGCCGATGATAGTTGGGTTCGCTTGTAATGGTTCTAATACGCCACCAATGCCTACCCCACCTGAAAGGTGAACGTTTTTACCGATTTGTGCGCAAGAGCCTACGGTTGCCCAAGTATCAACCATGGTACCTTCACCGACGTAAGCACCGATATTGACATAAGATGGCATTAATACGGCATTTTTACCGATGAATGCCCCTTTACGTACCATTGCAGAAGGCACAACACGGAAACCTTCTTTTTCAAAACGTGCTTGATCGTAGTCGGCAAATTTTAGTGGTACTTTATCGAAGTATTTCGTTTCTGCGCCATCAATAAGTTGGTTTTCGTTAATGCGGAAAGAAAGTAATACCGCTTTTTTAAGCCATTGATGAACAACCCATTCGCCATCAATTTTTTCAGCAACGCGGAATTTTCCGCTGTCTAATCCGTCAATTACGCTTTCAACGGCGGCTTTGGTCGCTTGATCGACGTTTGTTGGTGTAATTTCAGCACGACGTTCAAAAGCTTCTTCAATAATTTGTTGTAATTGATTCATAAATTTTCCTTTTTAAATAAAGACGTTCTTTTTTACCATATTTGAGGGAATAATTCACGGTTATTGCGTAAAAATCTTTAAGATTAAATTTTCATTTTTTGGCAATTTATCGTGGATTCGGGCGGTTTCGACACAAAGCATATGTTGATAGGCATCTGCCGTCATTGCACTGGTTGCCTTTTCCCAAGGGTTCCAGACAACGGTATCGGACGCATTACATTGCATAATGGAAATTTTATCAGTGCCATCAAGGATAGACACTTCACTTTCTCGTGGAATGCGGTAGCAACAGTCTGTATGCCCATTGATATGACGCACTGGTGGGACAATTTCATCACGTTCGGTGAGGAAATTAAAGCAGCATTCTGATAGCCCTTCTACCCCAACATTTTTAATGTTTGATACTTGAAAATAACTATGAAGCGCCACTTGAGCGGGATCTTCTAAGTAGTGTTTAAACATAAGATGACAATGCTGATCAAACTGCATTTCAAGACGGGCTTCAATCGTGCCATTTTTATCAAACAGCCCAAAAACGAGATATACACTTTGTGGAGTGACGTGATGGCTGACTAATTCCCATAAGCTTATGCGTGCATAACCGTGCGCTGGAGTGCCTGCATTATTAAACCACGGATAACAAATCGGGATACCACCACGAATAGCTTTGCCTAGTTGAAAAGGCTCAATATCGCTTAGCCAAAGCAAACTTTTGTCTTTGCCTTGCGGTTGCCATTGTAATAATTGTGCGCCTTGCAAAGAGATAAGCGCATCGCCGATTGTGTGGTGAATTTCCACCATCGGGATCTCATTATAAGTCCATAAAGTTACGCCTGTTGCCAGTTCACGTAATTTTGTTTTTTTGATATTTTCTGCAGGTTGCATAACTAAATTCCTCCACACACCCGTGCGATAACGACAATAAGCGTAGTTAATAATCCAGAAACGGCTATCGCCACCCCTGACATTGCCCCTTCCAATTCACCCATTTCGATGGCTTTTGTGGTACCAACGGCGTGACTACAAGTTCCTATAGCGATGCCTGTTGCGATTGGGTTTTTAATTCTAAAAATTTTCACCAACATCGGTGAAAGAATCGCGCCTAAAATCCCTGTCACAATCACGGCGGCAACAGTAATGGCTGCGGTTCCGCCTAATTGTTGGGTAACGGTTAAGGCAATCGGCATAGTAACAGATTTAGGTACAAATGAAAGCGCCAGATTATCCCCTAACCCCAAGGCTTCACAAAGGAAATATGCACTCGTCATGGAAACAAGCGATCCCACTAAGCAACCTGCACAAATAGGGATAAAATTCTCTCTCAATAAATTCCATTGAATATAAACCGAATAGGCCAATGCAACCGTTGCTGGTCCAAGGAAAAATGAGATCGCTACCGTACCACTTTCATATTCTTCAAGCGGAATGTCGGTAACAAGTAAAAGTAAAATCAGAATGGCAGCAGAAACCAGTAAAGGATTCGCAAAGGGGGTTTTTAGTTTGCTATAAAGCCACGTTGCCCCTTTAAAAGTCACAACTGAACAGAGTGTGCCTAAAGTCAAGATACCAATAAAATGCCAGTACATCTTTTCTCTCCTTAAACCCGAGATTGTTTACGTGCAATAAGACGCGAAACAATCGCAACAGTGGTTACTGTGGCAATAAAGACTAAAATTGTGGTAACAATGCAAACAAAGGCAAATTTTAAATATGCACCTTTTAAGAGTGTGGTACAACTCATTAAGGCGACAGCAGCGGGTAGAAAGAAGATCGCCATATATTTTAAGAGGAAGGAACATGCCTCATGAATATATTTTGATTTCAATGCACCACTGAGTAGAAAGATAAGGAGTAAAACCATACCAAGAATATTTCCCGGAATGACGGGCATAAAATGAGATAGCCCCACCCCTAAATAATAAATGCCGACAATTAAAACTAATTGCAACACTAATTTTGTTTCCATAAAAGCGAGGCGTTGTAATTTAATCCGTATTCGCGCCCGCTTATATTTTGATTTTGTAATTAACATAATGACTCCAAATACATATTTTTAAAATTCTTTTTTACAATGAAAAATGCGACCATTTTGAAGTGTCAAATATGGTCGCATTCTTAATTTTCAATTATTGTCCGTAAACAGGATAACGGCGGCAAAGTGCAATAACTTTTTCTTTAATATTATGGATAACTTCGCTTTCTTGTTCACTGCCGATACTATCTAAAATATCGCATATCCAGTTTGCTAATTCGCGTACTTCTGCTTCACCAAAACCGCGGCGAGTCGCTGCGGGTGTGCCGATACGAATCCCTGATGTCACGAATGGGCTTTGTGGATCATTTGGTACGGAATTTTTGTTCACGGTAATATTAGCTTGACCAAGTGCCGCATCCGCCGCTTTACCTGTAATATTGTGGCGAACGAGATCCACTAGGAAAAGGTGGTTTTCAGTCCCGTTTGACACAATATCGTAATCACGCGCTTTAAACACTTCCACCATCGCTTTAGCATTTTTCAATACTTGGTGTTGATATGCGGTAAATTCAGGTTGAAGTGCCTCTTTAAAGCAAACCGCTTTCGCTGCGATAACGTGCATTAATGGACCGCCCTGATTGGTTGGGAACACCGCACTATTTAATTTTTTATAAAGTGCTTCATCGCCAGTCGCAAGGATTAAGCCCCCACGCGGACCCGCTAATGTTTTGTGTGTAGTTGTCGTAACAACGTGTGCATGTGGAACTGGATTTGGATAAATCCCTGCCGCAACTAGCCCCGCGACGTGTGCCATATCTACAAATAAGTAAGCATCCACTTCATCCGCAATTTCACGCATTTTCGCCCAATCCACCACTTGTGAATAAGCAGAAAAGCCCGCCACAATCACTTTTGGCTGATGTTCAATGGCTAATTGACGTACGTTATCGTAATCAATCAAGCCTTGTTCATTAATCCCGTATTGTACAGAGTGATAGATTTTGCCTGAAAAACTCACTTTTGCGCCATGTGTTAAATGACCGCCGTGATCAAGGCTCATACCGAGAATGGTATCGCCTGCGGATACCAATGCAGAATATACGGCTGCATTTGCTTGTGAGCCTGAATGGGGCTGCACGTTTGCATAATCTGCGCCAAATAGTTTTTTCGCACGCTCAATCGCAAGATTTTCAACAATATCAACAAATTCACAACCGCCATAATAGCGTTTGCCCGGATAGCCTTCTGCGTATTTATTGGTTAATTTCGAACCTTGGGCTTCCATCACCAACGGGCTGGTATAGTTTTCTGAGGCAATGAGTTCAATGTGTTCTTCTTGACGTTGTGCCTCCGCTTCCATTGCGGCATAAAGCTCTGGATCAAATTGCTCAAGGGTTAAATCATTATTAAAAATACGCTGCATAGACTCTCCTTTTATCTCCAAAAAACAGGCTTTATTCTACTCGGATTACTCCAAAAGAAAAACCCTCATATAGTTAGATTTTAAGCATTAGAAATACTAATCCGATTTTTTCGATCGGGATCGCAACATCTTTTTATCAATTTTTGCATAATTTGTTTTATTTTTGAGAACAAAAAATGGTTGCACTTACCCAATATAAAATTACCGAAACCCTACTACGTTTAAACCAAATTCCGCACCTTGGTCAGCGCTCAATTAAGCAAATATTAGAAAAAATTTCACTTATGGATTTATTAAACTACGATCGCGAAGCATTTCGTCATTTAGGTTGGAATGAAAAACAAATCAGAGCGTGGTTTCATCCAAATGAAGTAGAAATTGAAAAAACGTGGCAATGGGCGCAACAAGATGATTGCCATCTAATAACAATTTTTGATGAGGACTACCCTTATCTTTTAAAACAAACGGCAACGCCACCATTGTTATTATTTACTCGTGGTGAAAAATCACTTTTAAATACGCCACAAATGGCAATGGTGGGCAGTCGGCATTGTTCGTCTTATGGCGAATATTGGGCAAAATATTTTGCAACTGAACTAACATTAGCGGGATTTCATATTACTAGCGGTTTAGCGTTGGGGATTGATGGCTTTTGCCATGAGGCGGTTGTTAATATGAATGCACAAACGATTGCCGTATTAGGCTGTGGTTTGAATCATATTTACCCCAAATCGCATGTTCCCTTAGCCAAAAAAATTCTCGAAAATCGGGGCGTGATTGTATCGGAATTTTTGCCCGACCAACCGCCAATTGCTAAACATTTTCCTCAACGGAATCGAATTATCAGTGGCTTATCGCAAGGTGTCCTAGTCATTGAGGCGGGGCTAAAAAGCGGATCGCTCATCACAACCCGCTACGCGCTTGAACAAAATCGTGATATTTTTGCCCTACCGGGTAACATCCAAAATCAATTTAGCCAAGGTTGCCACCAATTAATTCGCCAAGGGGCAACGCTTGTGGAGTCTGTGGACGACATTCTTGACGTGCTTCAGCCTTATCAGTATGTTTCCTCTCACAAGTCGCCTGCCATGCTTGAACCGCAACAAGCCCCTCGGGAAGAACCACCACTTTTAAAACATATCGGCTATCAAGTTATTTCCCTTGATGAGCTTGCTGAGAAAACCCAGATGCCAATTGATACGCTTATGTGCGAATTGCTCGATCTTGAATTACAAGACTGGATTGTCCAAGAAAATGGTTTATACCGCCGCGTTTGAGTAACGATATAAACGGTAACAGACTTGCCCTGTAACACGCTCTTTCTCGCACACCCAGTTTGCAGAAAGTGACAACGTCACACCTTTTTCCGTTTCGACATACACAAGGGCATTGTCTTTCAGCCAGTGGTATTCTTCCAATAACGCAAGGGTTTGTTTCACTAAATCAAAATGAAATGGCGGATCAAGAAAAACAAGATCAAATTGTTGATTTCCCGTATTTTGGCGTAAGAATTGTAACGTATCGGTGCATTTTACTAGCCCTTTATCCGTTTTTAGCGCTTTTAGATTTTGTGATAATTGCGCAGCAACGCGTTTATCTTTTTCTAAAAACAGCACTTCTTGCGCACCGCGCGATAACGCTTCAAAGCCTAGAGAGCCACTTCCTGAAAAGCAATCAAGAACAGTCGCCCCTGCGACCTCGCCCATTAACCAGTTGAATAATGTTTCTTTAACGCGATCGCCTGTTGGTCTTAACCCTTCGGAATTGAGCACGGGTAATTTTCTACCACGCCATAATCCTGAGATGATTCTAACCTGTCCGATTGCATTTGATTTATTATCTGCCATATTTCGTTGATTTTTTTTCATAGAGATTTCTTAATTTATGCTAGAATACGCAAGTTTTTATCTAGTGTAATAGATTTCCTGACGAATTTGGGAAATAAATAAAATTTTTAATCAAAAGTGAGATTATTTTATGTCAAATGAGAGCAAAAAAGGCGGTTTCTGGTCATTATTTGGATTCGGTAGAAAGAAAAAAGCAAAAGATATCCCGAATGACGAACAACAGCTTGAAACAAAAGTAGAAACTGAACTCGCTGCCCAAGAAACTACGCCTGTAGAACAGACATCAGCACAAGACGATGTTGAAGTCGTAGAAAAAGTTATCGCACAAGAAAAAGCCGTGATTGTTGAAGAAAAACCAACGGCGCAAGAAGAAAACGAGATTACTGAACAACCTATTGTTGAATCTGAAACCGCGGTTATTGAAGAATCGTCTGACGCAGAAAAAGCAACTATTGCAGAAAACCAACCTATCGTTGAATCCGAAACAGCACCGATTGTTGAAAATCAACCTGTTGCAGAAGAAGAAACCGCAGTTGTTGAAGAACAACCTGTTGCGGAAGAAAAAACTGCGATTGTTGAAGAACAACCAGTTGCGGAAGAAGAAACTGCGGTTGTTGAAGAACAGCCTGTTGCGGAAGAAGAACCTGCGGTTGTTGAAGAACAACCTGTTGCAGAAGAGGAAACCGCGGTTGTTGAAGAACAACCTATTGCAGAAGAAGAAACTGCGGTTGCTGAAGAACAACCTGTTGCAAAAGAAGAAACTGCGGTTGTTGAAGAGCAACCTGTTGCGGAAGAAAAACCTGCGGTTGTTGAAGAACAGCCTGTTGCAGAAGAAGAAACGGTGGTTGTTGAAGAACAACCTGTTGCAAAAGAAGAAACTGCGATTGTTGAAGAGCAACCTGTTGTAGAAAAAACGCAAGAAAAACCAAAGGGTCGTGGCGGTTTCTTTAGCCGTTTAGTGCGTGGTTTAGTCAAAACTAAACAAAATATTGGTTCAGGTTTTAAAGGGTTATTTAGCGGTAAAAAAATTGATGATGATTTGTTTGAAGAATTAGAAGAACAATTATTGATCGCGGATATTGGCGTACCTACAACCACAAAAATTATCAATAACTTAACCCAACACGCTAGTCGTAAACAATTGAAAGATGCCGATCTGCTTTATCAACAACTTAAACAAGAATTAAGCGATATCATTGCGCCTGTTTCTGCCCCACTTGAAGTTGACTCAAGCAAAAAACCTTATGTCATTTTAATGGTTGGTGTGAATGGTGTGGGTAAAACCACAACTATCGGGAAACTTGCTCGCCAATTCCAACAACAAGGTAAATCAGTGATGCTTGCGGCTGGGGATACTTTCCGTGCGGCGGCCGTCGAACAATTACAAGTTTGGGGCGAACGCAATAATATTCCTGTTATCGCACAAAAAACAGGTTCTGATTCTGCCTCTGTTATTTTTGATGCGATGCAATCTGCTGCGGCAAAAAATATCGATGTGCTTATTGCGGATACCGCAGGTCGTTTACAAAATAAAGATAACTTGATGAATGAGCTTAAGAAAATTGTGCGTGTTATGAAAAAATATGATGAAACTGCACCACACGAAATTATGCTCACCCTTGATGCAGGTACTGGTCAAAATGCGATTAACCAAGCAAAACTCTTTAACGAAGCGGTTGGCGTAACTGGGATCAATATCACCAAACTTGATGGTAGTGCAAAAGGTGGGGTTATCTTCGCTATCGCGGATCAATTTAAACTCCCAATCCGCTACATCGGCGTCGGCGAACAAATCGAAGACCTCCGCCCATTCAACGCCGAAGAGTTTATCGATGCGTTGTTTGAAAACACATCTGAGAACTAATTAAGAGGTTATCGCCTCTTAAAAACCACGCCCCGATTTTCATAAAATTTTATGATTTTTAGGGCGTGGTTTTTTATTTATTCATTATTTCCCCTTTTTGTTCAAATAATCCGTACACTTCATCTCTAGTTACTATAAAAATGTATGTTATTCTTACAATGGAACCTGTGGAAATAGTGCGGAAATTGAAATTATCGTTATCATCAGTGAACAGTAGACTTCGTGAAGTCTTACTATTTTATCGAGAGTCTATGAATTTACAAAACAAAAAAGGGCGCAACGTGCCCCCCATTGGTAATGTTTATTCTTCAAAAGAAGCTAAATCTAATCCAGCATTAAAAAATGCTTTTTCGGCTTTTTGATATTGAGCTTTAGAAATGTGGTCTAATTTTTTTAAACACGCTGTATCTATTCTACCATTACGGCATGATTTGCCCTGATTAATTACAAGCGCACGGAATGCAGATCGGGCTGCCATTCTTGACAATTTTGTATTATCCCCATCCTTAAAATCCTCGATCGCTTGTACTAGCATTTCTTTACGCGTGCTTCTAATCCAAGTATTGCTTTTCTTATTAATATCCTCACGATTTAAAAGATCGCTAACAATTTCTAATTTTAAAAATTCTTGTGCAGTCGGTGTAATCAATTTTTCTCGTGCTTCAGCGACATCAGAATCAGGTCTTTCCTCTATGGAATCAGTGGAATTATCGGAAGATCCTGCTACTTGTGCAAGCAGGGATGTGTCACGCTCGCCTTGCCCGATCGAATCACTGTGATTATTAAGGGCTACGAATAGTAGAACAAAAAAAATTATTAATGCAATGCCACATTTTTTATGCATTGGCATTCGCTCTTTTATTGGCATCGATCCTTTCATAAATACCTCCTCATTGTAAAAGGCGGTGATTTTAAAGGAACAGTCAAAATTTGCGATGACATGGATCAAAAAATCCCTTATACCAAGAAACCTCCTACCTCATTATTCTTGATTAATATTTTGAGTACTTTATGCCTAGCTTAAATTCTGGTAATAACCATAATACAAGCAATTTCCTGAACACAAATTATCTTGCATAATTCATACGCTTTGTTAGATTGGTGAAGCGAGTAGAAAAGCGATGAATCTCCCAGATCGCAGTCGAAGAGGTGAAATAGACTCGGGATACGTGTGCAGTGGGTGGGAGCCCTGCCTACTCGCTCATTAATAATACCCAGTAATAAACACTTAGACAGTTTCATGACCCAATATAAAACCACGCCCCGAAAATCATAAAATTTTATGAAAATTGGGGCGTGGTTATTTTGGCTTTCTTAAATTAAGAAAGTAATGGCTTATAGGATAAAGCGGCTTAAATCTTCGTTTTCGACAACGAGGTCAAGGGCGTTGGTGACGTAAGCGCCATCAATTTCTACGCTTTGACCATTCATTTCGCTTGCGTCGAAAGAGATTTTATCCATGAGGCGTTCCATTACAGTGTGTAAACGACGTGCACCGATATTTTCGGTTTTTTCATTTACATGGAAGGCTGCTTCTGCGATTTTCTTGATTGCATCTTCAGTGAAAGTAATGCTCACACCTTCTGTTGCCATTAATGCTTGGTATTGTTCAGTTAATGATGCATTTGGTTCGGTAAGGATGCGTTCAAAATCTTCTGCAGTTAATGCTGAAAGTTCGACACGAATCGGTAAACGACCTTGTAATTCAGGGATAAGATCAGATGGGCGTGACACTTGGAACGCACCTGAGCAGATGAATAGGATATGGTCAGTTTTTACCATGCCGTGTTTGGTATTTACAGTGGTTCCTTCGACTAATGGAAGTAAGTCACGTTGTACACCTTCGCGTGATACGTCTGCACCGCTGTATTCGCCTTTTTTACAAATTTTATCAATTTCATCAATGAAAACGATACCATTTTGCTCTACTGCATCAATGGTTTTTTGTTTTAATTCTTCAGGTTTGATAAGTTTTGCTGCTTCTTCTTCGATTAATACTTTTAACGCATCTTTGATTTTCATTTTGCGTTTTTCAGTTTTATCTGAAGAAAGGTTTTGGAACATAGATTGCAGTTGGCTTGTCATTTCTTCCATGCCCGGTGGGGTCATGATTTCTACGTTCATGCCTTGCGAAGCAACATCGATTTCGATTTCACGATCATCAAGTTGCCCTTCACGTAATTTTTTACGGAAAACTTGGCGTGTTGCGTTATTTGGATCAGTGCTTTCTACATTACCCCATTGATCTTTCGCTGGCGGTAATAATGCGTCAAGAACACGTTCTTCAGCAAATTGTTCCGCACGCACTTTATTTTTTTCAATTTCGTGTTGGCGAACAAGATTCATCGCACTTTCGGTTAAGTCACGAATAATACTGTCCACTTCTTTACCTACATACCCTACTTCGGTAAATTTGGTCGCTTCAACTTTGATAAACGGTGCTTTTGCTAATTTTGCTAAACGGCGTGCGATTTCAGTTTTACCCACACCAGTTGGACCAATCATAAGGATGTTTTTTGGGGTCACTTCATGACGTAGTGGTTCTTGAAGTTGCATACGGCGCCAGCGGTTGCGAAGTGCAATGGCAACGGCACGTTTTGCATTTGCTTGTCCGATGATATGTTTATCTAATTCGGAAACGATCTCTCTTGGTGTCATTTCAGACATAATTCTATCCTTTTTTCTCGAGTCCGTTTTGATACGTTCTCTTTGTTATGATGACTTTTTATAATAGTAAACCGATTTTGCAAGGCATTTTTAGCCCCGTTCATCAAAATCGGTCATTATTGTTATGGTAATTCTTCAATCGTGAAGTTTGTGTTAGTGAATACGCAGATATCGCCCGCAATTTTTAAAGATTTTTCTACGATTTCACGAGCTGATAGATCGGTATTTTCTACGAGTGCACGAGCAGCTGAAAGTGCATAGTTACCACCTGAGCCGATCGCTAAAATTTGATCTTCTTCTGGCTGTACTACGTCACCGATACCGGTAATGATAAGGCTTTCCGTTTCGTCTGCAACGATCAACATGGCTTCTAGTTTACGTAAAGCTCGGTCAGTACGCCAGTCTTTTGCAAGTTCAACAGCACTTTTCAATAAGTGTCCGTTATGCATTTCTAGCTTACGTTCAAAAAGCTCAAAAAGTGTAAACGCGTCTGCTGTACCCCCTGCAAATCCTGCAAGGACTTTCCCTTTATACAAGCGTCTTACTTTGCGTGCATTACCTTTCATGACGGTATTACCTAAAGAAACTTGTCCATCGCCACCTACGACGACTTTACCATTGCGTCTAACGCTGACAATTGTTGTCATTTGTTTATCCTTTTTATTATAAAACGTTTTACTGATATGGGGATAAATGCGGGTGTTTCAAGAGAAAGGGGATAAAATTTCTTATAGGCTCACACAAGAGCACGATTTTTGAGCATAAAAAAACAGGTCATAAGACCTGTTTTTTACTGAATATTCAAAACTTATTTTTGAACTTTACCTGGTAATTCGATTGATTTAGCAGGTTTGATTAAGTAGTCTGGTAAGTGTTCTACTTTATCACAGTTCAATTGTTGCATTACTTGTAAGAATTCGCGTTTCAAGATTTGAGCAACTTGGTCACCACCTTTCTTACCTAATGCACCAACACCGTACATCCAAGCACGACCTAAGAAACAGAATTCAGCACCGCTTGCGATACAGTTAGCAATATCTGGACCACTGCGCATACCACTATCCATCATAACGGTCATTTTGCCTTTTAATACGTCTAGGATTGGTTTTAAGGTTGCGATACTTGATGGACCAGCATCTAATTGACGACCACCGTGGTTAGACACGATAACACCGTCAACGTTAAGATCTAATGCAGTTTGTGCATCTTCTGGACTCGCCATACCTTTGATAACGATTTTACCTGGCCAAATGTCTTGAATACCTTTAATACGATCAACAGTTAATTTACCATCAAAGAAGTCATCCATGAAGATACCTAATTGACGAAGGTCCATACCTTTGTTCATGTATTTTTCAAGAGTTTTGAAGCGTGGTAATACGCCATTTTCTAGAGTTTCGATTGCCCAAGTTGGTTTAGTTGCCGCATTTACAATGTTACGGAAGTACATTGCAGGTGGCATACCAAAACCGTTATAGATATCTTTAGGACGGTAACCGAAGGTCGGTACGTCTGCTAATAAGCAAAGTACGCGACAGCCGTTATCCCATGCACGTTTTAAGATATCTTTACGGTATTCGTCGTTTTTAGGGTAGTAAAGTTGGAACCAGAAACGACCATCAGTAATTTTCGCACATTCTTCAATGCTCATTGTAGTTACAGTTGAAAGCATGAATGGAATGTTGTGTTCTTTTGAGGTTTTCGCAAGAATTTCAGGGCTATTTGGCCACATTAAACCTTGAAGACCAACGGCACTGATACCGAATGGTGCATCATAAACTTCGCCAAATAACTCTTTTTTCATTGAAGATTCACGGTAGTCAGTCATGTAACGTGACAATACTTCTACTTCGCGAATTTCCGCAGTATTTTTGTGAACGTTGATGTCTTCGTTACAACCTTCAGTTAAGTAGTCGTAAGAAAAACGTGGCATACGTTGTTTAGCGCGACGGCGTAAATATTCAACGCTAGGATATTTCACATTAATATCGAAACTCATAATCCTCTCCTTATGTATAAAAGGATTGTTAAATGATGATAACCTGCCGACTTTTGTCGGCAGATATTTTAAAACAAACTCCTACCATTTATGTAAATTTAATATTTAAAAACGGCGGGTTACGGGTGTTAATTTTACATTATTTTTACATTTTGCCAACTCTTTTTTCATTAATTACACATGAAAAAATAGTGGGATTATTGTTAATGCAACAGCCGCTGCGATAATACCGTAAACAATCATTGGAACGATTGTTTTCTTAATGATAGTACCTTCTTGATTATCAATATTTAATACTGAACTTACCGCTACGATATTATTAATACATACCATGTTACCCATTGCACCACCAACAGATTGTAATGCAAGAATTAAGGTTGCTGATAAGCCTGTCATTTCAGCTGTTGATAATTGAACACTACCAAATGTTAAGTTAGATACAGTGTTAGATCCAGAGAAGAATGAACCGATAGCACCTAAATAAGCAGCAAATAATGTCCAATAATGACCTGTAGCTTCTGCGAAGCTTTTACCAATGATTTTAACCATTGAATGATCACCACCAACTAACATTAATTTAACCATGATTAATGCGCCTACTAATGCTAAGAATGGGTTACGACTTTGTTGTAAACTTTCTTTAAAAATAGCACCAGTTTGTTTTGCTGAAATTGCAAATACCGGTACTGCGATTAACACTGTGATTACAAATGGAATTAATGCTGGTACATATAAAAGTTTGTAGCTAGAAGTAATATCAGTACCGAAGATATGATTTAAACTTAATACTAAACCTTTACTTACATCGAAGTAACCTAAAGAGCCTAATTGTCCCCCTACCCAATGTGTTGCATCGTTTAACATTCCTTTGAATGGAAGTTGTTTAATACGTGTAATGATAAGGATAAAAATTAATAAACCTGTAGGGAAAAGTGCTTTACTTAATGCTTTACCTGTTACAGCACTTGCTTCAGTGTGGCTTTCATCTTTTTCAAGACCCCAACCTTTATTAGCTGCCCAAACAGAGATAAATAGACCTACAGCACCACCTACTAATGCAGGGAATTCATAGTTTACAAATGCAATTAATACGTAAGGAATTACACAAGCGAAAACACTGATGTAGATAAATACGATATTTTTGCGAATTTGTTGCCAGCTTACGATGAAACGTAATGCCATTACAGGAATCACAATTGATGCGAATGCGTGGATGATTGCACTAATTGCCCCAACTTGTAGAATTTCATGTGTTGGAAGATTTAATGGTGCAAAACCGAACCAAGTTGGTGTACCTACTGCACCGAAAGAAACGGGTACAGAGTTCATCACAAGCGCAAGCATTGCTACGCGTAATGGTGGGAAACCTAAACCAACAAGAATTGGTGCAGCAATTGCTGCTGGGGTACCGAAACCACTCGCACCTTCAATCATGAATGCAAATGCCCAACCGATGATCATCAATTGTGCGACTGGATTTGGATTGATGTGCCCTAACCACTTACGTAATGTATCTGTTACACCAGAAACATCACAGAAACGGTTAAATAAAATTGCACCGAAGATAACAGTAATCGGTGTTTGAACAGCGATTAATGCTGACATGATGTTCGCACTAACAGTTACGATATCGGTTTTAAAATAAACCAATTGAATAATCAAAATAACTGCTGCGATCCATGGAAGTGCAACATAAGAAGGCCATGCCTTACGTTTTACCATTAAATAAATGAGTAAAACAATCGGAAAGATACTCAAAAAAAGTGCCATATAAGCTCCATTTAATAGTTAAAGATAAATAAAAAAACTAACTGGGCGAGATTGTAATCCATTTTGTAAGTTTAGTGTAATGCAAATGTTAAAAATGTGATTATAATCACAGAAAAATAACGCCTTTGCTGATAATTCTGGCAATCTCAAAAATCAGAATAGAAATTTACTTTTAAAATTAAAAAGTTAGAAAAATTTATATTCATATTGTTCTATAGTCTAACTTATCCCCTATTTTGATAGAATTTACTTAAAAAGTACTAAAAAATGTAGGGGTTTAACTGTTTTTTCTACTCTTCTATATTCCTTTGTTATTTTGTAATAACGGGGCGCGAAGTTTAACAAAATTTTTTAAAAATGTTAAAAAAAATTTGCCTATTCTCCATGAAAAAAATAGGCAAATTTACTTTGATTTTAACTTTTTAATAAAACTTATTGTAATTTTTGCGTTAAATCAAGGACTTCTTTGATTTGTGCTTGGGTGAGTTTACCTTCATTCACAAAGCGTACTTTCCCCGCTTTATCTAATACAACGATAAGGCTATCTTCTGGTTTAAGATCCCATGCTTTTTTAACAACACCCTCATTATCCATGACTACTTGGGTTCCTGGGTGATCCTTTTTACCGTTATTTACCGCACGTTGGATTAAGAATCCCGTACCAAACATTTCATCATCACCATTAATAATCGTTGTTGTTTGGTAGTCTTTTGGATTTAATTTTTCTTTTCCAAGAAGCACCATTAAATCGTTATTCATTTTTTGTGCGCTTACGCGTCCCGCAATATGTTGCAGAACGCGTACTTTCCCTTTTAATTCTTGGCTATACCAAGGTTTGTGACCAATTTTGCCATCGTGTAAAGTCACTTCGCCAGAATCAGTTACTGTTACTGCCGGTAGAGGCTGATTAAGGTGAATATTATTTGCTTGTGCTAAACCTGCAAAAAAAAGCACGCTGCTTAACAATAACTTTTTATTCATTTTTCGTTTTTATCCTTTATAAAGTAGTGAGTAAAAATTTCATCTAAATGAGATACTAGCGTTGCTTTGCCGGCTAGATCCTCATTTTCCCATGCATTTAATAATACTTGTTTATTCATTTGCTGAGCAAGCGTTTGGGAGAGCGGTAAATACGTTAAATGCCATGGTTCTCGCCCAAATAAATATTGTTCAGGTAAATTAAGAAAACAAAAAGAAAATCCGAATTTCGGGGCGTGATCTTTTAACCATTCAGTTAACGTATAAAAATAGCCACCTAATTCGTATTCCCACGGTTCTAATTGTAACGCTTTTCCTTGAGGAAGTAAGTCAGGATCATAAATATCTATTTCCGTTCCCCAGTGATGACGACTCAGTCCCGGTAATGCAGACCAACGTAAAATTGCTTGGCATTTTTGCCACTCATCCATTCCAGCTAGCTCGATAGGTGTACTTGTATCATCATGAACCTTACGTTGTCCAGTAAATTTCGCATTCCAAATCGCTTTTTGGCGCTCAAAATCACGAAAACTGCTCGCTGGTTGTAAATTAAATCCTGCTTCTTTAGCGGCCTCTTGTAATTTTTTAAACGCTTCGGCTACTTCGGGTTGTAAATAATGCCCTTCCGCTGAGAGCGCATGTAAATGTGCACGTGTTTTTCCCGTTAAAACCGCTTCTTCTTGCATATTGCCTCACTTAATCAATAAATCTTCTAAAATTAATTGATAGATTTTTTCAAGCTGGATTAAATCTTGACAAGATGTCCATTCATTTACTTTATGAATCAAGGCATTTATCGGACCTAACTCAACGACATCGGCGCCCGTTTGTGCAATAAAACGCCCATCTGATGTGCCACCAGTTGTATTTAATTCACTATCTACTTGTGTAACACTTTTTACAGCAGATCTAACGGCATCCGTAAAACGCCCTGGCGCGGTAAAGAATGGTTTTCCTGATAAATGCCACTTTATTTCATATTTTAACCCATTCTCTTTTAATAAGGTTTCAACAACGTTTTCTATAATTTCATGGGTAAGATCAGAGCTATAGCGGAGATTAAATTGAATATCTACATAAGGTGGAATTACATTCGTACTGCCCTGCCCTGCATGAATATTAGTAATTTGTAAACTGGTTTTCGGGAAAAATTCATTTCCTTTATCCCATTCATAATTAACCAATTGATTTAAAAAAGGTAATGCACGGTGAATAGGATTCTCGGCTAAATGCGGATATGCCACATGCCCCTGTATGCCAAAAATACGGAGGTAGCCGATTAAGGAACCACGGCGTCCATTTTTAACAACATCTCCTAGTTTTTCCGTACTACTCGGCTCTCCGACCAAACAATAAGTAACAGGTTGCTGTTTTTCCATCAGCCATTCTACCACTCGCTTAGTCCCGTTTTTACCACTATCTTCTTCATCGGAAGTGATAAGAAATGCGACCGTTCCTTTATGATGAGGGTATGCGGTTACAAAATTTTCTGCAGCCACAATCATTGCAGCAAGAGAGCCTTTCATATCGGCAGCTCCTCGTCCAATTAAACGATCTCCCATAATTTTGCCCGAAAATGGGGGCGTGTCCCATTGGGATTCATCGCCAACAGGGACCACATCTGTATGTCCTGCAAATACGAAAACTGGCTCACCCTGTCCATGCGTTGCCCACAAGTTATGCGTATCATCAAAATGCAAAGTCGTAATATCAAATCCTTTATCGCGTAATCGTGTTTTTAAGATTTCCTGACATCCTTCATCATTTGGACTAATACTTGGTCGTTTTATCAACATTTGTGCGAGGTCAATGGTCGGACCCATCCCATTATCTTGCATATTTTATTCCTTAATATTTGAGCATGCGGTAATTTTATCTGTTCTAAATCAATTTATGACATAGAAATTTACTACTTTACACACACTTTGCGTGTTTTTTACTCAGACGTAACATAATTAACATTTTATTTTTAGATCATTACTTATAAAAGGTGTCGCACTTTCTGAGTTTTCGTACTAGAATAGCAACCCGAGTACTTAAAATTAACTTTATATTTACATTTGCTAAGTTTTGACGTTAATTTGTACAATTATTATTCAGTTTACTCCACCGTTTAATTTTTTAATTAAACATATCATTAACTTTTTAACAAAAAAGGAAAAGACTATGTCAGATACATTAAGAAATGACGTAGATCCAGTCGAAACTAAAGATTGGTTATTAGCTATTGACTCAGTTATTCGTGAAGAAGGTACAGAAAGAGCCCAATACATCATCGAACAACTTATGCAACACGCACGTTCACAAGCTGTTTCTCTACCTTCTGGTCTTACAACAGACTATATCAATACCATTCCTGTTTCAGAACAACCACAATATCCAGGTAACTTAGACTTAGAAAAACGTATTCGCGCTGCGATTCGTTGGAATGCGGTAATGATGGTTCTTCGTGCATCTAAAAAAGATTTAGAACTCGGTGGTCATATCGCAACTTATCAATCTGAAGCAACTATGTATGAAGTTGCTTACAACCATATTTTCCGTGCACGCAACGAAAAAGATGGCGGTGACTTAGTTTACTTCCAAGGTCACAGTGCGCCAGGTATGTATGCTCGTGCATTCGTTGAAGGTCGTTTAACAGAAGAACAAATGAACAACTTCCGTCAAGAAGTTCATGGTAAAGGTCTTTCTTCTTACCCTCACCCTAAATTAATGCCTGATTTCTGGCAATTCTCTACCGTTTCTATGGGTCTTGGTCCATTGAACGCAATCTACCAAGCTCGTTTCTTAAAATACTTACATAACCGTAACTTAAAAGATACTAGCGAACAAACCGTTTACGCTTACTTAGGTGACGGTGAAATGGACGAAGTAGAATCACGTGGTGCTTTAGCATTCGCTGCACGTGAAAAACTTGATAACTTAGTATTTGTTATCAACTGTAACTTACAACGTCTTGACGGTCCAGTTACTGGTAACAGCAAAATCGTTCAAGAACTTGAAGCTAACTTCACTGGCGCTGGCTGGAAAGTTATCAAAGTTCTTTGGAGCAGCAAATGGGATGCATTATTCGAAAAAGATAAGAGCGGTAAATTAATGCAACTTATGATGGAAGTTGTAGATGGTGACTACCAAACTATTTCTTCTAAAGATCCTGCATACATGCGTGAACACTTCTTCGGTCGTTACCCAGAAACTGCTGCATTAGTTGCAGATATGACTGATGAAGAACTTTCTACTTTAACTCGTGGTGGTCATGACCCACTTAAAGTATTCGCAGCATATAAAGCAGCGAAAGAAGTGAAAGGTCAACCATGCGTTATCCTTATGCACACTGTTAAAGGTTACGGTATGGGTGCTGCGGCTGAAGGTCGTAACATTGCTCACCAAGTTAAAAAACTTAACATGGACAGCGTTAAACACATCCGTGATTTCTTCAACATTAACTTAACTGATGAAGAAGTTGAAAAACTTCCATACATCACATTCAAAGAAGATTCTGAAGAATACAAATACTTACACGCACGTCGTAACGAATTAAAAGGTTATGTACCAAGCCGTTTACCGCGCTTTACACAACAATTAGACGTTCCTGCGTTAGAAGAATTCTCTCAATTATTTGAAGCACAAGCTCGCCCTATCTCTACGACTATGGCGTTCGTTCGTACTTTAAATATCCTATTGAAAAAACAAGGTCTTGGACAACATATCGTTCCTATCGTAGCGGATGAAGCTCGTACATTCGGTATGGAAGGTTTATTCCGTCAAATCGGTATCTACAACCCGAACGGTCAAACTTACGTTCCACAAGACCGTGATCAAGTAGCTTACTATCGTGAAGCAACTGATGGTCAAGTTCTACAAGAAGGTATCAATGAACAAGGTGCAACAGCATCTTGGATCGCAGCAGCAACATCTTACTCTGTAAATGATGTGCCAATGATTCCATTCTTCGTTTACTACTCTATGTTTGGTTTCCAACGTGTTGGTGACTTAATGTGGTTAGCGGGTGACCAATTAGCACGTGGTTTCATGATCGGTGGTACTTCTGGTCGTACAACATTAAATGGTGAAGGTTTACAACACGAAGATGGTCACAGCCATATTCAATCTTCAATCATTCCTAACTGTATCTCTTACGATCCAGCATTCGCATTTGAAGTTCCAGTAATCATCCAAGACGGTATCCGCCGTATGTATGGTCCAGAACAAGAAAATGTTTACTACTACATCACAACCTTAAACGAAACTTACGATCAACCAGCAATGCCTGAAGGTGCTGAAGAAGGTATTCGTAAAGGTCTTTACAAATTTGAAACTGTTAAATCAGAAGGCAAAGAAAAAGGTAAAGTTCAATTACTTGGTTCTGGTGCAATCTTACGCCACGTTCGTGAAGCTGCTCAATTATTGGCTAAAGACTTCGGTATTAGCTCTGATGTTTATAGCGCAACTTCATTTACTGAAGCTGCACGTGAAGGTGAAACCACTGTTCGTTGGAACATGTTACACCCAACAGAAACTCCACGTGTTCCATACGTAACTCAAGTAATGAACGATGCACCTGCTATCGTTGCAACTGACTACGTGAAACTATTCCCAGAACAAATCCGTGCATTCGTACCAACTACAAACTACACTGTATTAGGTACTGACGGTTTCGGTCGTTCTGACAGCCGTGAAAACTTACGTGAACACTTCGAAGTGAACGCTCACCATGTTGTAATTGCTGCACTTTCTGCACTTGCTAAAGAAGGTAAAGTTGAAAAACAAGCTATCGCAGATGCAATTGCTAAATATGGTATCGATGCAGACCGCATTAACCCACTTTACGCATAAGTCGGGTTATTCACGTAACCTCTTTTAACCCAAAGGTGAGCATTTTTATGCTCACCTACTAACAAGGAAAATAAAAATGACAAAACAAATCAATATTCCTGATATTGGTAGTGACGAAGTAACAGTAACGGAAGTAATGGTAAAACCAGGCGACAAAATCGCAGTTGACCAATCTGTTATCAATGTAGAAGGCGACAAAGCATCTATGGAAGTTCCTGCACCAGAAGCAGGCGTTGTAAAAGAAGTTCTCGTAAAAGTGGGCGACAAAGTTACAACTGGTACCCCAATGTTAATCCTTGAAGGTGCAGACGCAGCAGCTGCGCCAGCGCCAGCTCAAGCAGCCCCTGCTCCAGCAGCAGCACCTGCAGCATCAAAAGTGGTTGATGTTTGCGTTCCAGATATCGGCGGTGATGAAGTTAACGTAACTGAAATTATGGTTAAAGTTGGCGACACTGTTGCTGAAGAACAATCTTTAATCACTGTTGAAGGTGATAAAGCATCTATGGAAGTTCCAGCACCAATCGCAGGTACTGTTAAAGAAATCTTAATCAAAGTAGGTGACAAAGTTTCTACTGGTTCTTTAATCATGCGTTTTGAAGTTGCAGGAAGCGCAACTGATGCAGCACCAGCTCCAGCAGCACAAGCAGCAGCACCTGCAGCGGCAGCAACATCTGCAATCAAAGATGTAAATGTTCCAGACATTGGTGGTGATGAAGTTAACGTAACTGAAATCATGGTTAAAGTTGGCGATACTGTTGCTGAAGAACAATCTATCATCACTGTTGAAGGTGATAAAGCATCTATGGAAGTTCCAGCACCATTCGCAGGTACTGTTAAAGAAATCTTAATTAAAGTAGGTGACAAAGTTTCTACTGGTTCTTTAATCATGCGTTTTGAAGTTGCGG